>NZ_JBFBBQ010000001.1:0-340972 GCF_040682775.1 Amycolatopsis sp. NPDC051106 | reverse complement strand
ATCGAGTTCACCCGTACCGTCGCGACCTTCAGGTAACGCGACTGGCAGTTAGCGCACCCAAGGCGGCCTTCGGTGCGCTCAACGCAACCAAGGCCACCTTGGGGCGCTTGGGTGCCGCGGGACAACTCGATTGGGTGAACACGCCTTGTGGACAACTCGGCGGTGGCTCGGGCGCGCGAGCCGGAATTGTCGGCGGCTACGAGTAACGTTGAAACCGGGGGTCCCCCCACGGGCCGCGGTGCCCCGAAGTGCTTCCCGAAAGCGCCCCGGCCGCCGCCGCGCGGGCGGGGCCGTCGTAAATCGGTCGCCTTTGCCCGGGTGTCGGCTTACCGTCGGGAATCGTGCTTTCCGCCACGTATCCCTTTCCGCCGCTGCGGCTGCCCGCGCGGCCGAGCGCGAGCCGCTTCCTGCTCGCCGTGTTCCGGGCCCGGCTCGGCACGGTGCTGGGCGCCGCCGGGCTCGGTGTCGTCTGGGCGCTGCCGGGTGCGCTGGTGCCGCTGGTCATCGGCCAGGGCATCGGCGCCGTCAGCGCGCACGACGGTGCCGCCGTCTGGCGCTGGGCGGTGGCCGCCGCCCTGCTCGGCGTGGTGCAGGCGCTCACCGGGACCTGGCTGCACTTCCTCAACTACGGCCTCTGGCTGCACGGCGCGGGCTCCACGCAGCGCGCTGTGTCGGCGCACACCACGCGTGTCGGCGCCGGCCTGCGCGAGAAGACGACCACCGGCGAGCTCGTCGCGATCTCCACGACCGACATCAACCACATCGGCAACACCGTCGAGATGACCGGCCGGGCGTTCGGCTCGCTGCTCGCGTTCGTCGTGGTCGCCGTGTGGCTGATCTCGACGTCGCCGCTGCTCGGCGTGGTCGCGCTGGTCGGCGTGCCGGTCGCGGTGCTGGGCATCGGGCCGCTGCTGGCGCCGCTGCAGAAGCGCAAGGCCAAGCAGCGCGAGAAGCGCGGCGAGGTCAACGCGCTCGGCGCGGACATCGTGTCGGGCCTGCGAATCCTGCGCGGCATCGGCGGCGAGCGGCGGTTCTTCACCCGCTTCCGCGAGACGAGCCAGCGGGTGCGGCGGGCCGGCATCGAGGTCGGCAGGGCCGAGGCGTGGCTGGCCGGCGCGGAGATCGCGCTGCCCGGCCTGGTCACCGTGGTGATCACCTGGCTGGGCGCGCGGCTGGCCGTGGCCGGGGAGATCGGCGTCGGGCAGCTGGTGGCGTTCTACGGCGTTTCGGCGTTCCTCGTCTGGCCGGTCACCGCGGCGACGGAGGCCGTCGGCTCGATCACATCGGGCCTGGTCGCGTCGCGGAAAGTGGTGACGCTGCTGGCGATCCCCCCGAAGCTGGCGGACCCGGGGACGCCGGTCCGGCTGCCCGCGGGGCCGCTGGAGCTGGTCGACACCGAGTCCGGCGTGCGGGTCGCCGCCGGACGGCTGACGGTCGTCGACTTCGGCGCCGACGGCGAAGCGGTGGCCGACCGGCTGGCGCGCTTCGCCGACCCGGCCGAGGGCGAAGAGGTGCTGGTCGGCGGCGTCCGGGCGGACCACGTCGCGCTCGCGGAGCTGCGGCGGCGGGTCGTCTACGCGCACAACCAGGACATCTGGTTCTCGGGCGTGCTGCGCGAGCAGCTGGCGCCGGCGCGGCCGAGCGGCGTGAGCCTCACCGAAGCGCTGTACGCGGCCGACGCCGACGACATCGTCGCGGCGCTGCCCCAGGGCGTCGACGAGGTCATCGGCGAGCGCGGGCGCGAGGTGTCCGGTGGCCAGCGGCAGCGGTTGAACCTGGCCCGCGCGCTGGCGACCGACGCCGACGTGCTGGTGCTGGACGAGCCGACGTCGGCGGTCGACGCGCACACGGAGGCACGCATCACCGAGCGCGTCGCGGCCCTGCGCCGCGGCAAGACGACGGTGGTGTTCAGCCAGAGTCCCTTGTGGACACATGTGGCCGACGAGGTTTTCACGGCGAAGGTAGTGACGGTATGAAACGGCTCCCCACGGCGTCCCGGCGGGACGTCCGGCGCTGGGCGCTGAAGACGGCGGCGGTGCACAAACGCGAGTTCGGGCTGCTGCTCGGCGCGTTGTGCGTGGCGACGTTGATCGGGCTGGCCGGGCCGCAGCTGCTCGGCTCGCTGGTCGACGACGTCGCGGGTGGCACGACGACGGGTCACGTCGACGTGCTGGCGGTGGCGTTCCTCGCGATCCTGGTGCTGCAGGCGGTGGCGCGGAAGATCGCGCGGATGCGCGGCGCGATCTTCGGCGAGCTGGTGCTGGCCAAGACGCGTGAGGAGTTCGTCGGGACGGCGCTGCAGCTGCCGCTCGGCACGGTCGAAGCGGCCGGCACCGGCGACCTGCTCAGCCGCGCCACGACCGACCTCGGCCGGATCGACCACGCGGCGCGGTTCGCGGCCCCGGAGATCCTGATCGCGGCCGTGACCGTGGTGTTCACGGTCGTCGCGATGGTGCTGACGTCGCCGCTGCTCTCGCTGGGCCTGCTGGTCGCGGTGCCGCTGCTGGTGACCGTCAACGTCTGGTACCAGCGGCGGATCCCGTCGATCATGCAGTGGATGCTCGACCGCTGGGCGGACCTGACGACCAGCGTCCACGAGACGGCGGAGGGCGCGCGCACGGTCGAGGCGCTCGGGCTCACCGAGCGCCGCGTCGACGCGGCGTACGACGCGTTGGACCAGAGCATCCTCGGCGAGCGGCGAATGCGGGCGCTGCAGCTGCGGTGGCTGCCGTCGCTGGAGATCAGCTACGTGCTGCCGCTGGCGGTCATGCTGCCGCTCGGGCTGCTCGCGTACACGCGCGGCTGGGCCGGGCTCGGCGAGATCACGACGATGCTGCTGTACGTCCAGGCGATGTCGTCGCCGCTGAACGAGGCGCTGTTCTGGTTGGAGGACCTGCAGGTCGCGGCGGCCGCGGCGCGCCGGATCCTGGGCATCCACGCGGTGTCCCTCGAGGAGTCGCCGAAGGTGGCGGAGGTCCCGCGCGGGCGCGACATCGACGTGCACGGCGTCCGGTTCGCCTACACCGCCGATCGCGAAGTGCTGCACGGCATCGACCTGCGGGTACCGCGCGGCGAGCGGCTGGCGATCGTCGGCCCGTCCGGCGCGGGCAAGTCGACGCTCGGGCGGCTGCTGGCGGGCATCGCGGCACCGTCGTCGGGTTCGGTCCGGATCGGCGGCCAGGACGTCTCGTCGCTGGCCGACGACGTCCTGCGCGGCGAGGTTCTGCTGCTGACCCAGGAACACCACGTGTTCTCCGGGACGCTCCGGCAGAACCTGGCGCTGCCGGCCCGCCGGGCGGGCGGTGACTGGACGGACGACGAGCTGCTGGCGGCGCTGGCCTCGGCGGGCGCGTCGGACTGGGTCGCGACCCTGCCGTCCGGGCTCGACACGAAGCTGGGCTCGGGCGAGCACCCGGTACCGGCGTCGATCGCGCAGCAGCTGGCGCTGGCCCGGGTCGTGTTGGCGGACCCGCACACGCTGGTGCTCGACGAGGCGACGTCGCTGCTGGACACGGGTTCGGCGCGGGATCTGGAACGGTCGCTGAACAGCGTGCTGGCCGGGCGGACGGTGATCGCGATCGCCCACCGCCTGCACACGGCCGCGGCGGCGGACCGGGTCGCGGTGGTCGAGGGCGGCCGGATCACGGAGCTGGGGCCGCACGCGTCCCTGCTGGCGGCCGGCGGTTCCTACGCGCGGCTGGTGGCGGCGGCTTCGTAGTCCGGAATGTCCGGAGTCGGTGGCGTGTTGCTCCCCGGGTAGGCGATCTTCTACCCGGGGAGTGACATGTCGTCGTTCGTGATGACCGCGGAAGAGCGCGAAGCGTTCTTGAGCGGGGTGCACGTCGGGGTGCTGGCGGTGGAGCGCGCCGGCCGGGCACCGCTGGCGGTCCCGGTTTGGTACGACTACTCGCCGGGTGGCGAGCTGCTGATCTGGATGGAACGCGACACGGTCAAGGACCGCGCGATCACGGCGGCGGGCCGGCTGAGCCTGGCCGTCCAGGACGAGAACCCGCCGTACAAGTACGTGACGGTGGAGGGTCCGGTGGTGGCCAACGACCAGCCGCCGACGCGCGAGCAGGCGCTGCGGATCGCGGGGCGGTATTGGCCCGAGGCCGAGGCGAAGGCGTACGTCGACTCGGCGCTCGGGGAGCGGTCGGTGCTGGTGCGGGTCCGGCCGGAGAAGTGGCTTTCGAACGACCAGGGCAAGAGCTGACCGGACCGGGGTTGTGGACAAGTCGCTTCTACAGCCCCGGAACTGTCGGTAGCCCCCGGTAAACTGGATACCGGGGGCCGCGGCCCCCGGCCCGTCAACGCCCCCGGATCAGATCCGCCGCCTTCTCCGCCACCATGATCGTCGGCGCATTGGTGTTCCCGCGCGGCACCACGGGCATCACCGAGGCATCCACCACCCGCAGTCCCTCGACCCCGCGTACCCGCAGCTGCGGGTCGACCACCGCTTGCTCCCCGGTTCCCATCGAGCACGTCCCGACCGGGTGGTACAGCGTCTGCGTGTTCTCGCGGATGTGCTCGGCCAGCTCGGCGTCGCTGAGATCGTGCCGCGCCGGCAGGAACGGCTTGTCCAAGAACCGCTTCAAGGGGCCGGTGCGGCCGATCTCGATCAGCGCGCGCAGCCCGGCGATCATCGTGTCCAGATCACGCGACTCCGCGTAGTACGCCGGGTCGATTTCGGGCTTCCACGCGGGGTTCGCCGACTTCAGCCGCAGCCGGCCGCGGCTCGCGACGTCCACCAGCGTCGCCGCCGACGTGAAGCCCGGGACCGTGGGCTCGCGCATCCCGTTGTCGTAGAACAGCGTCGGCGCGACGTGGATCTGCATGTCCGGCGCCGGAAGCCCGCCGGTGGTCGGGAAGAACGCGCCCGCCTCGCCGATGTTCGACGTCAGCGGCCCGCGCTTGGTCAGCTGGTAGCGGACGAGCCCGCGCGGCGTGGCCGCGTCGACCAGGTCGGTCGTGCCGCGCGTGGACCAGATGATCCCGCACGCGGGGTGGTCGTGCAGGTTCTCGCCGACGCCGGGCAGCGCCGCGACGACGTCGATGCCGTGCTCGCGCAGGTGTTCGGCCGGGCCGACGCCGGAGACCATCAGCAGCTGCGGTGAGTTCACCGCACCGCCGCTCAGGATCACCTCGGCCGACGCGCGTGCCGTGGTCTCGACTCCGTTGTCCAAATAGGACACGCCGACCGCGCGCGTGCCCTCGAAGACGACGCGACTGGCGGGTGCGCAGGTCTTCACGGTGAGGTTCGGCCGCTCCAAAGCGGGCCGCAGGTACGCGTCGGCGGTGGACCAGCGGCGGCCCTTCTTGCAGGTGACCTGATAGACGCCGGCGCCTTCCTGGCTCTCGCCGTTGAAGTCGTCGGTGCGCTTGAGACCCCACGAGACGGCCGAGTCGACCCACGCGCTCGAAAGTTCGTGGGTGAACCGGCGGTCCTCGACGTTCAGCGGGCCGTCGGTGCCGTGCAGCGGCCCATCGAGCCGCTGGTTGCCCTCGGCGCGCTTGAAGTACGGGAGGACGTCGTCCCAGCCCCAGCCCTCGGCGCCGTGGGAATCGCGCCAGCCGTCGTAGTCGGCGCGGTTGCCGCGGATGTAGATCATCGCGTTGATCGACGAGCAGCCGCCGAGCACCTTGCCGCGCGGCCAGTACGCGGGCTTGCCGGTGTGCTTCTGCTCGACGGTCTCGTAGTTCCAGTCCCACCGGGTCTTGAACAGCGAGGGGAACGCCGCGGGGATGTGGATCTCGTCAGCGGTGTCCTCCGCACCCGCTTCGAGCAGCAAGACCTGGGCCGACGGATCTTCGGTGAGCCGGTTCGCCAGCACGCACCCGGCGCTCCCGGCGCCGACGATCACGTAGTCGTAGGAGTCCACGGTGCCTCCACAGCTGTTGGCGCGATGTCAACGACTCATCATGGCGCAGCGGCGCGCCGTGGGCCAGTCTAGGTTTCCCGGCGGCCCCCGTGGCCTGCGGAACTGGGTGAACTATGCTCGCGGGGTACCCACGACCTGCGTGAATAAGGAGCAGCCTGCCGTGGCCCGAGTCGTCGTCGACGTCATGCCGAAGCCCGAAATCCTCGACCCGCAGGGACAGGCCGCGCTCGGCGCCGCCGGCCGTCTCGGCTTCACCGGGATCAAGGAGATCCGCCAGGGCAAGCACTTCGAGATCGAGGTCGACGACACGGTCGACGACGCGACGCTCGAGAAGATCGCCGAGGGCTTCCTCGCGAACCCGGTCATCGAGCAGTGGACGATCACGCGGGTGGACGCGTGAGCGCGCGCATCGGCGTCATCACCTTCCCGGGCACGCTCGACGACGGTGACGCGGCCCGCGCGGTCCGCTACGCCGACGCGGAAGCGGTGCCGCTGTGGCACGCGGACGAGAACCTCCACGACGTCGACGCGGTGGTCGTCCCCGGCGGCTTCTCGTACGGCGACTACCTGCGCGCGGGCGTGATCGCCCGGTTCGCGCCGGTGATGACGCCGGTGATCGAGGCGGCGCGCGCGGGCATGCCGGTGCTCGGCATCTGCAACGGGTTCCAGATCCTGTGCGAGGCGGGGCTGCTGCCCGGCGCGATGATCCGCAACCAGGGCCTGCACTTCATCTGCCGCGACCAGTGGCTGCGGGTGGAGAACACCGGCACCGCGTGGACGTCGCGGTACGAGCAAGGCGCCGAGATCCTCATCCCGATGAAGAACATCGACGGGTGCTACGTGGCCGAGCAGTCCACTTTGGACGAGCTGGAGGCCGAAGGGCGCGTCGTGTTCCGGTACGTCGGCGGCAATCCCAACGGGTCGCGCAACGACATCGCGGGGATCCGCAGCGAGAACGGCCGGGTCGTGGGGCTGATGCCGCACCCGGAGCACGCGATCGACGCGCTGACCGGGCCGTCGGACGACGGGCTCGGCATGTTCTACAGCGCGGTGGACGCGCTGATCAAGGCTTAGGCCTCCGCCCCCCGGTTTCCAGTTTACCGGGGGTCACCGACAGTTCCGGGGCTGTGGACGCGAGTTGTCCACAGCCCCGGACCGTCTCACCGCTTGCCGTGCAGGATGGTCACCAGCTTGGCCACCAGCGCGTCCGTGGAGTCCTTGCGGCTGAACGACGTCAGCGTCAACGGCGCCGTGAAGCGCTGGCGGGCGATCGCCTTCGTGCGGGCGAACTCGCGCAGGCCTTCCGGCCCGTGGATGCGACCGAAGCCCGAGTCGCCCACGCCGCCGAACGGCAGCGACGCGATGCCCGCGAACGACAGCGGCGCGTTGATCGCCGTCATGCCCGTGCGCAGCTTCTCGGCCAGCTCGACTCCGCGGGACTTCGAGAAGACCGTCGAGCCGAGGCCGTACTTCGTGCTGTTCGCCTTCTCGACCGCTTCGTCCATGGTGCGGACCTTCGCGATCGTCACCGTCGGGCCGAACGTCTCCTCGGTGACCGCCTCCGAGTCCTCCGGGACGTCGATCAGCACCGTCGGCTGCGCGTAGCGGTCGCCGACCGCTTCCTCGCCGCCGAGGACGGCCTTGCCGCCGCGGGCCAGCGCGTCCTGGATGTGCCGCTTGATCACGCCGAGCTGCGAGGGCATCGTCACCGGGCCGTACTGCGCGGCCTCGTCCGAGCCCGCGCGCACGTCCTTCGACTTCTCGACGACCTTCGCGACGAACTCGTCGTGCACCTTCTCGTGGACGTACACCCGCTCGACGCCGATGCAGGTCTGACCCGAGTTGGAGAACGCGCCCCAGACCGTCGCGTCGGCCGCCGCGTCGAGGTCCGCGTCCGCGTCGACCAGCACCGGGTCCTTACCGCCCGCCTCGATGACCACCGGCGTCAGGGTCTCGGCCGCCGCGGCCATGATGCGCTTGCCCGTCGCCGTCGAGCCGGTGAACGCGATCTTGTCGACACCAGCTCGCACCAGCTCCGCGCCCGTCTCGCCGAAGCCCGTGATCAGCTGCAGGACCGGCTGCTCCGGCACGACCTCGGCGAACGCGTCGACCAGCCACTTCCCGACGCCCGGCGTGTACTCGCTCGGCTTGAACACCACGGCGTTGCCCGCCGCGAGCGCATACGCGACGGAGCCGAGCGGCGTGAACACCGGGTAGTTCCACGGGCCGATCACGCCGACCACGCCCAGCGGCTGGTACTCGACGGTCGCCGCCTGGTTCGACATCAGCAGCCCGGCCGAGCGCTTCTGCTTGCCGAGGATCTTCTTCGCGTGCTTGCCGGCCCAGGCGATGTGCTCGATGGCCAGGACGCTCTCGAGCTGCGCGTCCGCGATCGGCTTGCCGGTCTCGTCGCGGACCACCTGGCACAGCTGCGGGAGCCGGCGCGTCAGCACGCCCTTCCAGGCGCGGAGCCGCTCGGCGCGCCCGGCGAAGCCCAGGCCCTCCCACCATTTCGCCGCGACACGCGCCCGCGCGACGGCCGCCTGGACGTCCTCGGCGGAGTGCACGGGGTAGGTTCCGACCACCTCGTCGGTCGCCGGGCTGAGCGAGTCAAAAGTCTCGCCGACCGACGTCGGCTTCGGCTGGACGGCAGTCATCGGCGTCTCCCTGGAGGTAGCGGGTCAGCCCAGGCTACGACGTTACTGACATCGTGCCAATAGCTCTCGCGGGCTTCGCTACCAGCATTGCACCCGCGATCGCCGCGGCAAAGACACCGACCAACGGTGCGAGCCACAACGGCAGCACGCCGACGGCCAGCGAACCGATCCCGAAGCCGGCCGATTGGACCGTGAAGGACAGCGAGAACCCCGCTGACCTGCGGTTCTTCGGCAGCACGCGCTGCAGGTTGACCGAGGTCGCGGCCACCAGCGGCCCGCCGCACGCGCCGATCACGGCCACGGACCCGAGCAAGCCCGCCCAGCCCAGGTCGGCGGCGAGCACGATCCCGCCGACGATGAACCCGCCGAGGAACAGCCGCGGGTCGCCGATCTTGCCCCGCCACACGTAGAGCAAGCTGCCCGCGATGCTCGCCCCGGTCAGTACGGCGATCACCACCGGCGCGGCCGTGTCGGGCGCGCCGAGGCGCTGGACCAGCGGCAACGGCGCGACCTCGATCGTCGACGTCAGCAGCCCGATGGTGAAGGCGCAGCAGAGCCAGGGCAGGTAGGTGACGAGCCGGGCGGGCGCGATGTCGGCGGCGGATTCCACCCGTTCGCGCTCACCCGCGCGCCGGGGGACGAGCGCGGCGGCAACCACGCAGGCGACCGCCATCGCGGCCAGCGGCACGAGCGAACCGGCCATGTCGAGCAGCGCCACCAGCGCCGGACCGCCGACGAGCACGCCGTCGAGGATCATCGCGTCGACGGAGATCGCCCGCGGCAGCAGCTCGTCGTCGATCGTGTCCGCGAGCAGCGTCCGGAACCCACCCGACAACGCCCCGCCCGTGATGCCGGGCAGCAGGACGATCGCCAGCAAGACGGCGCCGGGTGCGGCCGCCGCGGCGGCCAGCGCCAGCACGACGAACCCCGCCGCGGTCAGGAGCAGCAGCGCCGGCAGGCCGCGGGCCGGGCCGACGCGGTCGAGCAGCCGCCCGACCGGCACCGCGCAGACCATTTCGGCGGCGACGTAGACCGACATCAGCACGCCGCCGAGCCGGTAGGAACCGGTCGTCGCGGTGGTCAGCAGGGTGAACGCGAGCGGTGCCATGGTCGCCGGCAACCGGGCGAACTGGACGCCCGCCGACCAGCGCCAGTAGGCGCGATGGGTGAACAACGACATGCTCACACGCTCGTCCGTGCTTCCCGCAAGGCACACTGATTCGGGTGAGGACGAATCACCGATGATCGAGCTGGTGCTGACGGCGGCCGGCGCGCAACGCGTCCGCTTCGCCATCTCGCCGCTGGAGGAGGTGCTGGGTGCCGTCCGGACGCTACTGGGCGTCCGGCGGCACCCGGCGCACCTGCCGTGGCTCACCGACCTTTCCGACGTGCCCGAGCTGACCGCCGTCTTGAGCGCGCGGCACTACATCACCGAGTTCCTGAGCCCGCCGCCCGACGGCCCGGAGACGACGGCCGAGGCGCAGCTGCGCGCGGTCCGGGCGACGCCACCACACCAGGTCGCGTTGGAGCTCGGGATGGTCGACGCCGACCTTTCGCGGCTGCCGGATGACCCGGCGGCCGCGCGCGACCTGCTGGCCGACCAGCTCGAGACCGTGTGGGACGCGCTGCTCGCACCGGAGTGGCCCCGCCTGCGCGAGCTGCTGGCGGCGGACATCGCGCACCGGACGCGGCAGCTGGGTTCCGGCGGGATCGCGTCGATGCTGGCCGGGCTGCACCCGCGCGTGCGGCTGTCGGACACGTCGGTGCTGGTCGACCTCCCGGCACGCGAGCGCCTGGAAATCGATTCGCGCGGACTGCTGCTGATCCCGGCGGTGTTCGCGTGGCCGAACGTCGGCGTCGTGACGGTGCCGCCGTGGCAGATCTCCCTTCTCTATCCCGCTCGCGGGGTCGCCTCGCTGTGGACGTCTGCCGCGGCGCCGCCGGAGCCGCTGGTCGAGGTGCTCGGCCGGACGCGGGCGCTGCTGCTCACGACGCTCGACCGCCCCGCGGCGACGACCGAGCTGGCCCGGCGCCACGACTTGGCGCCCGCGACGGTTTCCGCACACCTCACGGCGTTGCGAGGAGCGGGGCTGCTCACGTCGGAGCGTCGCGGCCACCGGGTGCTGTACCGGCGGACAGAGCTCGGCGACGCGCTGCTCACGGGCAAACTGTGACGCATGAGCAGAGCGGTGACTTGGGAAGGCTTCCACAACACCAGAGATCTCGGCGGTCTGCCGACCGGAGCGGGTCGCACGACTCGCCGCGGTGCCTTCTTCAGAGCGGCGGACCTCCGGTTCGTGACCGAGGCGGGCTGGGCGCAGGCGCGAGAGTCCGGCGTCCGGACCGTCATCGACCTGCGCAACGCCGACGAGATCCGGCCGACGACGGACAGCCCGACGGCGCTGGCGGGTTCGGCGCAGTTCGCCGTCGCGGCCGACGTGACGACGCCGGCGGGTATCGACCGCGTCGAAGTTCCCCTCGACGACATCGGCGACGTCGGGTTCTGGCGCTACGTCAACGGCGAACGGCTGAACGGCACCCCGCTCTACTACCCCGTCTTCCTCGAACGGAAGGCCGAGCGCTGCGCGGCTGTCTTCGAGGCGATCGCGCGATCCGCCCCCGGTGGCGTCGTGTTCCACTGCGGTTCGGGGCGGGACCGGACCGGGCTGGTCGCGCTCCTGCTGCTGGCGCTCGCCGACGTCGAAGCCGACGCGATCGCCGCGGACTACGGATTGTCCGCAGAGGCCCTCAAACCGCTGCTCGCCGAGCTGGGCGCCCAAGACCAAAGGCCGGTCATCGAGGCCCTCCTCGCGGAGCGGGGCACGACGGCCGCGGCCGTCATCCGGGAGATCCTCGAGGGGTTCGACGCCGAGCGGTACCTCCTCGATGCGGGGGTGCACCGCGGCGACCTCGACGACATCCGGCACCGGCTGACGAACCGGGACTAGGCTGGAATCGACCACCTGCGAAGGAGAACATCGATGCGTATCGTCCATTTCGGACACGCCTGCCTGTTGCTGGAAACCGGCTCCGAGCGAATCCTGATCGACCCCGGCGCGTTCTCCACCGGGTTCGAGGGTGAGCGGGAACTGTCCGCTGTGCTGGTCACGCACCAGCACTTCGACCACCTGGACGTCGACCGGCTGCCGAAGATCCTCGAAGCCAACCCGGACGCGAAGCTGATCGTCGACCCCGGTTCGGCACCCGAGGTCGAGAAACTGGGCATCCCGTTCGACATCGCCAACGTGGGTGACGCGTTCGCCGTCGGGGACACCTCGATCAAGGCAGTCGGCGGGGAGCACGCCGTCATCCACTCCGACATCCCGGTGATCCCGAACATCGGCTACGTCTTCGACGACGGCGCGTTCTTCCACCCGGGCGACTCGTTCTTCGTCCCCGAGCAGAAGATCGACATCCTGGGCCTGCCGACGGGCGCGCCGTGGCTCAAGGCCGGCGAGGCGGTCGACTACCTGCGGGCCGTGGCGCCGCGGGTGGCCGTGCCGATCCACGAAGCCGTGCTGGCCAACCCGGCCATGCATTACGGCCTGTTCGGCAACCTCGCGCCGGAGGGGACCGAGGTCAAGGTGCTGGACCGGGCCGAGCCCGCGAAGTTCTAGGCCGCGCGGCGTGCGGGTCACGACGGACCGACCGGCACGCCGCACAACTCGGCCGCACCACGCCACAGCTCCTCCTCCCGCTCCTCGTCGTACGACTCCGCCGACGACGGCACGACCCGGCCGCGGTCGAGGTAAGCCCCGGACTCGGCCGGCCGGGGTGTGGTCATGGCCGCGGCCAGCTTGACCCCGGCGGTCTGCGGGCTCGACGCGATGGGAGTCACCCAGAGCAGCGGAAGCAGCCACCGGAAGCCGAAGCGCTGGATCGCGCCGGCGTCCCGGGCGAGGCCCGTGCCGGGGACCAGTCCGGGGGTGTAGGCGTAGACGTCGACCTCGGGAAGCCGCCTCGCGAGGGCGTGCACCAGGTACTGCACGCCGAGCTTGCTGGTCGAGTAGGCCCGGCGCCCCGCGGCCACGGTTTCGGCCGCCGGACCGGCACCCGGCCGGGCGAGGCTTCGCGGGTCGGCCCACCGGGGCGCCGGGACGAGGCCCAGGTTGTGCCGGAAGTCACCGAAGTGCGACTCGCTTCCGGTCACCACCACGCGCGCGCCCGGCTCGAACCGGTCGGCGAGCAGGTGGAGCAGCAGGTAGTTCGCCAGGACGTTGATCCCGAACGTGGCTTCGACCCCGTCCGCCGTCGTCTTCGTGGCCGACGCCATCTGCACCCCCGCGTTGGCCAGAAGCCCGGTCAACGGCGGGATCTCCCGCTCGTCGAGCATCTTCCGCACGGTTTCCGCCGCCGCGCGCACCTCCGCGAGCGAGCCGAGGTCGCACGACACCGCGCGGACGTTCGGGTTCCCCGTGCGGCCGGCCAGTTCTCGCGTCAGCCGGCGCCCGGCCTCCTCCCCTCTCACGACGACCAGCACCAGCTGGTCCTTTTCGTCCCGGAGCAGCCGTTCCGCCGCGACGCGGCCGATACCCCGGCTCGCCCCGGTCATGAGCAGTGTCTTGGTCGGTTGGGTCATGGCGCTGGTCCCTTCATCCGATCAGGTACTCGATTCGAACTGGTACTCAGTACCGTAGCGGACTCGATACCGGTTCCGCTACTGTGGAGCCATGAAACAACGCCCCTCGCTGCGGGAGCGAAAGCAGAAACAAGCTCGTGAACAGATCGTGGAGGCGGCCTTCGAACTGTTCGCGGAGCGCGGGTTCACCGATGTCACCGTCACGGACATCGCCGAGCGCGCGGAGGTGGGGCGCACGACGTTCTTCCGGTACTTCGGCGACAAGCAGGAGGTGGTGTTTTCGGACGAGCAGCAACTGTTGGACCACTTGGCGGAGCGGCAGCGCGCTACGCCGGGGGAGGCACCCCGGAACCTTCCGGCGGCGCTGGAGCAGGTCCGCGCTCTGGTGCTGGACGTGTGCGCGGAAGCCACGGCGGACGCCGCGCACTACGAAATGCACCAGCGGCTGCTGGAGGAGAACCCGGAGCTCAAGGACCGCAGCGCGCGGAAGCTGCAACGGTTCGCCGAGTTGGGTGAAGCGATCCTGCTGGAACGCGGCACACCCCGGGAGGTCGCGGTGCTGGCGGCGCAGGTCGCGGTCGCCTGTTACCAGGCGGGCAGCCGGCTCGCCGGAGCCGACGCACCCGCGCTCGCCCCGGCGGTCGACATGGCCTTCGGACGGCTCGACGTGCTCCTCGACCCGAACCCGGCGCACTGAGGTGAGGAGCGAGCCCAATCCCCGTCAGGGGCGATCATTGACAACTCCAGAGTGAACCGACGGCGGCTGGCCGCCGGGCTCCGAGCGTGCCTGCACTGGCGCCCTACCGCGTCGCCAGCCCGGTCGGCACGGACGCGCCGGAGCTCACCCGCCGCGCGGTGCGGCTGATCACCGCTCAGGCGACCACCGTCCGGAGTGACCCGAGCGACTGGCCGCCGGGTTCGAGGCGTGCCCGCGCTGCGGCCCCACCGCGTCGTCAGCCCGTTCGGCCCGGACCCGCCAGAACTCGCCTGCCGCACGGTCCAGCTGACCATCGCTCAGGCCGCCACCGTCCGGAGCGAGCCGTAGGTGGCGCCGAACGCGCGGTTCTCCAGGGCGACGTCGACGGCGTCGAGCAGGGCCTGGCGGAGACCGGGGCGGGTGAGGTCCGTGGCGTCGACCCCCAGCCGGACCAGGCCGCCCCGGCGGGCCGCGCGGGCCGCCGCCAGCACCAGCGCGAAACAGCGCACCGTTTCCGTGCGGTGCGACTGGCTCGTGAACTCACTCACGCGCGCCCGGCGCACCTCGCCCGTGACGAGGTCGCGCACCGCGCCGAGATCCGCGCACAGGCGGAAGCCGTGCTCCGCCAGCGCCTGCAGTGTGCCCGTGGAGGCGATCCAGCGCGGCGGTGCGAAGCCGTCGACCGTCAGGCCGGTGTTGTCCAAGGCGGCCTTCGCGGCGATCAGCCGGAGCCGTGCCTCGTGCGCCGGCAGCGTCGCGAACTCCGCCTTCTTGCCCAGGTACACCGTGCGGTGCGTGGGCGTGACGGTGTGGTCGTACCCGTGCAGCAGCACGGAATCGCCGGCTCGGGCGCGCGTGCGCACCCACTCCGTCACCGGGCCGCCGCCGGTGCGGGCGGCGTACAGCACCGAGAGCGGCACCTTGCGGCGGTCGAGCTCGGCCGCGAGGTCGGCGCACCGGTGCAGCGTGCGCGGGGTGATTCCCGACAGCGAAACCAGCAAGCGAGCGTCCACGCCACCATTGGGCCGCACGCGTCTAAAGGGCCCATGAACTGCGCAGA
The DNA here is from genome assembly GCF_040682775.1 of Amycolatopsis sp. NPDC051106. Classification (NCBI taxonomy): domain Bacteria; kingdom Bacillati; phylum Actinomycetota; class Actinomycetes; order Pseudonocardiales; family Pseudonocardiaceae; genus Amycolatopsis; species Amycolatopsis sp. NPDC051106. Next base: position 326,100 of record NZ_JBFBBQ010000001.1, on the reverse strand, counting down.
ACGGGCGCGCGTCCGTTGCCGGAAGGGTCAGACGCCTTCGCGCAGCCGCTTCACGGCCACCGCGATCCGGCCCCGCAGGTCGGGGTCGGCGACCTGACCGTCGGCGACGTCCGCGCGCGAGACCGGAATCCGTGCGCACGCCTCGTCGACGATCTTCGCGCCGGCGTACGTGAGGACCTTGCGCAGTGAGTCGTGCGCGTCGCGGCCACCCGTCGGGGCCGCCACCGAGGACGCGTTGATCCACGACACCGGCTTGCCGTAGATCTCGCCGCCGCCGACCGTCCAGTCCAGGAGGTTCTTGAACGAGCCCGGCAGGCCGCCCGCGTACTCCGGCGTGCAGATCAAGACGGCGTCCGCTTCCTTGATGGCCGCCCGCAGCGCCGCGACCTCCGGGTGCAGCGGGTCGCGATCGTCATCCGGGTTGAAGTGCGGCAGGTCGCCGAGGCCGGTGTACGTCTTGCTCGCGGTGAGCGTCGCCACGGTCCCCAGCACCGCCGCATTGCCGGAGCCTGCTCGCAGGCTGCCGCAGATCAGCAGGATCACGCAGCCAGTCTGCCAGGGAACGCCCGGTGATGCGGCGGCATGCCTCGAGGTACCGGTCGCGCGTGGCGGTCACCACCTCGGGCGGCAACGGCGGCAGCGCGGACACGCAGTCCCAGCCGGAAACCGGGTCGACCAGCCAGTCGCGCACGTGCTGCTTGTCGAACGACGGCCGCGGGCGGCCGGGACTGTGGCCGTCGGGCAGCCAGTAGCGCGCGGAATCGGGCGTCAGCAGCTCGTCCGCGAGCACCAGGCCGCCGTTCTTGCCGATGCCGAACTCGAACTTCGTGTCGGCCAGCAGCAAGCCCTGCTCGGCGGCCAGCGCGGCGCCCCGGCGGTACAGCTCGAGCGACGCCTCGCGGACCTCTTCGGCGAGCGTGCGGCCGAGGACCGACGTGAAGGTGTCGAAGTCGATGTTCTCGTCGGGTTCGCCGGGTCGCGCCTTGGTGGACGGCGTGAAGATCGGCTCCGGGAGGCGGGCGGACTCGGCCAGCCCCGGCGGCAGCGTGAGGCCGCACACCGCTCCGGACCGGCGGTAGTCCGCGTACCCGCGGCCGGTGAGGTGGCCGCGGACGACCGCCTCCACCGGCAGCATGTCGAGCCGCTCGACCAGCAGGGCCCGGCCGCGGAAGGCGTCCGGGATGCCGGGGCCGTCGGAGGCCACCAGGTGGTTCGGGAGCACGTCGGCCAGCTCGCGGAACCAGAACACGCTCATCGCGGTGAGCACCCGGCCCTTGTCCGGGACGTCGGTGGGGAACACGCGCTCGAAGGCGGAGATGCGGTCGGAAGCGACGATGAGCAGGTGGTCGTCCATGGCGTACAGGTCACGGACCTTGCCGGAGGTGAGTCGCTCGGGGGTGGGGAGGGGTGTCACGCGCTGAACCCTAACGCGCACCCTCCGCCACCATGGATGATGCTGGCATGGCGTACGACTGGATCTCGGTGACCACCGACTACGGCCTGCGCGACGGCTTCGTGGCGGCCTGCCACGGCGTGATCGCGCGGCTGGCGCCCGCCGTGCGGGTGCTCGACGTCACGCACGAGGTGCCGCCCCAGGACGTCCGGCACGGGGCGATGGCGCTGGCCCAGACGGTCCCGTTCCTGCCGGAGGCGGTGCACGTCGCCGTCGTCGACCCGGGCGTCGGCACGGACCGGCTCGGCGTGGTCGTCGTCGCCGGGAGCGGGCTGCTGGTCGGGCCGGACAACGGCCTCCTGCTGCCGGCCGCGCACGCGCTGGGCGGGGTGCGAGCCGCGTACGAGCTGGCCGAGCCGTCACTGCGGCTGCCGGTGACGTCGGCGACGTTCCACGGCCGGGACGTCTTCGCACCCGCGGCGGCGCACCTGGCGCTGGGAGTCGCACCGGCCGACTTCGGCGACCCGGTGTCCGGCCTGGTCGAACTGCCGGAGCCGTTCGTGGCCGCGTTCCCCGGGAAGCTGGTGTCGGAAGTGCTGACGGTCGGCCACTTCGGCAACGTCCAGCTCGCCGCGACCCCGGCGGACCTGGAGCTGTCGGGGCTGTCCGGCGCGGTTTCCGTGCACAGCGAGCGGGTCGCGGTGGTCACCGAGATTGGGCGCACCTTCGCCGACGTGCCCGCCGGAGCGAGCGTGCTCTACACCGACTCCGCGGGACGGCTCGCCGTCGCCGTCAACGGCGGTTCCGCCGCGGCCGTGCTGGGGTTGGGGCCGGCCCAGGAGTGCACGATCACCTCGTCGCCGACCGTCACCTGACCGGGTCGCAGGCCGGCGGCCTTCATCCCGAAGACCACGCCGCCGTCCGGGTGCCGGCGGTAGCTCGCGAGCGTGCGGATCGGCTCCGGGCCGGCTTTCTCACCCGTCTCCTGGTCGACCATGGGCACCGTGCAGCGCACGCATTGCTTGGCGTAGCCGAATTCAGCCGTGCCCGCGGTCATCGCGCGGACTTCGTCCTCGGTGTGCGGCTCGACCCAGCCGGAAATGACGATGTTGGGGCGGAAGCGGTCCATCGGCACGGGTTCGCCGCCTCGGGACGCGATCCGCTCGTTCAGCCCGTCCAAAGAGGACTCGGACGCGACGAGCAGCGCGTGCCCGTCGGCGAACGCGGCGGTGCCGGGCGTCTCGCCACCTGTGACGCGCTCGTGGTCCGGCGCGACGCCGATCAGGACGGACGGCAGGCCGAGCAGCTCCGAGAACCACTGCGCGGCTTCCTCGCCTTGGTGGACGCCGGTGCCGTGCCAGGAGAACGTCGAGCCCGGGTGCCGCGGGCCGTCGCGCCGGACGTCGAGGACGAGGTCTTCGATGCCCGGTGCGGTGAGTTCGAGCCTGTCGCCGTCGACTCGCGGCCGGACGGCGGCCAGCACCGGGTAGCGGCGCTGGCTGCGGAAGTCGCCGTCCGGCGCCACGACCTGGAAGACCCGGTCGTGCGCCAGTCCGGCCGGTCCGACGTCGGCGGCCGGCACCGAAGTGCCGGCACAGCCCTTGACCGGGTAGTACGTCAGCCGCGCGATCCTCGCCATGCCCGCAGGCTACCCGCGGGCACGGCGGCGAAGCGTCCGGTTCAGAGCACCTGAGACAGGAATCGCTGCAGGCGGGGGCTCTGCGGCTCGTCGAAGATCTGCGCCGGCGGTCCTTGCTCCACGATGCGGCCCGCGTCCATGAACGCGACCTCGTCGGCGACGCTGCGCGCGAAGCCCATCTCGTGCGTGACGACGATCAGGGTCAACCCGCGCGAGGCCAGGCCCGCCATGAGGTTGAGCACGCCCTTGACCAGCTCGGGGTCGAGTGCGCTGGTGGCCTCGTCGAAGAGCATCACCTCGGGGTCCATCGCCAGGGCCCGGGCGATCGCGACACGCTGCTGCTGACCGCCCGAGAGCGCGCTCGGCCGGTACGGCGCCTTGTCCGCGAGGCCGACGTCCGCCAGGCGCGCGCGGGCGATCGCCGCCGCTTCCTCCTTGCTCAGCTTCTTCACGCTGCGCAGCGGCAGCACGATGTTGTCCAGCACCGTCCGGTGACCGAACAGGTTGAAGTGCTGGAACACCATGCCGACGCGCTGGCGCAGGGCGTCCGGGTCGGACCTGATCACGGACTCGCCGTCGAGGAGGAGGTCGCCGGAGTCGGGTTCCTGCAGCCGGTTCACGCACCGCAGGAGCGTCGACTTGCCGGAGCCGGACGGCCCGATCACGCAGGTCGTCCGGCCGCTCTCAACCTTGAGGTCGACGCCGCGCAGGACTTCGAGTGTGCCGAAGCTGACGTGGATGTCGCGCAGCTCCACGCTGGACGAGCGCACCGCCGTCGTCACCACGTGCTCACCCTCCCTCCGGGACCGATCTCCACCGGGTCGCTGTCGTCCGGGTCGTCGGCGCGCACTTTGCGGCCGGTCCGGAGCTTCTTGTCTATGTAGTTCACCAGGTGCGTCAGCGGCACCGTGATCACCAGGAAGAACACGCCGGCGGCGACCAGCGGCGACAGGTTGCCGGTGTTGGCCGCGAGGTCCTGGCCGATCCGGAACAGCTCACGCTGCCCGGACAGCAGGCCGAGCACGTAGACGAGGCTGGAGTCCTTCACCAGCGCGATGAACTGGTTCACCAGCGCCGGCAGCACCCGCCGGACGCCCTGCGGGATGATCACCAGCAGCATCGACTTCGTGTAGCTCATGCCGAGCGCGCGGCTGGCCTCCATCTGTCCTTTGTCGACGCTCTGGATGCCGGAGCGGAAGATCTCGCCGATGTAGGCCGCCGCGATCAGGGACAGCGCCAGGATGCCCATCGGGTACGGGTTCGTGCCGACGACGTCCCGCGCGAGCGTGCCGAGCCCCTGGCCGATCAGGAGGATCGTCAGGATGGCCGGCAGCCCGCGGAAGATGTCGGTGTAGACCCGCGCGGGCCAGCGCAGCCACCACTTGGTGGACAGGCCCATCACCGCCAGCAGCATGCCGAGCACGGTGCCGATCAGCGCCGAGGACACCGACAGGATGAGCGTGTTCAGCAGGCCGGTCTTCAGCAGGTCCGGCAGGACCTGGGAGATGTAGTCCCAGTTCAGGAACGTGTTGACGAAATCGTCCATTGTGGACTACTGCCCCGCTTTGAACTCGGCGGGCACGGGCGCGGTCGGCTCGAACTGGTCGTGCACCTTGACCCACGTGCCGTCCGCGATGACCTTCTTCAGGCCGTCGTTGATCTTGTTGATGAGGTCGGTGTTGCCCTTCTTGAACGCGAACCCGTGCGGGATGGTCGTGGTGATCGCCTTGGTCACCTTGAGCTTCGCGTCGGCGTTGTTCTTCGCGTAGTCCTCGGCCGTGGCCTGGTCGAACACCGCGCCGTCGATCGCGCCGGTCTTGAGGGCGTTGAGGGCCGCGGCGTCGTTGGGGAAGCGGACGGCCTGCGCGGTCGGCGCGTTCGTGCCGAGCCAGGTGTCCGAGACCGTGCCCTGGACGACGCCGACCCGCTTGCCCGCCAGGGAGTTCTCGTCGGTGATGCCCGCGGTCTCCTTGGCCTCGATGCCGAGGGCCTGGTAGTTGTACGGCGCGGAGAAGTCGACGGTCTTCTTGCGGGCGTCGGTCTGGGAGATCGCCGAGCTGCCGATGTCGAACGTGCCGTTGGCGACCTGGCCGAGCAGGGCCGAGAACTCCGTCGCGGCGAACTCGAGCTTCAGGCCCTCCTTGGCCGCGATGGCCTTCAGCAGCTCGTTGTCGAAGCCGGTGTAGTTGCCGTTCTCCTGGTAGGCGTTCGGCTTCGAGTCGCTCAGCGTGCCGACGCGCAAGGTCTTGTCGCCGCCGCTGTCCGAGCCGCCGCACGCCGTGAGCGCGGCGAGCAAGGTCGCGGTGAGCGCCGTGACCAGTGTCTTCTTCATGCTTCTCCTAACCCTGGAACCCGGCCGGCACCGGAGCGGTCGGCAGGAACTGCTGGTGCAGCTTAAGCCAGGTCCCGTCGGAGATCACCTGCTTGAGCCCGTCGTTGATCTTGCCCAGCAGCTCGGCGTTGCCCTTCTTCACCGCGAAGCCGTGCGGCACGTCGGTGACGAAGCTCTTCACGACGACGAGCTTGGCGTCCGGGTTGTCGGTGACGTTCTTCTCGGCGATGCTCTGGTCGAGGATGTACGCGTCGACGGCGCCGCTCTTCAACGCGGTCAGCGCGGCGGCGTAGTCCGGGAACCGCACGGCCTGCGCGGCCGGCACGGTGCTGCCCAGCCAGTGGTCGCCGACGGTCGCCTGGATGACGGCGACGCGCTTGCCCGCCAGGCCCTGCTCGTCGGTGACCGGCGTGCCCTGCTTGGCCTGGATGCTCATGGTTTCGAAGTCGTAGGCCGACGAGAAGTCGACCGTCTTCTTGCGCTCGTCGGTCTGCGCGATCGCCGAGCTGGCGATGTCGTAGCGGCCCGACGCGACCTGCCCGAGCAGCGCGGAGAAGTCGGTCGCGGCGAACTCCAGCTTGAGGTCCTGCTTGGCCGCGATGGCCTTGAGCAGCTCGTTGTCGAAGCCGGTGTAGTTGCCGTCCTTCAGGTAGATGTTCGGCGGCGCGTCGCTCAGCGTGCCCACGCGCAGCGTCGAGGACGCGTTGTCCGAACCACCGCACGCGGTGAGCGTCAGAGCGGCGGCCAGTACGGTGACGATCAGCTTCTTCATGTCACGCACCCAGGTTCTTGACGGGCAGGCCGGGGCCGCCCTGCTGAAGTTCCTTCGACAGCGGCGTCGTCTTGTAGAACTGGCCGTAGATGCGGGCGACGGAGCCGTCCGCGATCGCCTTGGCGAGTCCGTCGTTGAGCTTCTTGAGCAGGTCGGGGTTGTTCTTGGCGACGGCGAAGGCCGACGGAGTGTCCTTGTCCTCGACCGTGTAGCCGAGCTCAAGCGGGACCGTGGGGTTCTGGTCCAGGTACTTCTGGCCGATGTCCTGCGGCACGACCCAGCCGTCGAGCGTGCCGTTCTTCAGCTGCGCGAAACCCGCGTTGTAGTCCGGGAAGCGGACGACCTGGGCGCCGGCGGTCTTGCCGGCGAACTCGTCCTGCACCGAACCCTGGACGACGCCGAGCCGCTTGCCCGCGAACGCCGCCGGGTCCTTGAGGTTCGCGCCCTTGGCGGTGACGATCGTGGTGAAGCCGGTGTTGTAGCCGTTGGAGAAGGCGACCGTCTTCTTGCGCGCCTCGGTGCTGGAGATCGTCGAGCTGCCGATGTCGAACTTGCCGGTCGCGACGCCGGCCAGCAGGCTGGAGAACTCGGTGCCGACGAACTCGACCTCGAAGCCCTCGCGCTGGGCGATGTCACGCAGCAGCTCGTTGTCGTAGCCGGTGAACCGGCCGTTCTCCAGGTAGATCGACGGCGGGGCGTCGCTCAGGGTCCCGACGCGCAGGGTCTGGCCCGCGGCGGGGTTGTCCGAGCCGCAGGCGGCCAGGGTCAGCGTCAACGCGCCCGCGGTGACGGCCGCGGCGATTTTCGACAGCGTGGATCTCATCGCTTCTTCCAGAGGTCGGCGCGCTTGGGCGCGAGGAAAGCACGTCAGGTCACGGGGTAGGGGTCCTGACGCTCCGGGTTCAGCGATCGAGATTAGGGATTTCGCCCGTTCGTGTGGATTCGTTCCACTGGGTGGACAGGTGCGTCAGCTCACAGGATCGGTTGCGGCGCATAGCCCGCGGCCGCGGGGAACCGCTCGAGCACCCGCGCCACGCGCTCGGCCACCTGCTCGACCTGACGGCCGGCCGTACCGGTGAACGAGATGCGGTCGGCGAGGAGCTTGTCCAGCTCACCGCGGTCGAGCGGGATGCGCTCGTCGGCGGCGAAGCGGTCGAGGAGGTCGTTCTCGGCGCGGCCTTCCCGCATCTCCAGCGCGACGGCGACGGAGTGCTCCTTGATCGCCTCGTGGGCCGTCTCACGTCCGACGCCCGCGCGGACCGACGCCATGAGCACCTTCGTGGTGGTGAGGAACGGCAGGTAGCGATCAAGCTCACGCTCGATCACCGCCGGGAACGCGCCGAACTCGGAAAGAACCGTGAGGAAGGTCTCGAGCAGGCCGTCGAGGGCGAAGAACGCGTCCGGCAGCGCGACGCGGCGGACGACCGAGTCGGAGACGTCGCCTTCGTTCCACTGGTCGCCGGCCAGCTCGCCGATCATGGAGAGGTAGCCGCGCAGCACGACCGCGAGACCGTTCACGCGCTCGCACGAGCGGGTGTTCATCTTGTGCGGCATGGCGGACGAGCCGACCTGGCCGGGCTTGAAGCCCTCGGTGACCAGCTCGTGCCCGGCCATCAGCCGGATCGTCTTGGCCAGGCTGGACGGCGCCGCGGCGAGCTGGACCACAGTGGACAGCACGTCGAAGTCGAGTGAGCGCGGGTACACCTGGCCGACGCTGACGAACCGCCGGCCGAACCCGAGGTGCTGCATGACGCGGTCTTCGAGCTGATCCAAAGTGGACTCGTCGCCGAGCAGGTCGAGCATGTCCTGCGCGGTGCCGACCGGGCCCTTGATGCCGCGCAGCGGGTAGCGCTCGATGAGGTTGTCGAGCCGTTCGAAGGCGACGAGCAGCTCGTCGGCCGCGGTGGCGAACCGCTTGCCGAGGGTGGTGGCCTGCGCGGCGACGTTGTGCGAGCGGCCGGCCATGACCGTGTCGGCGTGCTCGACGGCGAGGGCCGCCAGCCGCGCCAGCACGGCGGCGACGCGGGTGCGCACGAGCTCCAGCGAGCGGAGCAGCTGCAGCTGCTCGACGTTCTCGGTGAGGTCGCGCGAGGTCATGCCCTTGTGGATGTGCTCCTGGCCGGCGAGGTCGCTGAACTCCTCGATGCGCGCCTTGACGTCGTGGCGGGTGACGCGCTCGCGGGCGGCGATCGACTCGAGGTCGACCTGGTCGATGACGCGCTCGTAGTCCTCGACGACGCCGTCGGGCACCTCGACGCCGAGGTCCTGCTGAGCCTTGAGGACGGCCAGCCAGAGCTGCCGCTCCAGGACGACCTTCTGCTCCGGCGACCAGAGCGAGACCAGCTCCGCCGAGGCGTAGCGGGCGGCGAGCACGTTCGGAATGCGGGGCTTGTCCGTCACGCCCTCACGATACCTGCGCAGGTCAGGCCACCGTGGCGCGGATGGTCAGGCCGGTCGAGGTGCCCGGCGCCAGGGTCGTCAGCGGGCCGAGGACCTCCAGCTCCACGATGCGCGCGGGCGGGTCGAGGTCGCCCAGTGCGGCCAGCGGGGCCGGCTGCGGGTGCTCGAGCCAGATCTCCAGCGGCGAGCCTTCGTCCGGGTACTCGCCGGCGGGGTCGACGTCGAAGGACAGGGTCAGCGGGCCGTAGGAAACCCAGCCCGCGGTGCCCGGTACACCCAGCTTGCCGACGACGTCCTGGGGCGGGACCACCAGCCGGTCACCGTCCACTGTGTACTCCGGGGTGCCGGTCCCGGCGACCAGCGCGACGACGTCGGGCCGGGTGAGCCCGGCCGTCACCGGGCCGCCGCCGGGGAGCTGCGTGACGTTCCACAGGGCCCACCGCACCCGTCGCGAGCTGGTGTTCTTCGCGGTCAGCCGCAGCTCGTAACCGTCGCCGGTGAGGGCCACCGTGCGGCTGAGCTGCAGGCCGGTGCGCGGGTCCGCGCGGCTGACCATGGTGACCAGGTCGTCGCTCACGTAGGCCAGGTACGGGCCCGAATCCAGCACCGGGTCGGGCGGGCCGGGCCACTGGTCCGGACCGTCCCAGCCCTGCGGCGCCGGCCACGTCTTGTCCCCGCCGTAGTTGACCCAGTCGCCCATGCGCCCGGAGTTCGGCCGGAACACACCGCCGTCGCACGGGTTCAGCGAGTCGTCGAGCAGTTCGGCGTTGCGCCACAACAACTCGACGCCGCGGTGCCGCACCGACAGCAGCCGGCCGCCCAGCTCCGGCACCAGGCCGAGCCGCAGGTCGCCGCGTTCGAGCCAGGTCACCATTCGGCGAGACCGCCGTCGTCGTGGCGCCACACCGGCGAACGCCACGTGTGGCCGACCTCGTCGGCGCGGCGGACGGCCGCTTCGTCGACCTCGATGCCGAGCCCGGGCCCGAGCGGGCGGGCCGCGTAGCCGTCCTGGAAGGCGAAGATCGACGGGTCCGCGAGGTACGCGTGCTCGCGGCCCTCGTGGTAGTGCATGCCGATGCTCTGTTCCTGGATCAGGAAGTTCGGCGTCGCGAACGCGACCTGCAGGGACGCGGCCAGGGAGATCGGCCCGAGCGGGCAGTGCGGTGCCAGCGACGCGCCGTAGATCTCGGCGAGCGCGCCGATCCGCCGCAGCTCGGAGATGCCGCCGGCGTGCGACGGGTCGGGCTGCAGCACCGCGACGCCCGCGTCGAGCGCCGGCTTGAACTCCCAGCGCGAGTAGAGCCGCTCGCCGAGCGCGATCGGCACGGTCGAGGCTTCGACGATCGAGCGCAGCGCGTCGCCCTGCGTCTCCGGCAGCACCGGTTCCTCGACGAACATCGGCTGGACGTCTTCGAGCAGCTTGACCAGCCGCCGCGCCATCGCGGGCGAGACGCGGCCGTGGAAGTCGATCGCGAGGTCGCGGTGCGGGCCGAGCACCTCCCGCGCCTCCCACGCGCGCGCCACGGCGGCGTCGGCCTCCGCGGGTGACGCGATGGCGGTCAGCGGGCCGGCGACGTTCATCTTCACCGCCGTGAACCCGGCCTCGACCTGCGCGGACACGGCTTCGCGGATGCCGGACGGCCGGTCGCCGCCGACCCAGCTGTAAACCCGGACGCGGTCGCGGACCGGACCGCCGAGCAGCTCGTGCACCGGGGCGTTGCGGACCTTGCCGGCGATGTCCCACAGCGCGTGGTCGAACCCGGCCAGCGCGCTGGAGAGCACCGGGCCACCGCGGTAGAACCCGCCGCGGCGCAGCACCTGCCAGTGGTCCTCGATGCGCAGCGGGTCCTGGCCGATCAGCAGCTCGGACAGCTCGTGCACGGCCGCGCGCACGGTCTCCGCGCGGCCCTCGACCACGGGCTCGCCCCAGCCGCTGATGCCTTCGTCCGTGCTGACCTTGAGGAACAGCCAGCGCGGCGCGACCAGAAACGTTTCAACCCCGGTGATCTTCACCCGTGTCCCCCATCTACGCGGAATCCTTGGCGGCGGACCAGCCGCCGTCGACGGTCAGCTCGGCCCCGGTGACGAACGACGCCGCGTCCGAGAGCAGGAAAGCGATCACGTTCGCCACCTCCGCCGGGTCACCGAGCCGGCCCGCCGGGGTCGCCTGGGCGCTGCGTCGGCGGTCCTCCGGCGGGATGCGGTCCCAGGCCGGGGTGAGCACCGGCCCCGGCAGGACGGAGTTGACCCGCACGTCCGGGGCGTATTCGACGGCCAGCTGCCGGGCCAGCGCGACCAGCGCGCCCTTGCTCGCGGCGTACGCGGGGTGGCCCGGCAGGCCGAAGTGCGCGTGCACCGACGAGACGAGGACGACCGCGCCGCCCCGCGCCCGCAGCGAGGGCAGGCAGGCTTTCAGGGCGAGGTACGTGCCGGTCAGGTTGACGTCGAGCTGGCGCTGCCACTCCGCGCGGTCGATCTCGTGCAACGGCCCGGTGCTCGGCACGTAGGCGTTGCTGACCAGGGCGTCCACCTCACCGATGGCCGTCCACGTCGCTTCGTCGCTCACCGAGCCCCGGATCGGCGTGACGCCGTCGGGGAGTTCGGCGATGTCCACGCCCAGCACGCGGTAGCCGGCTTCCAGGAGCTTCAGGGCCGTTGCCGCCCCGATCCCGGATGCCGCTCCGGTCACCACCGCGGTACGCGTGGACATCGCCTTCTCCCGTTCCTAGAACTTGGCTACGTGCACATGGTCGTCCGGCCCGCGGGCGGCGAACCACAGCGACGCGCCGTCGGACGCGGCGCCGAGGGTTCCCACGATGCTCCCGCTCGGGTACTCCGGCCGCTTGAACCAGCCCGCCCACGAGCCGGACCAGTCGTTGGCCCACAGCGTGTAGTCACTCGCGGACGCGGTGAGCGCGACCTTCGCGCCGACCGCGACGAGCGTCGGGCTGCTGCTGACCGTGCCGCCGACGGACGTCCAGTCCGACCAGGTGTCCCCGGTCTTCGTGCGGGCCCAGACGCTGTCGTCGGCGGTGCGGACCGCGACGACCGTGCCGCTCGTGGCCGTCGCCGCGCCGGGCCGGCCGTAGATCGGCTTGCCGCCGGGCGCGCCGAGCCCGGACCACTGGCCGGCGCTGGTCCGCTGCCAGACCTGGCCGTCGGCGCCGCGTGCGAAGAGCGTGCCGTCGCCGGTGACGGACGGCGAATCGGTCAGCGTCCCGCCCAGCCGCTTCCAGTCGCCCCAGTGGCCGTACCGGTAAGTGCGCTGGTAGGCGGCGTTGTCGAGCCCTCGGACGTAGACGTCGATGCCGTCCGGGCCGGCCACCGCGGCGGGCTGGCCGAGAAACTTGCCGCCGACCTGACGCGGTCCGTCGAGGCCGTTGACCTGCAGGGAGCCGCTCTGGTCGCGGAAGAACGTCACGGTCTTTCCGCCGGTGCGGACGATCGCCGGGCTCGCGGACGCCGTGCCGCCGAGGTCGTCACCCGGGACGAGGTCGGTGCCGTGCAGGCGCAGGAACGCGGTGCCGTGCGCGGGGACCGTGACCGTGTACGAGCCGGTCGCGCTGCCGCGGTCGGCGCGGGCGCGGAGGTCGCGAACGGACACCCGGCCCTTGAGCCCGGCGTCGGCGAAGTTCAGCGTCATCTGCGTCGGCGTCTCACCGCGGTTGAGCAGCACGACCGCGCGGTCGCCGGCTCGGGAAAGGACCTTGCTGTAGGTGTCGGTGCTGCCGCTGCTCGCGACGCGGACGCCCTGGATGCCGAGGCGGTCCTGGTTGACACCCACGATCTCCGGGTTCTTCAGCGTCGTGAGCATCGACGCGGGGAGCGTGCGCGGGTCCGAGCCGAGGATCAGCGGGGAGGCCATCTCCGCCCACATGACGAACTGGGTGGTCGACTCCTCCTCGTTCAGCTCGTAGGTGCCCTGCTCGGTCTTGCGCATCGGGATGAGGTAGTCGGGGTCGTTGTAATGGCCCGGCCCGTTCGCCTCGGGGTGCGCGGCGTTGGCGTCCATGTTGCGCAGGACGTCTTTCCAGATGCCCTCGTACGGCGTGCCGAACGCGATGTCCGTGCTGGTGCGCCACGAGTCGGCGACGAGCGGGCCGTAGCTGTAGGCGATGCCGGCGACCTGGTCGGGCCCGTGCGGGGTGCCCCACTCGTCGGTGACCGGGTTGCAGACGTTGAGCACCATCGGACGGCCCGCCTTGGCGAGGGCCTGGCTGAACTGCGTGAACGCCTCGGCGGGCTTGAGGTTCTGGGCGATGCCGCAGAGGAAGTCGACCTTGACGGCGTCGAACTTCCAGTTCGCGAAGCGCTGGGTGTCCTGCTCGTAGTGGCCGCCGGAGCCGGCCGCGCAGTTCTTGCCGTCGGAGGCGCCCGCGTCGGTGTAGATGCCGGCCTTGAGCCCACGGGCGTGCAGGTAGTTGACCAAAGTGGACAGTCCACTGGGGAACTTCGCGCTGTCCGCGAGGAGGTTGCCTTGCGCGTCGCGCGGGTCCGGGGCGGTCCAGCCGCCGTCGATCCAGACGTAGCGGTAGCCGGCGTCGCGCAGGCCGCTGGAGACGAGGAAGTCCGCGACGGACTTGACCGACGTCTCGCTGGGCGCGCCGAGGCCGTAGTAGGTGTTCCAGCCCATGTACGGGGTCTTCGCGACCCCGCTGTCGTAGTAGTCGGGAGCGCCTTGGTCCACGGCCGGTGTTGCCTGTGCGGGGATCGCGATGGCGGTGAGCGCGGCGGCTGCCGCTGCTACGACCGCTAAGGATCTCTTCAAAAGCATGTTGCCGGACACCCTTCTCCGATGAACAGGTGTTTTGCGGGGGTTCCGGGTGGCGGAGCCCCCGGCCCGGGGCGGAGCCCCGGAGGGTGGAGCGTCGAGCTAGCCGGTGAGCAGCATGCCGGGGCGTCTCGGCTTCCGTCAAGAATAAATCCTAAATTAAGATTTCACGCGCTATGCTGTCCGCGATGAAGACCGAAGTCGTCACTCTCGGCGAGGCGATGCGGCTGCTGCTCGCCGAGCCCGGCGTCGCCCTGCGGCGCGCCCGCACCTTCACGTCGTCCGTTGCCGGCGCCGAGACCAACGTCGCCGTCGGCCTGGCCCGGCTCGGCCACCGCGTCCGCTGGCTGAGCCGCGTCGGCGACGACCCGTCCGGCGCCCACGTGCTCGCGAGCCTGCGCGCGGACGACGTCGACGTATCGCAGGTCGAGGTCGATCCCGAGGCGTACACCGGGTTCCTGGTCCGGGACACCGAGACGGTCGAGTACCACCGAAGCGGCTCCGCTGCTTCGCGCCTGTCAGCTGCGTACGTGCGCGACGCAGGTCTCGACGGCGCTCGGCTCGTCCACGTCTCCGGGATCACGGCGATGCTGTCGTCCGGCGCCCGCGAAGCCGTCGAGGCCCTCTTCGCGCTGGCCCGCGCTTCGGGCGCTTGGGTGTCCTTCGACCCGAACGTCCGGCTGAAGCTCGCGAAGCCGGACCGCTGGCGCTCGGTCGTCGGACCGCTGCTGACCAGGGCGGATCTCGTCTTCGCCGGAGAAGACGAGCTCGAGCTGCTCGGGCAGACGCCGGACACGCTGCTCGCCGGCCGGGCGCAGACGGTGGTCGTCAAACAGCGGAACAAGATCGCGCGGGCGGTGACCGCGGACGGTTCCTGGTGGCAGCCGAGCCTGGTCACGCGGGTCGTCGACCCGGTCGGGGCGGGTGACGCGCTGACGTCGGGGTACCTCTCGGCCTGGCTGCGGGGTGCGCCGCCGGACGAAGCGCTGCGGGCGGGCGCGGCCTGCGCGGCGCTGGTCGTCGGCACCCGGACCGACCTCGAAGGCCTGCCCGACCGGGGCGAACTCACGAAAGCACTGCTCGGCACGGAGGTGGACCGATGACTTATCGCTGGGAGATCACCGCGAACGCACTGCGCCAAGGCGTCGTCGGGATCGTGCGCACACACGACGCGGAGTCGGCCGTTTCGGCGGCGCGCGCGGCCTTGGAGGCCGGGTTGCGCTCGATCGAGCTGCCGCTGACGAACCCGGGCGCGCTGGACGCGATCTCGGGGCTGTCCGCGGCCTACCCGGACGCGACGATCGGCGCCGGCACGGTGCTCGACGAAGCGTCGGCGGTGCTGGCGATCCGCGCGGGCGCGCGGTTCCTGGTGTCGCCGTCGGTGGACGCGGCGGTGATCCGTACCGCTCACCGGTACGGCGCAGCGGCGTTTCCCGGCGCGGGTTCGGTGACCGAAATCGTGCGGGCGCTGGAAGAAGGCGCCGACGCGGTGAAGGTGTTCCCCGCCTCGGCGCTGAGCCCGTCCTGGGTGAAGGACGTCCGGGCGGCGCTCCCGCAGGCGCCGCTGGTGCCCACCGGCGGCATCGGACCGGCCGACGTGCCAGGCTGGCTGGCGGCGGGCGCGGTGGCGTGCGGGGTCGGCTCGGCGCTGACCCGCGGCACCACCGCGGAGATCTCCGCCCTGGTCGAGACGCTGTTGAGGAGCGCGCATGGCTGAGCTGGTTTTCGTCGGGTGCTACACCGGCGACGCGGGGAACGGCACGGGGATCACGACGTTCTCGCGGTCCGCCACCGGCGACCTGACGGAAGTCGCCTCCCTGCCGATGGAGTCGCCGTCGTGGCTGACGAAGCACCCGTCGTTGCCGGTTCTGTACGCGGCGAACGAGACCGCCACCGGTGGTGTGACGGCGTTGGCGCTTTCGGACTCCGGGTCGTTGTCGGTGCTGGGCACGGCCGAGACGGGCGGCGCGCACCCGTGCCACCTGGCGGTGACCCCGGACGGCCGGTTCCTGCTGTGCGCCAACTACACCGGCGGCAGCCTGGCGGTGTTTTCGCTGTCTTCTTCCGGCGCTTTGGAGTCCCGGACCGCTCTGGTGCAGCACAGCGGGAGCGGGCCGGACGCGGACCGCCAAGAGGCGGCGCACGTCCACATGGCGGTCCCCGGCGACGGCATCGTGAGCGCGGTCGACCTCGGCACGGACGAGATCCGCAGCTACACGCTGTCTTCCGACGGTTCGTTGTCGCCCCTCGCGGTCTCTTCGCTGCCGCCGGGCACCGGGCCTCGCCAGCTGGTCCGGCGGCCGGGTACCGACCTCGCCTACGTGGTGGGCGAACTGGCGGGAACGGTGGTGACGGTCCGCGAGACTTCGCCGGGCGCGTTCTCGGTCGTGTCGGTCACCGCGTCGACGCTGTCATCGGTGAAGCCCAACCTGGTGGCCCACCTGGAGCTGGCGGACGCGCGCATGTACGTGTCGAACCGCGGCCCGGACTGCGTGACGGAGTTCGCCTTGGACGACGCCCTGGCGGTCGCGGACCAGCCGTGCGGCGCGAACCCGCGCCACTTCGCCTTGGTGGACGGTACTTGTTACGTAGCGGCGCAGTCGGAGGACGCGATCACGGCGTTCACGCTGACCGCATCCGGCGAAGCGGAACTGAAGCACTACCCGACGGGCTCACCGACGTTCGTGCTGCCGGTGTCGCTGCCCTGACGCCGGAGGATCACGACGTCCGCGTCGTGGTCCTCGGTCCAGTCGAACGGGAGGCCCGCGTACTTCAGGTGTGCGCCTGCATAGCGGGTTCCCAGCGAATCCACATAGGACGCTTCCGTAGACACCGACAGGCGCACTCGCGACGATCGGCCGGGCACCAGCGGTGCCCCGGTCAGCTGACCGGTGCTCCACGCCAGGACGACGACCGTGTCGCCGTCCTCGGACGTGTACTGCGTGGCAGCCGTCGGAAAGGAGGGGCCGGCCAGCACTCGGGCGGCTCCGTGGTGGATGACCGAGCGGATCGACTTGTAGAGAGAAATCAGCGAGCCCGCCTCGGCGTGCTGAGACGACGTCCACCGTGACAGGTCCGCGCCGATACCCAGCACCCCCGCCATCGCCGTCACGAAACGGAACCGCAGCGACCGGGGCCGCGGGTCGAACACGCCTGGGGAGTCCGTCACCCACGAACTCATCAGGTGCGGCGCGTGCATCAGCAGGAACCCGTCCTGGATCGCCAGCCGATCGAGGGGCCCGGTGTTGTCGCTCGGCCAGACGACGTCGGTGCGCGCGACCGTCGCCAGGTCCGTGCGGCCGCCCCCGCCCGCGCACGCTTCGATCGTCACGTGCGGGTGCGCCGACCGCAGGTGATCCAGCACCGACAGGTAGCCCGCGACGTGCCCGGCGTCCAGGTCCGCGAACGGCGCGCCCGGGCGGCCGCGCTCGGTCGGCGGGCGGTTCATGTCCCACTTCAGGTACGAGATCGGGTAAGCCGACAGCAACGAGTCCAGAGTGGACTTCACGAACGCGACGACCTCAGGCAGCCCCAGGTCCAGCAGGAGCTGGTTGCGGATCAACGTGAGCGGGCGCCCGTCGATCCGGTACACCCAATCCGGATGCGACGCGTACAGCCGCGACTTCGGGCTGACCGCCTCCGGCTCCACCCACAGGCCGAACTCCAGGCCCAGCTCGCGCACCGAGTCGACGAAGGCGCCGAACGACTCCTCCGCCGGGGTCCAGTCACCGAGGCCGCCGGTGTCGTCGTCCCGGCCGGTGAACCAGCCGTCGTCCACCACGAACAGCTCGACGCCGAGGTCGGCCGCGCGCTTCGCCAGCTCCAGCTGATGCGCGCTCCGGACGTCGAACCCCGTGGCCTCCCAGGAGTTGTAGAGCACCGGACGCGGGCGCCGCCGGCGGGTACCGGCCAGCACCCGGTCGTAGTCGTGCCACACGGACGCCAGCCCGGCCAGTCCGTCCACACTGGACGCCAGCGCGACGGCCGGGGTCGCCAGCGCGGCTCCGGGCTCGAGCACCGGTCCCGGCGAAGGCAGCCGTCCGGCCCGGACGCGGGTCAGCCCGGAGGGCTCCACATCGGCGGAAATCTCCCACGATCCCGGCCACTCCAAGGAAACGCCGAAAGCGGGGCCGCCCGATGAGTCCTGCACCGCCAACCACGGCACGTGCGCGTGGCCGGGAACGCCGAAGCGGCTCTCCATCCGGAACCCGCCCGCGGGCAGCGAAACGGACCGGCGCGTGAACTCCTGCGACCACTGCCCGGTCAAGTACGTCAGCTGCGCACCGGACACCGTGGGCACACACACGCCGGCCGAGCCGAGCCGGTCGAACTCCAGCGTCGACGAGCCCGTGTTCGTGAATTCGACCCACCGGGTCAGGACGTCGGTCCCGGGCACCGGCCGGTAGCACAGCACCGCGCGCATCCCGGAAACGTCGTCCGCGAAGGCCAACCGCAGGTCGTCGTCGGAAACCTCGCCGTCGAAGCGCCACCAAGAACCTCCGCGCACCGCGACGTCCGCGCCGGAGAACGGGCGCAGGCCCAGCGGCGCGTATTCCACCGGCGCCGCGTCGGCCTCGGTGATGAAGTGCACCGAGCCCGCGTTCGTGAACACCGACGGCCCGTCCTCGATCCCGTGCGGCCCCCAGGCGACGAGCTCGGCCCAGCGAGCGGAAGGATCCAGCGCCACGGTGTACGAAGTGGATTTCATGGACAGGGTCCACGTCACTTGATCGCCCCGATCGCCAGACCCGAGATGAAGTGCTTCTGGAACCGCAGGAACACCGCGACCGTCGGCACGGCCGCGATCACCGAGCCCGCCGCGATCACGTTCCAGTTGGACACGTACTGCCCCTGCAGGCCGAGCAGCGCCGGCGTCACCGGCATCACCGTCCCGGTGCGCAGCACGGTGATCGACCACAGCAGGTCGTTGAACGTCCAGGTGAACGCCAGCGCGCCGAGCGCGGCCAGCGCCGGGCGGGTCATCGGCAGGATGATCCGCCAGAAGATCTGCGCGACGCCGGCGCCGTCGATCAGCGCCGCCTGCTGGATCTCGTCCGGGATCGACCGCATGAACCCCTGCAGCACGAACGTGTAGAAGCCGAGGCCGAACCCGACCTGCACGACGATCAGCGCCGTCAGCGTGTCGTAGATGCCCAGCAGTTCGGCCAGCTTCGCGACCGGCACGAGCAGGATCTGAGGCGGGAGCAGGTTTCCCGCCAGCATCACCAGGATGATCGTGCGGCGGAAGGGGATCCGGTAGCGGCTCAGCGCGAACGCCGCCGCCGAGCTCAGCACCAGGGCGAGCAGCACCGTCGGGATCGTCACGAGCAGGCTGTTGAGCATCGCGTGCCCGCCGCCGCCCTCGCCCCACGCCTGCCCGAAACCGTCGAGCGAGAACGACGCCGGCAGTGCGCCGAGGCCGTTCGACGCGATGTCCGAGAACGTCCGCACGCTCGTCGTCAGCACCAGCACGATCGGCAGCAGCCACAGCACCGAGAGCCCGCCGGCGAGCAGGTGGAACCCGAAAGTCCGCGTCCTCCTCACGAGTCCTCCCGGAAGGCGCGCACGAGGTAGGTCACGATCACGCCGAACGCCAGCACGAAGATCACCACGGCCAGCGCGGACGCGTAGCCGAGCCGCAGCGACTGGAACGCCGTCGCGTACATGTACGTGCTGAGCACCTCGGACGAGTGGTACGGCCCGCCCTTCGTCATCGACCAGATGACGTCGAACGACCGCAGGGAGTCGATGATGATCACCGACAACACCACGGAGTTGACGCTGCGCAGCTGCGGCCACGTCACGTTGCGGAACTGCTGCCACGCCGTGGCACCGTCCAGTTTGGCCGCTTCGTACAGCGCCGGGTCGATGCCCTTGAGCCCGGCCAGGTACAGCACCATGACGTAGCCGAGCTGCCGCCAGAGAGCCGGGACGAGCACCGCGTACAGCGCCGTCTTCGGGTCGGCGAGCCACGCGTGCTGCCAGCTGCCGAGCCCGATCGCGCCGAGCAGCTTGTTGACGACGCCGTCCGGCTGGTAGATCACCTGCCAGATCAGCGACGTCGCGACCAGCGAAAACACCACCGGCGTGAAGAGCGCAGCCCGGTAGAACCCGACGCCACGGCGTTCCTTCTGCAGCAACGTCGCCAGCGCGAGCCCGCCGACGGCCGAGAGGCCGCCGAAGAGCACGAGCCAGATCACCGTGTCGAGCGCGGCGGTCTTGAAGATGTCGTCGGAGAACATCTCGGCGAAGTTCCCCAGGCCGACGAACGTGGGCGCCGAGACGCCGTCCCAGTTCGTCAGTGCCAGGTAGAACCCCTGCAGCGCCGGCCAGAACACCCAGAACCCCTCGACGACGAGGGGCACCAGCACGAACGCCAGCAGCACGGGCGAGATCCGGCGACGACGGCGTTTCGCGGCCGGGAACGCCGTGTCGGGCCGTTTCGCGGTCAGCACCGCCATCTCAGGACTGCCAGACCTTCTGCGCGGCGGTCTGCCAGTCGCTCAGGATCGAGTCGAGCTCGTTGGGCTTCTGGATGAACCGGATCAGCGCGGCGTCGGCGGTCGGCTGCAGCGCGTCGGAGGAGTCGCGGTTGAAGAACTGCGTGATCTCCTTGGCCTCGGTGAGCAGCTTCCGTCCCTTTTGGACGAGCGGCGTGCCGTTGTCCTTGGCGGACGGGTTGGTCGGCAGGACCGTGCCGGAGGAGTTCTTGATGTAGAGCTCCTGCGCCTCGGCCGTCGCGACGTACTTGAACCACTCCTTGACCTCGGCGACGTGCGGCGTGCGCGCGCTGGCGAAGAAGCCGTCGGTCGGGCCCTCCTCGGCGACCGGCACCGCCGGGTCGAGGATCGGGAACTGGAAGAAGTCGAGGTCGTCGAGCGCGTCCTTGGGGGCGGCGTCGGCGAAGAACGTGCCGGTGAGCACCATGCCGGTGCGGCCCTGCAGCAGCACGGTCGTGGCGTCCTGGAACGCGATCGCGGTGCCGTTCGGGTCGAAGTACGGCAGGGCCTGGCGCCACGGGTCGAAGATCTTCTTGACGCGCGGGTCGTCGAAGCGCTGCTTGCCGGCGAGCAGCTCGCGGTGGAAGGGCGCGCCGTTGATCCGGATGTTCAGGTAGTCGAACCAGGCGGACGCGGTCCACGGCGTGTTGCCGCCCGCGCCGAGGCCGATCGGCGCGATTCCCTTGCTCTTCAGGGTTTCGCACAGCGCGAGGAACTCGCTCCAGTTCGTCGGCGGCCGCACGCCCCACTTCGCGAAGTTGGACTTCCGGTAGAAGAAGCCCCACCAGTAGTAGGAAGTGGGGATGAAGACCTGGTGCCCGGCGCCGTCGCCGGAGAGCGCGCGGAACGCGGCGCTGTAGTCGCCCATCGTCTGCCAGACGTCGCCGACGTCGAGCAGCAGGCCCTTGCGCGCGTAGCCGGACAGCAGCGAACCCGGGTACCACGTGTAGGTGTCCGGCGGCGTGGCCGCGGTGAGGTAGCTGGGCAGCTGGGTGCGGAAGGTTTCCGACGCGACGGTGTTGACCGTCGCCGTCGCGCCGCCCTTCGCGCCGAACGCCTGGGCCAGCGCTTCGATCGCCTTCTTCGCCTCGGGCGAGGACAGGTTCGACTGGACGGTGACCGCGCCGGCGGCCTGCTTGACCGGGCCGGAGTTCGCGGAGGTGGCGCAGGCGGCGAGGAAGCTGCTCGACCCGATGGCGCCCAGCCCGGCCAGGCTCGCGTTGCGCAGGAAACGACGGCGGGACAGGCCTGCACTCGTCATGTCGTGACCCCTTTGTCGGTGGCGCCCTCGCGGGCGTGACTGCTGCCAAAGAGTGCAACCGGGCGACGCCGGTGTCAAGATGTATTCATAATTTATGACGACTTAGTGGGCGGCGTAGGATGGCTCCGATCACGACCTGCCAGCTGAGAGGGCCCTCCATTGACCGAACACCGGCCACGCGGGTTGCACGGCCAGACCGTGGAGGCACTGGCCAGCCGGATCCTCTCCGACGAGTGGGGCGAGGGCACCGTCCTGGACCTGCCGGCCCTGCGCGAAGAGCTCGACATCAGCCTGACCGCGCTGCGCGAGGCACTGAAGGTGCTGGCCGCCAAGGGGATGATCGACGCCCGGCAGAAGCGCGGCACGTTCGTCCAGCCGCGCGAGAAGTGGAACCTGCTCGACGCCGACGTCATGCGCTGGCAGACCGCGGCCGCCGACGACCCGGGCCTGCTCGACGAGCTCACCGAGGTCCGCACGGTCGTCGAGCCCGCGGCAGCGCGGATCGCGGCCGAGCGCGCGTCGGAGGAAGACCTCGAGTCACTGCGGGAGGCGCTGGCCGACATGGCCGCGGCCGACGACGCGGAGGCGAGCGTCCAGGCCGACCTCGCGTTCCACCGGCGGCTGATGACCGCCACGCACAACAACTTCCTGATGCGGATGGAGCGGGTCATCGCGATCGGGCTGGCCGAGCGCGACAAGCTGGTGCACGGGGCGTCGGCAGCGGAGGATCCGGTGCCGAGCCACCGGAAGGTGTTCGACGCGATCGTGGCCGGCGATCCGGTGGCGGCCGAGCAGGCGATGCTGGCCCTGGTCACGAAGTCCCGCGACGACCTGGCCAAGGCGCGGCGCAAGGCCGAGACAAGTGCACGGCGGTAACTCGTCGAGTAAGTAGATTGCACTGGATTCAGGTTGTTGGTCGTGCCGTAATGAACACATGACCAACGACAACGTTCTTGCGGCAATGGTTCAGGCGGCCGACGAGGCCGGATCAGCCTTGCTGGCTTCGTTCGACCCGGCGAGCCGGCCGGCGGACCGGGCGGCGATGTACGAGCTCGGGACCCGTCTCGAGGCGGCCTCGACGGCGATCGTCCGCGAGGCGCTCGACGGCGTCGCGCCCGGGGTTGGCTGGTGGGACGAAGACGAAGCCGGCCGGGTCGTGCCGCCCGGCCGGTGGTGGGTCGTCGACGGCACCGAGGGCGCGGTCAACCACGTGCACGGCCTGCCGGAGTGGGGTGTGACGATCACGCTGGTCACGGACGGGCAGCCGGAGCTCACGGTGTTCCGCCGGCCGATCGGCGACCTGACCTACACGGCGGCGCGCGGGCAGGGCGCCTTCCTCAACGGGCAGCGGCTGCGCGTCTCGGCCAAGACGGACCTCTCGGCCGCGGCGGTCACGGCGAGCCAGGGCGGCAACGACTCCGTTGTCTACGAACGGTTCGCGGGCGCGTTCGCGGCGATGGCTTCGCGGGCGTTGCTGGTGCGCAACACGATCCCGACGGTGTTCCCCTTGCTGGGCCTCGCCGCCGGGCAGTACGACGTGTTCTGGCAGTACGAACCCGACCTGCCGGGCACGGCGTCCGGCGCGCTCCTGGCCGGGGAGGCGGGGGCGTTCGTCACGGACCTCGCGGGTGGCGCCTGGGACGTCAACTCGGCCGACATTCTCGTCGCCGCACCGGGTTTGCACGCCGCGGCGCTGGAGGTGCTGAAGTGAGCCGGGTGGCGGTGCTCGGCGCGTCGGGCGCGGTGGGCAGTGAGCTGGTGCGGCAGGCGCTTTCGCGCGGGCACGACGTGGTGGCCATCAGCCGGCACGCGTCGGCTACCGGTGACCGGCTGGTTTCGGTCGCGGCCGACGTCCACGACGCCGCCGGGATCGCGGATGCGTTGCGGGACAGCGAAATCGTGCTCGACGCCCTGGGTCTGCGGAAGGGCGATCCGCCCGGCGTGCTGACCGCCGGCGCCCGTGCGGTGGTGGCCGCGGGGCCGTCGCGGGCGGTGTCGGTGGGAGCTTTCGGGACCGGGCCGTCGGCCCCGGCGGCCGGGTGGCTGACGCGGACGCTGGTGGAGCGGTTCATGAAGGCCGAACTGCCGGACAAGGTGGGCGCGGACGCGGCGATCCTCGGCATGGGCGGCACGGTGGTCCAGGTGGGCCCGATGAAGAGCGGCCCGCTCAGCCCGACGCGGCGGGTGGTGCGTCTGGACTCCGTGCCACGCCGGTGGTTCCCGGCGATGGTCACCCACGCGACGGTCGCGGCGGCGATGCTCGACGCGGCCGAGAATGGCCCGCGCGGCGAGATTCTGGTGGCTCTGCCGAAGTGACCCGGCCGGCCGAAACGTCCTGAATGAGTCATTCAAGACGCCGGAAGACCTGAATGACTCATTCAAGACCTTCGGGCGCCGGGGTAGCAGGCTCCAGCACGTCGGCCAGTGCCGTGCGGCAGTGGGCGCGCAGCCATTCGTGCGCCGGATCCGTGTCGTAGCGGCTGTGCCAGCTCAGCACCACCGGCGACGAGGGCAGGTCCAGCGGCAGCTCCGTCGCCACCAGACCCAGGTCCGCCCGCGCCGGCGCCGTGGCCCGGACCGGCATCACCCCGACCACGTCGCTGTGCGCGATCGCCTGCAGCGCCAGCGCCGCCGTCGGGAGCGCCGCCACCACCCGGCGGCGCACTCCCAGCTCGGCCAGCGCCTTGTCGACGCGATCGCGCAACCGGCCGCGCCGGGACACGATCACGTGCTCGGCCGCCGCGAACTCGTCGAGGTCCAGCGCGACACCGGCGCGGCTCACCAGCGCCAGGCGGTCCTCGCCGACGACGTCGTGGCTGATCTCCGGCGATCCCGGCACCGTCGCCCCGACCTCCAGGTCGACGTGCCCGCGCGCCAGGTCGGGCGTGTCCACCGAGGCCTCCGCCAGCAACCGCAGCCCCATCGCGGGCGCCTCGGCCGATGCCGTGCGCAGCAACGCCGGGAACAGCGCCGCGAGCAGCGCGTCGTGGCCCTGGATGGTGAACGTGCGCCGCAACGTCGCCGGGTCCACCGTGCGGGCCGGGGCCAGCACCCGGTTCGCCCGGGCCACCAGGGTCCGGACCTCGTCGCGCATCGCCAGCGCGCGGGGCGTCGGAGTCATCGTCCGGCCGGTGCGCACCAGGATGTCGTCGCCGGTCGTCGCCCGGATCCGCGCCAGCGTGCGGCTCATCGCGGGTGGCGTGAGGTGCAGCCGGTCGGCGGCCGCCTGCACGGAGTTCTCCTCCAGCAACGCGTCCAAGGCGGTCAGCAGGTTCAGATCCACCTGCACGACAGTAACGAGTCAGGGGCCGTCGAGTGCGTTCTGGAGCATCCGCGACGCCGCCGCGCGCGGGGCCGGGTCGATCGCGATCAGGGCGTTGACGACGGCGCCGTCGACCAGCGCCACCAGCCGTTCCAGGTCGGCCGCGCTCACCGGGGTGCCCGACCGCGCGAAGATCTCCGTGAGCAGCTCGTCGAGCTGGGCCGACAGCGTCCGCATCAGCGGCCGCAGGTAGGGGCGCCGACCGGTCGCGACCAGGCGTTCGTAGCGCAGGAGCACCGCTTCCGCGTCGGCCTCCGGGTCGTCGGTCTCCGGCCCGAGCAGCATCTCCAGCACCAGGTCGACGGTCGCCTGCACGCCGCGGTTGCGGGTCGCCAGCTCCTCGAGCCGGCGGCGGCCCGCCGCCAGCTCGGCGTTCGAGTGGTGCTCGACGGCCGCCGTGACCAGGTCTTCCAGCGAGTCGAAGTAGTACGTCGTCGACGCGAGCGGCAGCCCCGCCCGCTCGGCCACGGCCCGGTGCCGGACGGCGTCGAACCCGCCCTCGGCGAGCAGCTTCGCGGCGGCCTCGACGAGCGCGGCGCGCCGTCGTTCCCCTTTCGGGGTGGTCGCAGCGGTCATGACCGGTCATTCTGCCAACCGGGCGGCCCCGGGCTCAGAAGCGGGGCGCGAGAGCGTGCGCGAACGCCTGCACCTGGCCCGCGTACGGCGCCGTCGCCCCGGAGGAAGGCACGCTGACCAGTACCAGCCACCCGCCGGACGCGGTGGCCACCTGGGCCGTGACCGTGCCGGCCGGCTGGGACTTGAAGACGACGGGAATGCCCTTCGGGTACACCGCCGCGGACACCTCGCCGCCCGGAACCGGGAACCCGGCGGAGCGCGAGGCCGTCGAACAGGCGCCGCCCGGGACAGCCGGGGTACCGGTGACGTGGCCGGGGAGCTCGCCAGCGAGGGCGATGGCGAGCTCCCCGTCCACCTGTTCGCACCCGGAGGCGCCTTCGGCCAGCTGGCCGGTCTTCCCGCCCTGGTCACCTCCCTGCCGAGGTGGTTCGGACGAGAAGTTCGGTGACTCCCCACCGACTTCAGGACGTGCCGGGCTCAGCCCGGGTTGCCCCGATCCCGGCCCGGATTGCGACGACATGACCCCGTTGTCCGCGGACGTCAGTGCCTCGGGGGTACCCCCGGACAGCACGCCGTATGCGCCGAAGCCGACGACCACGAGCGCCGCGGCGCTCACCCCGGTGGTGATCCGGTTGCGGCGCCGCACGGTCTGGCGGCGGGATTCGCGGACGACGTCGTCCTGGGAGAACGTCGGCGAAGGCGCTTCGCCGGGCGCGGCGGAGAACAACGAGCGCAGCTCCTGCTCATCCATTGGTCTCCACCTCCCGTTCCAGCACCTGCTTGAGGTTCGCCAGCCCGCGTGCGGTCTGGCTCTTCACGTTGCCTTCGCTGCAGCCCAGCGCCGTCGCCGCGCTGGTCACGTCGAGTCCTTCGAAGAACCGCATGACCAGCACCGCCCGCTGCTTGGGCGGCACTTCCTTCAGCGCCGCGAGCAGGTCTTCCCTGGTCGCGACGAGGTCGTCGAGCCCAGGCGAGTCGTCGGCCGGCTCCGGCAGCACCTCGGTCTGCCATTCGCGCCGCCACGGACGCCGCGATTCGTCGATCGACGCCCGGACGAGCGTCTTGCGGACGTACGCGTCGGTCGCCGCGCGATCCCTGATCTTCTTCCACCTCCGGTGCAGCGCGACGAACGCCGTCTGCGCGAGGTCGTCCGCCCGGTGCCAGTCTCCGCAGAGCATGTACGCGGTCCGGCGCACGGCGTCCCGCCTGGCGGCGAAGTACTCCGCGAACTCCTCCTCGTCGCGCTGGTCCACGCGCAGTCGTGCTCCGCTCTGTTGTCGTCGGTGGGTAGGACGGAATCAGGGGCGTCCACGGTTGCACGGACCCCGTGGGTTCGACCACCCGAGGGCTGATTGATCCCGGTCGGGTGCGTGTGATGTGATCACTCTGTGACCTTCACGCTGCCGCCGCTGGACTTCCGTTCCGACACCGTCACCCGGCCGGATGACACGATGCGCGCGGCGATGGCGTCCGCGGAGGTCGGCGACAACGTCCTCGAGCGCGACCCGACGGTCCAGGCGCTGGAGGAGCGCGCCGCGCACGTCCTGGGCATGCCGGCCGCCCTGTGGGTGCCGACCGGCACCATGGCGAACCTCATCGCGCTGAGCCTCCACCTGCAGCGCGGCGACCGGTTCCTCGCCACGCGGGGCGCGCACGTGCTGATCAACGAGCTCGGCTCGGCGGCGTGGCTGGCCGGCGGGATGCCGGACATCCTGGAGCACGACGGCGGCCCGGGCCGCCCATCGCCCGACGCCCTCGCAGCCGCGATCGGACAACCCGGGCCGTACTTCACATTACGGACATCGCTGCTCTGTCTCGAGAACACCCACAACGCGGCCGGCGGCGCAGTGACCCCGCCGGACGAGCACGCCCAGCTGCTGTCCGTCGCGAAGGAAGCCGGCCTGACCGTGCACCTCGACGGCGCCCGGCTGTGGCAGGCCGCGGTCGCGCTGGAGGTGCCGCCCGCCGCGCTGACCGTCGGCGTCGACACCGTGTCGGCCTGCTTCAGCAAGGGCCTCGGCGCGCCGGTCGGCTCGGTCGTCGCGGGCAGCACCGCGTTCGTCGAGCGGGCCCGCCGGATGCGGCAGATGCTCGGCGGCGGCGTCCGGCAGGGCGGCATCCTGGCCGCGGCCTGCCTGGTCGCGCTGGACCGCGTCCCGGACCTGGCGGAGTCGCACGAAAACGCCCGGCGCCTGGCCGAGGGCCTGACCGAGCACGGCTGGGCGACGAACGTGCCGGACACCAACATCGTGCTCGCCCAGGTACCCGACATCCCGACCGCGCTGGCCTGGCTGGACTCGCTCGGGATCCGGGCGGTGCCGATGGCGGGCCGGGTCCGGTTCGTCACGCACCGGGACCTGAGCGCGGCCGACGTCGAAGAAGCCCTGCGCCGGATCAAGACCGGCGCCCGATGAGTACTGGGGACACTGTGAACTGGATCGTGTTCGACTACGGCGACGTGCTGAGCAAGCCGAGCCCGGCCCGCCCGGAGATGGCCGCGCTGATGGGCGCACCGCTGCCGGAATTCGAGAAGGCGTACTGGGACTACCGGATTCCCTACGACGCCGGGAGCACTCCGCTCGAGTACTGGCAGACGATCGGCCAGGCGGTGGGCGTGCCCGTCGACGAAGCGCTGTCGGCCGAGCTGACGCGCGTCGACATCGAGGGCTGGGCGCACCTCGAACCGTCATCGCTGGCGTTGCTCGAGGCGCTTTCCGAAGCCGGCGCGTCGCTGGCGCTGCTGTCGAACGCCCCGGTGGTGTTCGGCGAATGGGTCCGCGCGCAGGACTGGGCGCGCCACTTCCGCGTGACACTGTTCTCGGGTGACGTCCGGTGCGTCAAGCCGGACGCGAAGATCTTCCGCCTCCTGCTCGACGAGCTCGGCGCGGAGCCGGCCGACTGCCTGTTCTTCGACGACCGTCCGTCCAATGTGGAAGGTGCACGGGCGGCCGGGCTCAAGGCCCAGGTGTGGAACGGCGCCGACGCGGCACGGGCGTGGCTCGAGTGAGCCACGCCCGGCCTGCGGGTTCGCTCAGTAGCGGTTGATGCGCCTCGGGTCCTTCTTGCCACCGCTGATGGCGCGGTAGCCGGCAGCGCCGAGGAAGACGATGCCGCCGATGATGGCGATCCACAGGACGGCCTTGAACACGAAGCCGAGCACGGCGCCGAGCACCATGAACGCCACCCAAGCGACGATCAGGCCGCCGACGATCTTCCAGAACATGGCTTCCTCCGATTGCTCCCGTGGCCCCTCCGGCCTGGTGACTCCACTGTGACACCTCGGCCGGGGAAACTCCCCTCGCAGAGCCAACGTTCAGGGATGAATCAGGGTTCCCCCTGGGCGAGCCAGGCCCCCAGCCGGCGGACGCCTTCGTCGATGTCGGCCGCGCTGCCGGCGAAGGAGAACCGGACGTACTTGCCGCCGTCGACCGGATCGAAGTCGACGCCGGGGGTGATGGCGAGGCCCGTGTCGGCGAGCAGCCGCTGGCACCAGCTCAGGCTGTCCTGGGTGTAGGCGCTCACGTCGGCGTACACGTAGAAGGCGCCGTCGGCGGGGGCGAGCCGGTCGAGGCCGATGCCCTTGAGGCCGGTGAACAGGCGATCGCGGTTGGCGCGGTAGTGCTCGACGTGCGCGTCGGCCTCCGCGTACGCCTCGGGCGTGAAGGCGGCCAGCCCCGCGTACTGCGAAACCGCGGGCGGGCAGATGGTGAAGTTGCCGGTCAGAACGTCGACGGCGCGGTGCAGACGCTGCGGCACGAGCATCCAGCCGAGCCGCCAGCCGGTCATCGCGAAGTACTTCGAGAAGCTGCCGAGCACGAGCGGCTCACGGCCGAACTGCCACGCGCAGTCGAGCTCGGCGCCGTAGGAAATGCCGTGGTAGATCTCGTCGCTGATCAACTGCACCCCGTGCGACGCGCACCAGCCGGTGATGGCGGCGAGCTCCCCGGGCGGCAGGACGGTCCCGGTCGGGTTGCTGGGGCTCGCGACGATCAGGCCGTCGATCGGGCCGAGCTCGTCGAGCAGCGCGACGGTGGGCTGGAAGTTCGTCTCGGCGGTGGTGGCGAACTCGACGACTTCGCAGCCGAGGACGGAGAGCAGGTTGCGGTAGGCGGGGTAGCCGGGCCGCGCCATCGCGACCTTGGCACCGGGGTCGAAGGCGCTGAGGAAGGCGAGCAGGAAGCCCCCGGAGGACCCGGTGGTCACGACGACGTCCTGCGCACTGACGTCCAGACGGTATTTCCGCTGGTAGTGCCCGGCAACGGCCTCGCGCAGCTCGGGGATGCCGAGCTGTTCGGTGTAGCCGAGCGGGCCGCTCCGGAGGGCCTTTTCCGCGGCTTCGAGAACGGGCTTCGGCGCGGGCGCGGACGGCTGCCCGGCGGCGAGCGACACGAGATCGCCGTGGCTGCGCTGCCGGGCACCGGCCGCGGAGAGGACGTCCATGACGTGAAAGGGCGGCACGCCGGCCCGCAGTGCGGGCCCGGCGAAGGCTCCGAGGTCGACCATGCGGCCAGGCTAACGCGGGGAGACCGCGCTCACCGAGAAGCCGTCAAGGCCCCGTTTCGGATCAGTAACCCTGGTAGGCACCGCCGTGGGCCATGGCCTTGATGCCCGGCACGTTCCCGAGGCCGCCGTAGCGGTCGTAGGAGTACCGGACACCGGCGATGATGTTGTCGACCGGGTTGTAGATGTTGTCGTGCCCGGGCAGCTTGTGGGCGTTGAACGTCGAGTCGATGCACTGCATGAGCCCCTTGGACGGGTGCCCGGCGGCGGCATTCGAATCCCAGTTGTTGATGGCGTTGGGATTCCCGCCCGACTCGTGCTGGATGATCGCCCAGATGTTGGGGATGTCGGCGTCGGTGACCGGGACGCCGGCGGCCTGGAGCGCCTTGATGGCTTCCTGGATCCACTGCTGGACGTTGCCCGGGGGCGGCGAGGACGGGGGGCCGCCGCTGGGGCCAAGGCCCCCGCCGCCACCACCACCGCCTCCTCCTCCACCGCCACCGCCGTGGGAGGAGCCGTTGCTGTGGATGCCGCCGGTGCTCTTCGGCGCCGCGGGGGTGCTGCTCGGCAGGGGGACCTGGTCGTAGCCGCCCTCGATCTGCTGGGACATCAGCTTCTGGGACGCCTTGATCTGCGTGTCGGCCTCGGCCTGCAAGGCGGCCACGTCGCCATCGAACCCGGCGGTGATGGTTTGTATGTCCTTTTTGGCCTGATCGAAGATCTCCGCGGCGCTCGGACTCGGCGCCGGCGTGCCGTTCTTCTGGGCCTCACTCGCGTTGTGGAGCGCCGTTTGCATGGCCGACTCGGCCGTGGTGTTGCGCTGGTTGACCGCGGTCTCGGCGGAGTTCTGCTTGTCCTGGACCTTGCGCTTGATCTCCGCGAGGTTCGCCTGCAAGGTGTCCAGGTCCTTGGCGACGTCCTCGAGGTGGGTCTGCACCTTGGTGCCGGCGTCGCGGACCTGGCGGACGTACTTGAAGAACTCGTCCGCCGCCGGCCCGGCCCACACGCCGGAATTGAGAGCATCGGTCGAGTTCTTCAACGACGCGGTGTGGTCGCCCGCGTTCTTGCCCGCCTCGCGGAACTGGGCGGCCGCCGCCGAAATCTTGTTCAGGTCGACCTTTTCGACCTGGTTCACCTTCTTCATGAAGGCGTCCCAATTGTCCGGCGTTCCGGCGCCGACCCCGTTCAAGCCCACTTTGGTGCCCCCTGCTCAGTTCACTTGTCGACGTGCAGCTTGAGATCGCTCGCCCCGACCTGGTCGGTTTCGGCGATCAGGCCGGCGGCCTTGCGCATGGCGAACCCCAGCGCCTCCATGTGCTTGCCCGCGGCGTCGAACTGGCTGTGCACGCCGTCCTTGAACTTGCCGACCGCGCTGTGCGCGTCGCCTTTGTCGTCCATCCCGCCGAAGGGGCTTTCGTGCTCGTGGTCCAGGCCGGTGACCTTCTGCTTGGACTTTTCGAACTCGTCCTTCAGCTTCTCCACCTGGCCGGCCGCGATGGCCATCGAGTCGGTGTCGTAGACAGGCACGGTTCGTCATCCCCTTCGCAAACTTGCGTCCGCCCGATCAGACGTCGTCATGACCAGGACGGTTCCCGCGCTTACTTTATGACTTCCGCGCGGTCGCGGGTACGGATCCACGCCAACTTCCCCCGGCGGGGATCAGGCCTCCGCCATCAGTTCGCGGATCCTCGTCGCCAGCAGGGCGTTGTCCGCCGGGGTCACGGTCGCCCACTCGCGGCCGTCGCGGTCCGAGACCACCTGGAACAGGTACCGTCCCGCGTCCGTGTCGAAGAACGCCACCACCCGGCCCGCCCGGTGGACCATCCCGTCGCGGCCGACCCGCTCCGCGCCGAACTGACCCCGGGCCTCCTGGCCCAGCAGCATCCCCGACAGCTCCTGGGCCTGGAACAGTTCCACGCCCCGATCTTCCAACGCCGTGACCAGCGCCTTCGCCTCGCCGCGCGCGGCCGCGTCGGCCTCGCGCAGCACCGAGTACGGGATGCTCACCGTCTGGCCGATGCCCGGCCCCAGATCGCCCGCGACCGAGACCGCCGCCTCGGGGAGGCCGTCCTCCGTGGCCGGGATCAGCCAGACCTCGCCGTGGTCCACCACCGCCAGCACCGCCTGGCCGCGGACGCTCACCGCGCGGCCGCGGATCTCGCGTTCGGCCCACACCCACACGTCGAGGCCGAACTGGGGGCGGGCCAGCAGGTGCAGCTGGTCCGCCACCTCGCCCGACACCCGGCCGTTGCGGGCCAGGCGCCGCTCACTCAGCGACGCCCACGCCGCTTCCACCACTTCCCGCCGCTCGGTGCGGGTGGTTCCTTCGCTCGGCACGTCCAGGGCGACGTGCCGGCGCGGCAGGTCCAACGACTCCCAGAGCACGTCGAACTCACGCGCGGACAGCACCAGCGACACGGTCAGCGCCCGTCCCCGCCGTGGTCGCCGAGCACGTCGGGGGAAACCATCCGCTGGTCGGCGAACAGATCCTGGTCGTCGACGCCGTAGCGGCGGACGTGTTCGGCGTCGTCCTCCTGCGGGGCCGCCTCGGACAGGAACCTCGCTTCGCCGGGCTGCTGCTTCGGCCTGATCTGCTCCGACTTCCGCAGCGCGACGGCCTCTTCCTCGGGCAGCTCGCCGACCGGCAGCGGCCGCACTGGCCCCTTCGCCTCGCCCTTCTCCCGCCGCAGGCGCTCCTTGTCGCCGCTCAGCGCGCCGCCGGCCGCACCCGCGCCGATCGCCGCCGCGCCCGCGCCGATCTCGCCCGGGGTCGCGCCGGGCCTCGCCACGAACCCGCGTTCGGCCGTGAACTGACCGGGCGGGAGCGGGGCCTGCGGCATCGCGCCGACCGTGCGGCCCTTGGCCAGCAGGCCGTCGGGGCCGCGGTTGGTACCGCCGAGCGAACCTTCGACGCCGGTCGAGCCGGCACCGGACGCGCCACCGCCGCCGAGCGACTTGATCGGCGCCGTCGCCGGCGACGAGCCGGGCGGCAGCGAACCGGGTGGCACCGAGCCGGGCGCACCCGGCGGCACGAACTGCTCGCCACCGCCGCCGGTGGCCAGGCCCGGCGAGAAGTGGGCGGGGTCGCCGGAGGACGTGCCGCGGCCCGGCGCGTTGACCCAGCCGGGGCCGGGCGCCGACGTCGGCGGCCTCACCCCCGCCGGGGTCGTCGACGAGCTGGGTGTCGTGTGCTGCGCGGGCGGGGCGCCCGCGCCGGTCTGGCGCGGCGCCTGCGCGGCGGGCCGGGACGGCTGCTGCGCCGCGACACCGTAGACCGGGGTCGGCGTGTCGGCGTGCACCGTGTGCGACACGGGCTGCACCACCGGCGGCTCGACGTGCACCGACCGGACCTTGTCCGAAGCAGGCTTCACGCCGCCGTCCGGCGTCACCGCGACGGCGGCACCCGCGACGTCCAGCACGCCCGGCGTGACGCCCGGGGCGGCCAGCTTCAACGACTCGGGGTCGGACAGCGACTGCGTCGAGAGCAGGTTGGTGCCGCTTTCCTGCGCGTACTCGTTCAGCGCCTGCTTCGCCTGCTCCTTGGCGTCGTTCGCGGCCTCGACCTGCCGGGCGTGGTCGGTCTCGAAGCCGATCAGGCTCAGCAGCAGGCCGTCGGTGAGCGTGTAGCCGCCCGCGCCCTTCCGGACGGTCTCGGCGTCCGGGAGCTTGTACTTGGTGCGGTTGAACGACTCGCCCTGCTCGAACACCATCTCCGCGGCGTGCGCGACCTTCGTCGTCGCGTCCTGGGAGAACCCGGCCTGCTCGGTGAGCACCTGGCTGGCCGCACCACCGGCCTGGCTCTGCCATTCGACGCCGAGCTTGAGCAGCTGCGCGCGCAGCGTCTGGTCGGTGTGGGCGAGGGCGGTCGCGACGGCTTTCAGCGCATCGACGGCCGTGCCGATGCTGCCGGTGCCGTCACCGTTGACCATCCGCGTGATCTGGTCGGCGATCGCGGTGTTGGTCCAGCCGTCGAACCGGTGGTTCTGGATCCCGGCCGCGAGCTCGGAGAATTCCACGCGCCCTCCCTAGTTGCGTGACTTCAAGGACTGCAGCGCGACGTCGGCGGCTTGCACCGACAGGTCGCACAGCTGCGGCTGCGTGAACTTGCCGCGGGTGATGGCGAAGGTCTGGACGGCCAGCGTCTGGCCCCGCGCGACGCCGACGAGCGCCTCGCAGTCGGCCGGGTCGCCGGCCGCGCGGTAGTTCGTCAGCGCCGGGTAGCCGCCGATGGTCTTCGGCTCGGTGGTCATGCTGTTCTTCTTGCGGGCCCCGGTGATCCACTCGTCGAGGTCCGCGGACACCGCGCGCACGTGGTAGGCGTGCACGGGCTCGGCGCCGTCCGCGTCGAACACGCACGTCGGCCCGTCCTCCGGCGGAGCTTCCCGAGGGGTGCTGGTGATCTTCATGGCGTCGAGCTGCACCTGCGGGAACACCTCGCACAGGTTGACGCCCTGCAGGGTCAGCTCGGCCGGCCGCTGCGGCAGCTGGGCCGCCTTGGCGCTCTGCGACGCCGCGGTCGCGGCCGTCTCGACCGGGTAGGGCGTGCCTTCGGTGCCCGCCGAGCAGCCGGCGAGCGCCGCCGTCGCGAGCATGCCCCCGGTGACGATGCGCACCTTCCGGCTACGCACCGTGCTTGGCGCGGTCACCGAACACCGCCGCCTTTTCCTCGTCGCTGACCTTGTAGTCCTTGGCGGCGTCGCGCAGCTGCGAAACCAGGCGCTTCAGGCCGGCGACGTACTCGCGGACCTGGCCCGCGTAGGAACGGTCGCCGTCGGCGATCAGGGTGTTCCAGGCGTCGATCGACTGCGTGCTGATGACGTCGGCCGACGGCGCGTCGATCCGCAGCTGCCCGAGCTTGGTCAGCAGCTGGTCTTCGAGGGCGTTGGCCTGCTCTTCGACGATCCGGGCGACGTCCAGCAGCTTGTCCGGGTGGACCAGGACGTCCGCGGCCGCCGGCGCCACGGGCACGGCCGAACTGAGGTCGTACGAGGGTCCTGACATGCTCTCCCCTGACGTCATACGGACAGTGACCGGCCGACTCCCGTCGAGGCTACCAACCCGGGTGTGACAGCAGGCTGAGTTTGGACGAACATCATCCCCCGCCGGTTCCCGCTCCGTCGGAAATCAGGCGCGCTGCTTGACCGTCGGAGCGCCGACCTCGCCGTTCGCCGCCTTGAGCGCGATGTCCGTGCGGTGGTGCGAGCCCGCGAGGTGGACCTTCTCGACGATCTCGTACGCGTGCTTGCGGGCCGACTTGAGCGTCTTGCCGGTGCCGACCACCGACAGCACGCGGCCGCCGGCGGAGACCACGGCGCCGTCGTCGCGGCGGCGGGTGCCCGCGTGCAGCACGCCTTCCAGCTCGGCACCGGCGATGACGTCGCCGGTGCGCGGCTTGCCGGGGTAGCCGTCGGCGGCGATCACCACGGTGACCGCCGCGCCGCCGGCCCACTCCAGCGGCGGGTGCTCGGCGAGCTTGCCGGTGGCGGTGGCGTGCATCAGCCCGGCGATCGGGGTGCGAAGCAGGGCCAGCACGACCTGCGTCTCGGGGTCGCCGAAGCGGCAGTTGAACTCGATGACCTGCGGGCCTTCCGACGTCAGCGCGAGCCCGGCGTAGAGCAGGCCGGAGAACGGCGCCCCGCGCTTGACGAGCTCGTCGGCGACCGGCTGGACGACTCGCTCGACCAGGTCGTCGACCAGGTTTTCGGGCGCCCACGGCAGCGGGGCGTACGCGCCCATGCCGCCGGTGTTCGGGCCGGCGTCGTCGTCGCCGACGCGCTTGAAGTCCTGTGCGGGCAGCAGCGGCACGACGGTGTGGCCGTCGACGAAGCAGAACAGCGACGCCTCCGGACCGTCCAAAAAGGACTCCAGCAGGACCGGGTGGCCGCCGTCGAGCAGCATGATCGCGTGCTTGCGCGCGACGTCGTAGTCGGTCGTGACGACGACACCCTTGCCGGCGGCGAGGCCGTCGTCCTTGACCACCCAGGTCGGGCCGAAGCGGGCGAGCGCGGCGTCGAGGCGGGCCGGGTTGTCGACCACCTCGCTGCGCGCGGTCGGCACGTTCGCCGCGGCCATGACGTCCTTCGCGAAGGCCTTCGAGCCTTCGATGCGGGCCGCCGCGGCCGAGGGGCCGAAGCAGGCGATGCCCGCCTTGCGGACGGCGTCGGCGACACCGGCGACGAGCGGGACCTCGGGCCCGACCACCACCAGGTCGGCCTGCCAGTTCTTCGCGAGCGTGGCGACCGCTTCCGGGTCGGCCGCCTCGACGCCGAGCTGCTCGGCCATGGCGGCTGTCCCGGCGTTGCCGGGCGCGCAGGCCAGGGCGGTGACCGTGGGGTCGCCGGACGCCGCGAGGACGAGTGCATGCTCACGGGCGCCGGAGCCGATTACCAGTACGCGCACGCCGCACAGCGTATCCGGCGAGGTTGGCGACGGACATTTCGCCGTCCCCGGCCGTCCCCGGGCCCGGCCGGGGTCGGTCGCCGGTGCCGCGCTCGGGCCGCCTCCGGACGCCGTGAATGACTCATTCACCGCGCCGGACGCCAGGAATGAGTCATTCACTGCGTCCGGGCCCGCCGCCGGAGCTCCGGGGAGAAGAGGAGTCCACGCGCCGTTTACCGAGGTGTTCGCCTGGATACGTCCGTCGGATGCTTGCGGCGGTGAGGGTTGCGCGAGTAGTCAGGTCACACCCTGTGTGAGAAGAGGTCACGAGATGAAGCGCAAACGTGTCGGCGTGCTGGCACTCGCCGGACTGGCGTTGCTGAGCGTCACCGGACTGGCCGTCGGGTCGGCGAGCGCGTCCACAGTGCCGTCCGAAAGCGCGGGGTCCGCCGATGCGGCCGCGCACGGCCGGGGCCACGATGACCCCGTGATCATCGGACACCGCGGTGCGCCCGGGTACCGGCCGGAGCACACCCTCGCCTCGTACGAGCTCGCCTACCGGATGGGCGTGAGCTGGGTCGACGTCGACCTCGTGCCGACGAAGGACGGCCAGCTCGTCGCGCGGCACGAGCCGGAGATCGGCGGGGCCACCGACGTCGCGAAGCACCCCGAGTTCGCGGACCGCAAGAAGACCGTCGTGCTCGACGGCGTCAGCACGACCGGCTGGTTCACCCAGG
The DNA here is from genome assembly GCF_040682775.1 of Amycolatopsis sp. NPDC051106. Lineage (NCBI taxonomy): Bacteria > Bacillati > Actinomycetota > Actinomycetes > Pseudonocardiales > Pseudonocardiaceae > Amycolatopsis > Amycolatopsis sp. NPDC051106. The sequence continues at coordinate 289,519 of NZ_JBFBBQ010000001.1, read as the reverse complement.
ACTTCACGCTGGCCGAGCTGAAGACGCTGCGCGCGGTCGAGCGGATCCCGGCGAACCGGCCGCACAACACGCTGTACAACGGCCGCTACCAGATCGCCACCTTCCAGGAGGTGCTCGACCTGACCAAGCGGCTCGGCAAGGAGCTGCACCGGACGCTCGGCACCTACCCCGAGGTCAAGCACTCGACGTTCTTCTCCTCGATCGGCAACCCGACCGAGCCGAAGCTGGTGTCGATCCTCAAGCGCAACGGCCTCGACCGGCCGGACGCGCCGGCGATCATCCAGTCGTTCGAGGTGTCGAACCTGATCGCGCTGCACAAGCAGGTCCGGACGCCGCTGCTGCAGCTGACGTCGGCGACCGGCGCTCCGGCGGACTTCGTCGCGAACGGCGACAAGCGGACGTACGCGGACATCGTCTCGGCCAAGGGGCTCAAGGACGTCGCGAAGTACGCGAAGTACCTCGGGCCGGACAAGGCGCAGATCATCCCGCTGGACCCGGCCGGAAACCTGACCAAGCCGACCGCGCTCGTCGCCGACGCGCACCAGGCCGGCCTGAAGGTGCAGCCGTACACGTTCCGGAACGAGAACCCGTTCCTGCCGGCGAACCTGCGCTCCTCGGCCGAGCCGGACGCCTACGGTGACGTCTTCACCGAGGAAGCCGCGTTCCTCAAAGCAGGTGTCGACGGCTTCTTCGCCGACCAGCCGGACACCGCCCTCGAGTCGCTGCACGCGTTCCTGGGCCGGTAATCCCTTTGCCGTGAAGGGCACCTTCGCGGACGCTGTGTCCATGAAGGTGCCCTTCACGGCATTCGACGGGTTCTCCGGCGTGGTCCTGGTGACCCGCGGCGAGGAGACGCTCGTCGCCGAGGCGCACGGCTACGCCCACATCGGCTACGACGTCGCGAACACCGTCGACACGCGGTTCGCGATCGCCAGCGGCACCAAGGGCCTGACCGCGCTCGTCATCATCGGCCTGGTCGCCGAGGGGCGCATCGCACTGTCGACGAGAGCGCGTGACGTCCTCGGCGGCGACCTGCCGCTGATCGACGACCGCGTGACCGTCGAGCACCTGCTGACGCACACGTCCGGCATCGGCGACTACTGCGACGACGACAACCCGCCCGAGAACCCGCCGTGGCTCGTCACTTCGGCCGACTACCTCGCCGCGCTCGACGGCTTTCCGCAGCAGTTCCCGCCCGGCGAGCGGTTCCACTACCACAACGGCGCGTTCGCGGTCCTCGGCCTGATTGCCGAACGGATCGCGGGCATACCTTTCGCCGAGCTCGTCCGGACCCGCGTGACGGAGCCCGCGGGCATGACCGACACGGCGTTCCTCCGCTCGGACGCCCTGCCCGCCTGCACCGCCACCGGCTACCTGGAAGACGGCCGCACCAACGTGTTCAGCCTGCCGGTCGTCGGCTTCGGCGACGGCGGGATCTACAGCACCGCACCGGACTTCCGGAAGTTCTGGCCCGCCCTGCTCGACGGCCGGTTGGTGCCGCGCGAGTGGGTGGACCGGATGCTGCGCCCGCACGCGGACGGCTACGGGCTCGGCTTCTGGCTGCCCCGGCCCGGCTTGGTGCGCCTGGTAGGTGGCGACCACGGCGTCACGTTCTGGAGCACGCACGAGCCGTCGACCGGGCTCACCGCGACCCTGATCTCCAACAACCACCGAGGTGGCGGGCCCCTGCTGCGGCAGCTGGACGAGTTCTTGACGAAGGCTTGACACCCCTCGGGACCAGGGCTACCTTCGGCGAATTCAATGGTCTGGCCGCATACCTTTCAAGAGGTGCCCGATGGACGTTTCCGACCAGCAGACCACTCCCGAGCACGCCGACGAAGACAGCGCGCGCCTCCATCAGCTCGGCTACGCGCAGGAACTCAAACGCACGATGTCGGCGTTCTCCAACTTCGCCGTCTCGTTCACGATCATCTCGATCCTCTCCGGCTGCCTGACGCTCTACGGCTTCGGCATGAAGACCGGCGGGCCCGCCGCGATGATCTGGGGCTGGCCGCTCGTCGGGGTGTTCGTCATCCTGGTCGGCCTGGGCATGGCCGAGGTCTGTTCCAGCTACCCGACCGCAGGCGGGCTGTACTACTGGGCGGCGCGGCTGGCGCGGAAGAACGGCCCCGCGTGGTCGTGGTTCACCGGCTGGTTCAACCTCATCGGGCAGATCGCCGTCACCGCGGGCATCGACTTCGGCGCGGCGCTGTTCCTCAACGCGTTCCTCGACCTGCAGTGGGGCTTCACCGCCACACCCGGGCACACGATCCTGCTGCTCGCGATCATCCTCGTGGTGCACGGCCTGCTGAACACCTTCGGCGTCCGGATCGTGGCGATCCTCAACAACGTCAGCGTGTGGTGGCACCTCATCGGCGTGCTCGTGATCGTCGGCGTACTGGTGTTCGCGCCGGCCAAGCACCAGGACGCGTCGTTCGTCTTCGGCGGCTTCGTCAACCAAACGGGCTGGGGATCGGCGTTCTACGTCTTCCTGCTCGGGTTGCTCCTCGCTCAGTACACGCTGACCGGTTACGACGCTTCGGCGCACATGACCGAGGAGACGAAGAGCGCGGCGACGGCGGGTCCGCGCGGCATCGTCATGTCGATCGTCGTCTCGCTCGTCGCGGGCTGGATCCTGCTGATCGGCCTGACGTTCGCGATCCAGGACTACGACGGCGCGGTCGGTTCCACCACCGGCGTCCCGCCCGCGCAGATCTTCATCGACGCCACCGGCGCGGTCACCGGCAAGTTCCTGCTGCTGATCTGCATCGGCGCCCAGCTGTTCTGCGGCATGGCTTCGGTGACGGCGAACTCGCGGATGATCTACGCGTTCGCCCGCGACGGCGCGATCCCGGGGTCGAAGTTCTGGCACAAGATCAACAAGCGGACCCAGACCCCGACCAACGCCGTCTGGCTGGGCGCGGGCGGCGCGTTGATCCTGGCGCTGCCGTACCTGTGGAGCGCGACGGCCTACGCGGCGGTGACGTCGATCGCCGTCGTCGGGCTGTACGTGGCGTACGTGATCCCGGTGTTCCTGCGCGTCCGCCTCGGCGACAAGTTCGAACGCGGGCCGTGGCACCTCGGCCGCTGGGGCAAGCCGGTGGGCATCATCGCGACCGTGTGGGTCGTGCTGATCTTCTTCCTGTTCATGCTGCCGCAGGTTTCGCCGGTGACGGCGGATTCGTTCAACTACACGCCGATCGCGTTCCTGGTCGTGCTCGGCGGCGCGGGGCTGTGGTGGGTGGTCTCGGCCCGGAAGTGGTTCAAGGGCCCGAAGGTCCAGGGTTCGGAGGCGGAGCTCGCCGCGGTGGAAAAGGAACTGAAGGAACTCGGCTGACGCTCGACGCCGTAAGCCTCTGAAGGCCACCATGAGGGAACTAGATGCCCCTCATGGTGGCCTTCAGAGCATTTGGCGGCCACGAGTCAGGCGGTGGCTTCCCGAGCGGGCGCGGTGGCCGGGGTTTCGGCCGGCGGGGAGTCGCGGCCCGGGCGGACGACCGTGACCGCCGCCGCGCCCAAGGCACCGACGCCCGCGAACGCGTAGAAGCCCCACGGGTACGCGATTCCGGCCGTCAGCAGGGCGCCGCCGAGGAGCGGGCCGGAGATCGCGCCGATCCGGCCGATGCCGGCGGACCAGCCGAGGCCGGTCGCGCGGATCGCGCCCGGGTAGATCCGGCCGATGTAGGCGTACACCAGCACCTGCGCGCTGAACACGAAGCAGCCGGTCAGGAACACCGCCGCGTACAGCCCGACGGCGGGCAGCTTCACGCTCAGCAGCGCGAGGAACACCGCGCCCGCGCAGAACCAGGCGATGGCCGACGGGCGGATGCCGACGCGGTCGGCGACCCGCCCCGCGACGAGCAACCCGGCGATGCCGCCGACGTTCAGCGTCAGCAGCAGGCTCAGCGCCGCGCCGAGCGGGTAGCCGGCCTGGCGCATGATCTCCGGCAGCCACGTGTTCAGGCCGTACACCAGCAGCAAGCCCATGAACGACGTCACCCAGAACGCGATCGTCGCGCGCAGCAGCCCGCCGCGGAACAGGCCGGCGACCGCGTGCCCGGCCGAGCGCTCGGTCTCGCGGACCTGCTGGAACGTCTCGGACTCCGGCAGGAACTTCAGCATCAGCGGGATCAGCACGACGGCCGGGACCGCCCCGGCGACGAACATCGCGCGCCAGCCCAGGGGCGAGATCAGCACGATGCCCAGCAGCGCCGTCAGCACCGCGCCGACGTGGTAGCCGGTCATGACGGTCGTGGTCGCGCTGCCCGACTTGCCGTGGCGCGCGTACTCCGTGACCAGCGTGATGGCCGTCGGCAGGCAGCCGCCGAGGCCGAGCCCGGCGACGAACCGCAGCAGGCCGAAGACGAACGTGGACGGCGCGAAGGCGCACAACAGCGTGCACAGCGAGAACAACGTCACGGAGATGATCAGCGACTTCCGGCGGCCGATGACGTCGGTGATGGTGCCGATCGCCAGCCCGCCCAGCATCATCCCGGCCAGGCCCACGGTCGAGACGACCGACGCGGTGCCGGGCGTCAGGCCCCAGACGTGGTCACGCAGCAGCACGGGCAGTACGGAGCCGAGCACGACCAAGTCGAACCCGTCGAGCAGGACGGCGGTCCAGGCCAGGGGCACGACCCAGGAGCGAGCGCCAGGGGACATCGGGAACCTCCGTTGTGCGTCGGTGCACATGATCCGCACAGGTGTGCGTAGTGCGCACACCTAAGCACGACGAACCGGACGTAATCCAGCTCACTTCCATTGAGCGGAAGCCGAGCGTAAGGCCTCTACCTGCGGGAAGATCTCGCTGGTGGAGATCCTGACGCTGATGGGCGTGCTCGCGGGTTCGCTGGCCCTGACCGCGCTCGCCCGGCGCTACAACCTGTCCGCGCCGCTGCTGGTCGTGGTCGTCGCGCTCGGGGTCGCGCTGATCCCCGGCGTGCCGCGGTTCGAACTGGAGCCGGAGCTGGTGCTCACGGTCGTGCTGCCGCCGTTGCTCTACTCGACGTCGCTCGAAAGCTCGTTGACGCACTTCAAGAACAGCCTGCGGCCGATCGTCGCGCTGGGCGTGGTGCTGGTCGCGGTCACGGCCGTGGTCGTCGCGCTGGTGGTGCACCTGCTGCTGCCGGACGTGCCGTTCGCCTCCGCGCTGGTGCTCGGCGCGGTCGTGGCGCCGCCGGACGCCGTCACGGCGGTGGCGATCGGGCGCAAGCTCGGCCTGCCGCGGCGGGTGATGACCGTGCTGACCGGGGAAAGCCTGGTCAACGACGCCGCCGCGCTGACGCTCTACAAGGTCGCGCTCGCCGCCGTCGCGGGCACTGCCGGCTCGGCCGGGCACGGGTTCGCCGTGTTCGGCGTCGCGACGGTGCTGGGCATCGCGGTCGGCCTGGCGATCGGCGCGCTCGTCGTGCTGATCCGGCGCCAGCTCGACGATCCGCTGATGGAGTCGGCGTTCGGGATCATCGTGCCGTTCGCCGCGTACGTCACCGCCGAGCACCTGCACCCCTTCAGCGAGGACTTCAGCGGCTCCGGCGTGCTCGCCGTCGTCGCGGCGGGCCTGCTGCTCGGGCATCGCGCGCTGTACGCGTCCCCCGCGACGCGCATGCAGGACAGATCGGTCTGGGCGTCGATCGACGTCCTGCTTGAAGCGCTGGTGTTCGCGTTGATGGGGCTGCAGCTGCCGTTCGTGCTCGAAGGCGCGCAGCACGCGGCCCGCGACAACGGGACGCTCGCGCTGGTCGCGGTGGCCGTGCTCGCGGTGACGATGTTCGTGCGCGTCCCGGCGGTGTTCCTCTCCGCGTACCTGCCGCAGACGGTGCGGCTGTTCGGCCGCGACCGCGCGACGCCGTCGTGGCGGACGCTGGCGGTGGTGTCGTGGACCGGCATGCGCGGCGTGGTGACGCTCGCCGCCGCGGCCGGCGTCCCGGCGGAAACCCCGGGGCGCGAGGAGATCCAGCTGTTCGCGTTCACCGTGGCGATCGGGACGGTGCTCATCCAGGGGCTGACGCTGCCGCCGCTGATCCGCGCGCTGAAGGTGGAGGACCCGGCGGAGGCGTCGCGGGACGAAGCCGAGGAGCTCGCCGCCCGCGAGGTCGCGAGGAAGGCGGCGCAGGAACGGCTGCGCGAGATCGGCCGCGAGCGGCTGGCTTCGCTGGACCTGCCGCAGGAGAAGGTCGACCGGCTCAAGGAGCGGCTGCAGCGGTTGATCGACACGCGTTACCGCTTCGCCAAGGCCGCGATCACGTTGTCCGGCGAAGACCGGTCCGGCAGCCCGCAAGCCCAGTTCGCGAAGGCCCGGCGCGAACTCCTGATCACCCAGCGCAAGGCGATGATCGAGGAGAACCGCGCGGGCCGGCTCGACGACGAGGTCCTGCGGCGGGTGCTGCGGGAGCTGGACCTGGAGGAGATGTCGGTGACGGCGACCCTCACGAACCGAATGAGCTGACGACCTCCCAGGTCCGCCGCCGTTCTTCGCTCGACCGGATGCCGGTCTGCGAGACGAGGACGTCGGTGGCGCCGGCGTCGTAGTAACGCTGGAGCCCGTCGAGGACGGTCTTCTCGTCGCCGATGATCGCGAGGTCGGCGGCGTGGCCGACGCCCTCCGCGTCGAGGATCCTGCGGTACGACGGAATTTGGCCGTAGAAGGACATCTGCTCGACGGCTTTCTTCCGCACTTCATCGGGCTCGTCGGTGACGACGGCCGGGACGGCGGCGATGATCCGCTTCCCGGCCATGACCGGCACGATCAGCTCGGAAAGCGCTCTCGGCCCGGCGAGGAACGGCAGGGTGCCGTCGGCGAGCTCGGCGGTGACTTTGAGCGCCTGCGGCCCCATGGCGGCGACGATGATCGGCACGTCTCCGCCCACAGTGGACGGACCGGGTGCTTTCGCGGTCACGGTCTCGCCCTCGAAGTCGACGGTTTCGCCTGCGAAAGCGCTTCGGAGGATGGTCAGGTACTCGCGCAGGTGCCGGATCGGCGGCGGGTAGTCGACGCCGTAGACGGGACCGAGGAAGCCCTTGGAGCCCAGCCCGATCCCGAGCGTGAACCGCCCGCCGGTGGCGGCTTGCGCGGTCTGCGCGGCGCTCGCGACGAGCAGCGGATGGCGCGGATAGGTCGGCACGACGGAGGTCCCGACCTCGATTCCCGGCACTTCCCGCCCGGCGAGCGCGGCGACGGTGACGGCGTCCTGACTGAGCGGAAGCTGCGAGAACCAGACGGACTTCAGGCCGGCAGCGGCGGCTTGACGAGTCTGGTCGATCAGCTCGTCGACGAGGTTCGGCGAGGAATCGGTGTCGCCGGCGGGGAGCGTGACTCCGATGGTCATGAACTCAAGCTAGCGAGCGGCGCCACCGATTTCCGGCTTCCCAGGACTTGAGAACGACAACCGAGCCGGTGCGCACGGTGGACCCCCTCGCCCCTCCGTGCGCACCGGCTCGGACCCCCAGTGGGTCCACGGTGGCAAGGTGGCTGTACAGGATCGGCACATCCGGGGAACATCGACTGGTCACCCCACGATCACCGGGAGGGATGCCGTGGAGTTCCTGCTCCTCGGCCCGGTCGAGGTCCGGTCGGGAACCGCGCACCTGCGGTTGTCCTCGCAGCGGCAACGGGCTCTTCTCGCCGCGCTCCTGCTGACGCCCAACGTGGTGGTCTCGCCGGCCCGGCTGGTGGAGGTGATCTGGGGTGAGGCGGCGCCGCCCTCGGCGATGGCGAACCTGCGAACCCACGTCGCCCAGCTGCGCCGGCAGCTTGCCGAGCTGGAGGACGGCGTGGGGCGGATCCATGCCCGGGCCGGGGGCTATCTGATCGAAGTCCGGCCGGACGAGATCGATCTCGAGCGATTCGAACGCCTCGCCGCGGCAGGTCGGCGGGCGCTCCTCGCCGGAGACGGCAAGGTCGCCGCGGAGACGCTGGGCCGCGCCTTGGCGTTGTGGCGAGGACGGCCGCTGGCCAACCTTCCGGCGACCGCGGCGACCGACGGCGAGGCCCATCGGCTGACCGAAGCCCGGCTCACCGTCGTCGAACACCACTGTCGCGCGCGTCTCGACCTGGGTGCGTGCTCGGACGTGGCCTGCGAGCTACACCGGCTGGTCGCCGACTACCCGCTCCGCGAACGGCTGTGGGCACTGCTGATGCTCGCACTGGCCGGCGGGGGACAACAGGCGGCAGCCCTCGGCGCCTACGACACGATCCGCAGCCGGCTGGCCGCCGAGCTGGGTGCCGAACCAGGCTCCGACTTGCGTGCGGCCCAGCTGGCCGTGCTGCGGCAAGCCGTTCCCGTCACCTCGTCCGTGAGTCCCGCGCAGCTTCCCCGCGCCGCGGCCGGGTTCCACGGACGCCACGCCGAACTGCTGGCTCTCGACCGCCTTCTGCCCGCGGGCGATGGTTCCCGGCTCGCCGTCATCGTCGGGACGGCGGGGGTCGGCAAGTCGGATCTGGCGATCCAGTGGGCGCACCGCGTCCGCGACCGTTTTCCCGACGGGCAGCTCTACGCCGACCTCCACCGCTCCGCCCGCCCCAGCCTGGTCCTCGGGCGGTTCCTGCGGGCCCTGGGTGTCCCGGCGCGGGAGATCCCGGACGACCTCGACGAAGCCGCCGCACTGTTCCGGTCCGTGCTGGCGGCCAAGGCCGTGCTCTGCGTTCTCGACGACGCCGTCGATGCCGAGCACGTCCGCCCGTTGCTGCCCGCCGCGCCGCGGTGCATGGTCGTGACGACCAGTCGCAACCGGCTCGACGGGCTGGTCGCCCTCGACGGCGCACACCGCCTCACGCTGGATGTCCTCGGCCCGGGCGACGCGGTGACCGTCCTCGGGGCCGCGATCGGCCCCGAGCGCGCGGCCCGGGAACCGGCCGCCACCGCCGAGCTGGCCGAAACGTGTGCGCGGCTGCCCCTCGCCCTGCGCATCACCGGCGCCCAGATCCGGCACCGGATCGGCCGCGGGGTTCTCGATCACCTCACCGACCTGCGCGACCACGGTGTGCTGGACAGTCTGACGACAGACGGCGAAACCAGCGTTCTCCGCGCCGCTTACGACCTCTCGTATGAAGCGCTCGACGCCGCGACCCGCCGCACCTTCCGGTTGCTCGGCCTGGTGCCCGGCCGCGACACGACCGTACCCGCGGCCGCCGCCCTGATCGACGCCCCGGCTTCGACGGCGGCCCGGCACCTCGAGCGGCTGGCCTTGGCGCACCTCGTCCAGGAGCACGCTCCGGGGCGCTACCGGCTCCACGACCTGCTTCGCCGCTACGCCACCGAACGCGCGCACATCGACTGCCTCGAGGACGAACGCGACACGGCGACACACGCGCTGCTCGACCACTACCTGGCCCGCACCGCCGCGGCCGCCGACATCCTTTACCCCTTCGTCCTGCGCCTGCCGGGGACCGAGCCGCAGCGGAGCGCGTTCGCCAGCGCGGAAGAGGCCCTGGCTTGGCTGACCGACGAAGTCCCCAACCTCGTGGCCGCGATCCGCCACGCTCACGCCTGCCGGCACCACCAGCTGACCTGGCAGCTCGTCGACGCCCTGCGCGGGCACTGCATGACCAACTGGCTCGCGGAGGCACCGGAACTCGCACAGATCGGCCTCGACTCCGCCGAAGCCCTCGCTCTGCCGGACGTGCGGGCGGCCGCGCACAACAACCTCGCGGCCACTCACGCACTCCGCTACGAATTCCCATCCGCCATCGCGCATTTCCAAGCCGCGCTGGCGCTCTACCGCACGGTGCAGGTCCGGCGCGGAGTGACCGGCGTGCTGGGAAACCTGGCCACCGTCCACCTGGACACCGGTGATCTCGACCGGGCCGACGCTCTCTTCGCGGAGGCGGCCGCTCTCGATCCGCTGGGTAGCGGGCTCCGCCGGCAAAGTCTCGGCGTCCTCCACGAATATCGCGGCCGGCTGGCCGAGGCGGCGACTGCCCACGCCGAGCGGGCCGCTGAATCGCACAGTCCGCACGATCTCGTCCTACTCGCCCGCGTTCACGCGAGAGGAGGCGACTACGACGCCGCGCTGCCCGTCGCGGAAGAGGCCGCGAAGCAAGCGCGAAGATCCGGCGATCGGTGCACCGAGGCGTACGCACTCGCGGTGCTCAGCATCATCCACGCGGGTACCGGCGATCCCGCGCGAGCCGTTCGCCTCGCCGGAACAGCGCTCGAGTTCGCGCGCGGCACCGGCGTGCCCGGCGCCGAAATCGCGGGGCACGCCGCACTCGCGGTGAGCCTCCTGGCCGGCGGTCACCACCAGCGCGCGCTGGTCAGCGGTCACCACGCGCTCCACCTCACCCGCCGGACCGGCACCCGGTTCGACGAATGCGAAGCACTGATCAGGGTCGGCCGCATCCACCGCGCCGCCGGATCGCGGACGCAGGGTGACCACTACCTCGATTCAGCCCTGCACCTCGCGAAGACCCACGGTTACCACGGGCTGGCCGAAGCCGCCGCCGAGCCTTTCGCCGAATCGATGAGCGGACCTCGGCGGCCATGATCCCCGGATCGCCCGGTGTCGCAAGCGCTTCCGCATCTCGGGACGCCCCCACTCCCAGGACTTGAGAACCCGAGCGAGCGCTTTCGGAATCGCCCACCCTGGGCGAGATCCCGATCACGATCTCCAGGAGTTCCCATGTCGCTGACCGACGTCATCGAAGGCACCCGCAAGGCCGTCGACGCGGACCCGCACAACGCCGCCGTCTCCTTCAGCGTTGCCCACACTCTCAAGCCCGGCACCAGGACCGAAGTCGAAGTCAAGGTCCGGGACCACAGCTTCACCGTCGACGAACCGCCCGCGCTCGGCGGGACCGACCAGGCTGCCAACCCCGTCGAGTTCGCGCTCGCCGCCCTCGGGTCCTGCCAGGTCATCACCTACCAGTTCTGGGCGGCGAAGCGCGGGATTCCGCTCGACTCCGTCAAGGTCACCGTCGACGGCGACCTCGACCTGCACGGCTTCTTCGGCTTCTCCTTCAACACCCGCCCCGGCTTCGGGGACGTGCGCGTGTCCGTCGAACTGGAAGGGCCGGCGAGCCGGGAGCGCTACGAAGACCTCAAGCGCGAGGTCGACGAACACTGCCCGGTGCTCGACCTCTTCCGCAACGAGACGCCGGTCAGCACCAAGCTGACTTAGACGAACTCGTGGCGGACGATCGTCTGCTCACGGCCCGGGCCAACGCCGATCGCGGAAATCCGGGCACCCGACAGCTCTTCCAGGCGCTCGACGTACGCGCGCGCGTTCGCCGGAAGCTCCTCGAACGTGCGGCACGCCGAGATGTCCTCGAACCAGCCCGGGTGCTCTTCGTAGATCGGGATCGCGTGGTGGACGTCGGTCTGCGTCATCGGCATGTCCTGCGTGCGGAAGCCGTCGACCTCGTAGCCCACGCACACCGGCACCTTCTCCAGCCCGGACAGCACGTCCAGCTTGGTGAGGAAGTAGTCGGTGATGCCGTTGACGCGGACCGCGTAGCGCGCGATCACCGCGTCGAACCAGCCCGTGCGCCGCGATCGGCCCGTCGTCACGCCGAACTCGCCGCCCTGCTTGCGCAGGTACTCGCCGGACTCGTCGTGCAGCTCGGTCGGGAACGGGCCTGAGCCGACGCGGGTCGTGTACGCCTTGAGGATGCCGAGCACCGTGGTGATCCGGCCCGGGCCGATGCCCGAACCCGCGCTCGCGCCGCCGGACGTCGGGTTCGACGACGTCACGAACGGGTAGGTGCCGTGGTCGACGTCGAGCAGCGTGCCCTGCGAGCCCTCGAGCAGCACGATCTCGCCGCGCTCGAGCGCCTGGTTGAGCTGCAGCCGCGTGTCGGCGATGCGGTGCGCGAACTTCTCGCCCGCGGCCAGCACCTCGTCGGCGACCTGGTCCGCGTCGAGGGCCTTGCGGTTGTAGACCTTCACCAGCACCTGGTTCTTGAACTCCAGCGCGGCTTCGACCTTCTGGCGGAAGATCTTCTCGTCGAGCAGGTCCTGCACGCGGACGCCGACGCGGGCGATCTTGTCCTGGTAGCACGGGCCGATGCCGCGGCCGGTGGTGCCGATCTTGCGGCTGCCGAGGTAGCGCTCGGTGACTTTGTCGATCGCCACGTGGTACGGCATGATCAGGTGAGCGTCGGCGGAGATCAGCAGCTTGGACGTGTCGACGTCCCGCGCTTCCAGTCCGGACAGCTCTTCCAGCAGCACACCCGGGTCGACGACCACGCCGTTGCCGATGACGTTCGTCACGCCGGGGGTGAGGATGCCGGACGGGATGAGGTGCAGGGCGAAGTTCTCGCCGTTCGGCAGGACGACCGTGTGACCGGCGTTGTTGCCACCCTGGTAACGGACGACCCACTGGACACGGTCACCCATCAGGTCGGTGGCCTTGCCCTTGCCTTCGTCTCCCCATTGGGCACCGATGAGCACGATGGCCGGCATGTGACACTCCAAGGTGTTCGAGGACGTGAGGTTTAGTGTCCCGGACGGACACCGGTGGCGCTGACGAAATGCCGGTGCATGACTGTAACGGAGGTCCTGCGGGTGCGCGGACTAGTGGTGGCCTGTGGCGACGGCGCGGCGGGCTTCGAAGAGGTCGACGACGTCGAGTCGATCCGCGTGCCCAGCCGTCCCGGCAAGGCGGAAATCGACCCCTTGCTGGGCGAACACGATCACCTGGTGGTGTCGGGCACCGACGCGGACCTGGCGGCTGTGGTCTTGCGGCTGCTCCGCAAGGAGGCGCTCTCCGGCGTGTCGGTCGGGTTCGTGCCGTCTTCGCCGGACTCGTCCGTCGCCGCGCTCTGGAACCTCCCGAAGACACAGCTGCAGGCCCTCGCGCTCGCCCTGCGCGGGGAGGTCGACCCGGTGCCGCTGATCCGCGACGACGTCGGCGGCGTGCTCGTCGGCCGCGGGGTGCTGCGGCTCGTCCGCGGCGTGGCCTACGCCGACGAACAGGTGGCGTTGCGCGGGCCGGCGTCGTCGATCGAGGTGACGCCGGACCCGGGCGGCCCGGGCCTGGCCGTCCGCGTCGTGAAGGGGACGATCTTCAAGCGGCCGACGACGCTCTACGCGCGCGCGTTCCAGATCGGCTGCATCCCGACGCGGCCCGTCAGCGACGACGTCGTCCACGAGCGCGCGGTGAACAAGTGGACCTGGTACCGGCACACCCAGGACCTTCGCCTGGTGCGCAGCCCGGCCTGACCTGCGGCTTTCAACCCTTAAGTGCACGCGCGGCAACGCAGCGTTCACCAACGGGCAGCAACATGTCACCTATACGTGTTGCACTCGTCACGCGGGTGTATCAGGGTTAGCTGTCCCCACACCTGACATGGAGGCAGCAATATGCCAACCAGGCGTGCTGTTCGTCATTCCTTGACTGTCCTCGCCGCCACCGCGGTGCTCTCCGGCACGCTGGTCAGCGTCGCCGACGCCACCCCGCCGGGCATCCCGTCGACCACGACGGCCAAGTCCGAGCTGGCCGCGCTGACCGTCAAGGCCGACGGGTCCCAGACCGGCTACAGCCGCGACAAGTTCCCGCACTGGATCGACCAGGGCAACAGCTGCAACACCCGCGAGCTGGTGCTCAAGCGCGACGGCACGAACGTCGTCACCGGGTCGGACTGCGCGGCGACGTCCGGCAGCTGGAAGAGCCCGTACGACGGCGAGACCTGGACCGCCGCGTCCGATGTGGACATCGACCACGTCGTCCCGCTGGCCGACGCGTGGCGCACCGGCGCTTCGTCGTGGACGACCGCGCAGCGGCAGGCGTACGCGAACGACCTCACCGACCCGCAGCTGATCGCCGTGACGGACAACGTCAACCAGGAGAAGGGCGACAAGTCGCCCGACCAGTGGAAGCCGCCGCTCACCAGCTACTGGTGCACCTACGCGAAGATGTGGGTCGCGGTGAAGTACAAGTTCAAGCTGACGATCAACTCCGCCGAAAAGTCGGCGTTGACGGACATGCTCGGCCGCTGCTGATCCGTGTCAAGGGCGAATCCTTGCGGTGCCAGGGAATGGGACCACGGTTCGCTCTGTGGGACGGCCTTCAGCGCGTGGCTAGCGTCGCTGGTCGAAGACGCAACCGCTCCCCGCTGGAGGCCGTCCGGTGTCCCCACTCTTCCGCGCCCGCAACGCCGCGGCCCTGCTCGCCCTGCCCATCCTGCTGTCCGCCTGCTCCGCCGCCGGCACCGAACCAGCCGCCGACGCGGGCCCGCCGAAGGCCGGCGGCACGCTGCGCCTCGGCATCTCGTCGGCGCCCGACTGCATCGACCCGCAGCAGACCGCGACGAACGCGTCCATCAACGTCGCGCGCCAGCTGGTCGACTCGCTCACCGACCAGGACTCGAAGACCGGCGAGATCAAGCCGTGGCTGGCCGAGAAGTGGGAGGTCAGCGCCGATTCGACGGCGTTCACCTTCCACCTGCGCGCCGGCGCGACGTTCTCCGATGGCAGCCCGGTCGACGCCGCCGCGGTCAAGACGAGCTTCGACGGCATCAAGGCCCTCGGCACGAAAGCCCAGCTCGGTTACGGCTACCTCGCTGCCTACAAGGCGTCGACGGTGGTCGACCCGCGGACCGTGCGGATCGAGTTCTCCGCACCCAGCGCCCAGTTCCTCCAGGCCAGCTCGACGATGTCGCTCGGCGTCCTCGCGCCCGCGGCGTTCAAGAAGACGCCGGAGCAGCGCTGCCAGGGCAACGGCCTGATCGGCTCCGGGCCGTTCGTCTTCGAAAGCCTGAAGCAGAACCAGGAAATCGTCCTGGCCAAGCGCAAGGGCTACGCGTGGGGCTCGTCGCTGTTCAAGCACCCGGGCGAGGCCTACCTCGACAAGATCGACTACAAGATCGTGCCGGAGCCCGGCGTCCGCACCGGCAGCCTCGCCTCCGGCCAGCTCGACGCGGCCACCGACATCCAGCCGGTCGACGAGCCGCAGTTCAAGGGCAACGGCTTCAGCGAGAACATCCGGTCCAACCCCGGCGTCGTGTTCAACCTGCACGCCAACACCACCCGCGGCGTGCTCACCGACGAGAAGGTGCGCCAGGCCGTGCTGAAGGGCGTCGACCGCACCGAGGTCGTGAACACCGTCCTGACGGCGTCCTACAAGCCCGCCACCAGCATCCTCGGCTCGGCGACACCGCTCTACGAAGACCTTTCGCAGCAACTGGCTTACGACCAGAAGGGCGCGGCCGCGCTGCTCGACGGCGCCGGCTGGGTGCCCGGCCCCGACGGAATCCGCGTCAAGGACGGGCAGAAGCTGAGCGCGTCCGTCGTGTTCTCGCCGGTGTTCAACCAGAACCGCAGCGTGCTGGAACTGGTCCAGCAGCAGCTCCGCAAGATCGGCTTCGACCTGCGGATCGAGCAGCACACTACGGCCGAGACCACGCAGATCCAGCTCAGCGGCAACTACGACTTCCTCTGGTACAACGTCACCCGCGCCGACCCGGACATCCTGCGCGGCCAGTTCTCCACCAAGGCCGGCAACCGCAGCAAGCTGACGCCGGGCAACCCCCTCGACGTCGCGCTCGACGCCCAGTCGTCCACTGTGGACAAGGCCAAGCGCAAGCCGTCGGCCGACGAGGTGCAGAAGCTCATCATCGACCACGCCTACGCGATCCCGGTGTTCGAGCTGACCCAGGTCGTCGCGCTGAGCTCGCAGGCACACGCCGTCGACTTCGAAGCGTCGTCACGGCTGCAGCTCTTCGACGCGTGGCTGTCGTGAGGAACTACCTGCTGCGCCGCGCCGGGCAGGCGGTGTTCGTGCTGTGGGCGGCGTTCACGCTGTCGTTCCTGATCCTCTACCTCCTGCCAGGCGACGCCGTCTCGGCGAAGCTCGCCAGCGGGGAGGCCGGTTCGTCGGCGACGCCCGAGCAGCTCGCCGCCGCCCGCGCGGAGTACGGTCTCGACTCAGCCCTGCCGGTCCAGTACCTGAAACGACTGGTCTCGGCCCTGCACGGCGACTTCGGCCGCAGCGTCGCGACCGGCGACGACGCGACGCACATGGTCGTCACGGCGTTGCCGCCGACGCTCGCGGTGACCGGGCTGGCCCTGGTGTTCGCGGTGGTCTTCGGCGGCGGCTCGGCGTTCCTGGGCACGTTCACGCGGTTCCGCTGGCTGCGGCAGGCGCTGCTCTCCCTGCCGTCGCTGGCGATCTCGCTGCCGCCGTTCTGGGTCGGGCTGCTGCTGATCCAGTTCTTCTCGTTCCGGCTGCGGCTGCTGCCGGCGTTGGGCACGCAGGGCTTCGAGACGATCATCCTGCCCGCGATCACCCTCGCGCTGCCGACCGGCGCGATCATCGGGCAGGTGCTGGCCAAGAGCCTGGCGACCCAGCAGGAAGAGCCATACGCCGAGATCGCCGCGGCGAAGGGCGCGAGCCGCTGGCGCGTCCACTTCGGACACCTCCTGCGCAACGCCGCCGTGCCGACGCTCACCGTCGCCGGCGTGGTGGCGGGCAACCTCGTCGCGGGTTCGGTGATCACCGAGACGGTGTTCTCCCGCGACGGCGTCGGCCGGATCACCGCGGCCGCCGTCACCGCGCAGGACGTCCCGGTGGTGCAGGCGGTGATCGTGCTGGCCGCGCTGGTGTTCGTGGTGCTCAACCTGATCGTCGACCTGCTGTACCCGCTGCTCGACCCGCGCATCGCCCGCACGCCGGAGGTGGCCCGTGGTTGACTTGGCTCTTCCGAAGCGGCACTTTCCCGTGAAAGTGCCGCCCGGTCTCTTGCTCGCGGTGGCCGTGCTGGCGTTCGTGCTGCTCGCCGCCTTCGTGCCGGGCCTGCTGACCGGGTACGACCCGATCACCGGCGTCCCCGCCGAGCGGCTGCAGGGGCCGTCGCTGCACCACCTGTTCGGCACCGACGAAACCGGCCGGGACGTCTACGCCCGCGTGATCCACGGCGCGTCGCTCTCGCTGCGGGCGACTGCGATCGCGGTGCTCGTGGCGCTGGTCGCGGGCTCGGCGCTCGGCCTGCTGGCCGGGTTCCGCGGCGGCTGGGCGGACACCGTGATCATGCGGGTCGTCGACGTCTTCCTCGCCATCCCGCCGATCCTGCTGTCGCTGGCCCTGGTCACGGCGCTGGGCTTCGGCACGACGAACGTCGCGATCGCCGTCGGCATCGCGAACCTCGCGTCCTTCGCGCGGGTCATGCGCGCGGAGGTGCTTCGCGTGCGAAACGGCGTGTTCGTCGAAGCGGCGCGCGCGAGCGGAGTGCGCTGGTCCGGCGTGCTGCTGCGGCACGTCCTGCCGAACGCGGCGGGCCCGGTGCTCGCACTGGCGACGCTCACCCTCGGCACGGCCGTGCTCGAGGTGTCGGCACTGAGCTTCCTCGGCTTCGGCGCGACGCCGCCGACGCCGGAGTGGGGTTCGCTCGTCGCGGGCGGGCGCAGCTTCCTGGCCACCGCGTGGTGGATGACGACGTTCCCGGGACTGACGGTCGCGGCGGTGGTCCTCGCCGCGAACCGGCTGTCCCGCGCCCTGGACGGAGGAGACCGATGAGCCTGCTGCGGATCGAGGACCTGGCCGTGTCGTACCGGACGCGGGGCGGCGTGGTGCCCGCCGTGCGCGACGTCGGGTTCGACGTCGGCGCCGGCGAGGTGGTCGCCGTCGTCGGCGAGTCCGGTTCGGGCAAGTCGACGACCGCGCACGCGGCGATCGGGCTGCTGCCGCGCGGCGGCCGGATCGACGGCGGTGCGATCACCTTCGACGGCCGGAACCTCCTTTCCCTGTCGTCCCGGCAGTGGCGCTCGGTGCGGGGCCGCGAGATCGCGCTGGTGCCGCAGGACCCGGCGGTGTCGCTGAACCCGGTGCACCGGATCGGCGAGCAGGTCGCCGAGGTGCTGCGGATCCACGGTCTCGCGGACCGTCGATCGGCTGGAGCCCAAGCGATCGAACTCCTCGAACGCGCGGGCGTCCCCGACCCGGCGCGAAGGGCGCGGCAGTACCCGCACCAGCTGTCGGGCGGGCTCCGGCAGCGCGTGCTGATCGCGGCGGCACTGGCCGGGCGGCCGAAGCTGATCATCGCGGACGAGCCGACGTCGGCGCTGGACGTCACCGTGCAGCGCCGGATCCTCGACCACCTGACGTCGCTGGCCGCGGACTCCGGCACGGCGATCCTGCTGATCACGCACGACCTCGGCGTCGCGGCCGACCGCGCGTCGCGGATCGTGGTGCTCTCGCAGGGCTCGGTGGTCGAAGAGGGTTCGTCGGTCGTCAGCGCGCCGACGCATCCCTACACCCAGCAGCTGCTCGCGGCGGCGCCGAGCATGACGAGCACCGTACGGCCGCCCGCCCCGGCCGCCGAGCCGCTGGTGTCGGTGCGGGACCTCGCGAAGACGTTCGACGGCGGGATCCGCGCGGTCGACGGCGTCTCGTTCGACGTCCCGCGCGGCCAGACCCTGGCGCTGGTCGGCGAGTCCGGCTCCGGCAAGTCGACGACGGCGCGGATGGTGCTGCGGCTGGAGACGCCGTCCGCCGGTTCGGTGGAGTTCGACGGCCAGGACATCACCGCGCTGGGCGGCGATGAACTGCGCCGGCTGCGGCGGCGGATGCAGATCGTCTACCAGAACCCGTACGCGTCGCTGAACCCGAAGTTCTCCATCGAGGACGTCGTCGCGGAGCCGCTGCGGGCGTTCAAGCTGCCCCGCACGCGGGTCCCGGAGCTGCTCGACCAGGTGGCGCTGCCGGCATCGGTGGCGCGCCGGAAGCCGTCGGAGCTGTCGGGCGGCCAGCGGCAGCGGGTGGCGATCGCGCGGGCGCTGGCGTTGCGGCCGGACCTGGTGGTGTGCGACGAACCCGTGTCGGCGCTGGACGTCTCGGTGCAGGCCCAGATCCTGCGGCTGCTGGCGGACCTGCAGTCGGAGCTGGGGCTGTCGTACCTGTTCATCTCCCACGACCTCGCGGTCGTGCGACAGCTGGCGGACCAGGTGGGCGTGCTGCGGGACGGCGCGCTGGTCGAACTGGGCCCCGCCGCTCAGGTGCTGCACGAGCCGCGCTCCGAGTACACGAAGGAGCTCCTCGACGCGATCCCCGGACGTTCGGTGCAGGAAGTCGGCTGAGGCTCAATGAATGCCGCAGCCACCGAGCTGCTGACATTCCTTCAGGTAGCGGTTCGCATTGTGGTAGCCGAGTTGCAGAGACATGGCGTGCGCCTTTCGCGGATCCAACTTCCGCAGCCAATTCGGTTCGATCTCGATCTTCCGGACCGGCTCAGGGTAGTCGCAGATCACCGGCCAGATCTCGGCCGGTCGACAGCTTTTGGACGGCCACCCGTTTTGCCGACGGAACCCGTCGAGGTAGCGCACAGTCACCCACGATGGTTTGGCCTCTTGCACCTCGGCCTTCCGCCACCCGCACTCCCAAGCCCACACGGGATCGCCGGGATCGTACGATGTCGCCGACTGGTACGCCCCGACATGCGAAGCTCCAGGCATTCCGGCCATCTGGAACTGCGGCGCACCACCCATGACCCGATAGTCGTCCGGCACCATGAACGGCTCCACGCTGAAC
This sequence comes from Amycolatopsis sp. NPDC051106, assembly GCF_040682775.1. Taxonomy (NCBI): domain Bacteria; kingdom Bacillati; phylum Actinomycetota; class Actinomycetes; order Pseudonocardiales; family Pseudonocardiaceae; genus Amycolatopsis; species Amycolatopsis sp. NPDC051106. The sequence goes on along the minus strand of NZ_JBFBBQ010000001.1, from coordinate 270,061 downwards.
GATTCCCACCGGGAGTCACGCCGAACGAGATGAACTTCAGCGAACCCCACGGAGTAGTAGATCGGCGTGCCCGGCGGGACTAGACGCGCACCCTCCAGGTATCCGCGCGACGACAAACTGGTCGCGACTTTGACCCTGACGCCACGGTGGCCGGGATGGGAATCGAACTCTTCCACTCGAACCACTCGTCCAGGCACCCAGTCACAATGGCCGAGCTGCCGGAGCAGAACTTTATCGCCGAACCGAAAATGAGCAGAACGAGACCTATTCACCGCTGCACCCCCTGAAGTAACGAGGAAGCAACACTAACCCAGCAAAAACGTACCACAAAGTGCGGGTTTCTTGGCCTGACCCTAAAAGTCCTGGTCGCAACACTCCTGGCCCTCCAGCGAAGTGCCATCTGACGCTCACTAGGGACAGATGTCGACAAAGCGAGACAGGAAACCGGACAGGTTCGACGGTGGGTGTTTCCCCAACCACCCACCGCGACGTATGGTCTGGACCATGCGGAGGATCGGCGTGGCCTTCGTGGCCTTGGTGCTGATGATTTCGGGTGCGGTGCCGGCTTCGGCCGCCGCCGGGCGCAGGATCGTCGTCTACTACCAGACCATCTACAACGGCTCCACCTACGTCTCGCCGCTCCCGCTGCGCGACGCCGGGGCCACGGACGTCGTCGTCGGAGCCATCCACCTCGACACCGGCAGCGTCGTGCACCTCAACGACGATCCGCCGAACGCGAGCAAGTTCACGCGGATGTGGCAGGACCTCGCGACCCTGCGCAGCCAGGGCGTGCACCTGCTCGCGTTCGTCGGCGGGGCCGCGGCGGGCAGCTTCCAGCGGCTCGAAACGCAGTTCGACACGTATTACCCGCTGCTGCGGAACCTGATCCGCACGTACTCGCTCTCCGGCATCGACCTCGACATCGAAGAGCACATGTCCAACGGCGCGCTGAACAAGCTCATCGACGCGCTGCGGGCGGACTTCGGCAGCTCGTTCCTCGTGACGCTGGCTCCGGTGGCCACCGAACTCAGTGGCGGCGGCGGACTCTCCGGGCTCAACTACGACACGCTCTACCGCGACCGCGGCAGCCAGATCTCCTGGTTCAACACGCAGTTCTACTGCGGCTGGGGCTCGCTGAGCAGCACGTCCGGCTACGACAACATCATCCGCCGCGGGGTCGTGCCCGCGAGCAAGGTCGTGGCCGGGACCGTGACCAATCCCGCGAACTGCAGCGGATACGTCGCCATGTCGACACTGCAGTCGACCGTGCGGAGCCTCATCGGAAAGTACGCGGACTTCGGCGGGATCGACGGCTGGGAGTACTTCAACTCCCTGCCCGGCGGGACGTCGGCGCCGCAGCAGTGGGCGCAGCAAATCGCCCCGGTCGTGAAGGGCTGACGAGTACGCTCGGGGCGGTGCGGATCCTCTTCACGTGCCGCCCCGCGTACGGCCACCTGTTTCCCTTGCTGCCGCTGGCGAACGCGGCGGCCGAAGCCGGCCACGACGTCGTCTTCGGCACCGGCGAGGCCTTCGTGCCCAAGGTGCGCGACCTCGGCTTCGAGGTCCACCGCGCCGGGATCGGCATCGGTGAGGCGGAGGCCGAAGCGAAGAAGCGGCACGGCGAGGACGCCGGCTTCCTGGACGTCGGCATCACGATGTTCGCCGAGCTGCTGCCGCGGTCCTTGCTCGACGACCTGACGCCGCTGCTCCCCGAACTGCGTCCGGACCTGGTCGTCTACGAGATGAGCGACGTCGGCGCCGGGGTGGCGGCGCGCCGCGCGGGCATCCCGGCCGTGTCGGTCGTCATCGGGCGGTCGATGCCGCCGGAGCTCCTGGCTGTCGCGGCCGAACGGCTGCGTCCGCTGTGGGGCACGCTCCCCTCGGACGCGCTCTTCGGCGACGCCTGCGTCGACGTCTGGCCGGACAGCCTGCGCGACCCGGGCACCGCGTCCGTGCCGACGGTGTTCCGGATGCGCCCGACGCCGTTCGACCCGGACGTCCCGCTGCCGCCCCTGCCCGCCAACGGCTTCGCGTACCTGACGCTGGGCACGGTGGTCTACGGCGCGACGGACGTCCTGCGGGGGGCGATCCGCGCCTTGTCCCGCCTGGACGTGGACGTGCTGGTGGCGCTCGGTCCCGGCGATCCCGCGCTGCTCGGTCCGCTGCCGGCCCGGGTCCGGGCCGCGGGGTTCGTGCCCCAGGCCGAGGTGCTGAAGCACGCGGGCCTGGTGGTGCACCACGGCGGCACGGGCACGGTGCTCGCGTCGCTCGCGGCCGGGCTGCCCCAGCTGATCCTGCCGCAGGGCGCCGACCAGTTCGCGAACGCGGACACGCTCTCGACGCTGGGCGTGGCGAAGTCCCTGGTGGGGGACGCGATCCGGATCCCCGCGATCGAGACGTCGGCGCGCGAGCTGCTCACCGATCCGAAACCCCGCGAGATCGCGCGGGGCATCGCGGCCGAGATCGCGGAGATGCCGCCGCCAGAACAGGTCCTGGCGGAAATCGTCAGCTGGGCGGGCTGACCAGCGCCAGGATCTCGCGGGCGACGGCGTCGTTCTGGCGGAAGCTCGCCGCGTTCGTCCGGGGCCGGGTGAACGCCGCCGCCGAGCGGGCGCTCGTGTGCGGGCCCACGGCGAAGCGGTGCGGGTGCGGGCGGCCGGTGCCGTCGAGCAGGCGGGAGTCCGACACGCGCGTGTGGATCCGGCCCGAGGGCAGCAACGCGCCGGTCACCGGGTCCGCGACCGTCTCCTCGGCCAGCTCGCCCGTGTCGCGCAGCTGCCGGAGCAGGCCGTCCGCCGCCCGCGTGACGCTCGGGCCCGGCAGCCTTGCTTCGACGAGGGTCCGCGCCGAAACCGTTCCCGGGTAGCTGGTGCTGGTCGCGACGAACTCGCCGCGGTCGGCCGTCACCTGCATTTCCGCGCCGGCGAAGGAAACCACGCCGGCTTCGTGCAGGGCCAGCAGTTCCTCCAGCCGGCGCGGCGGCGGTCCGCTGGCGTAGTACGAGAAGAACCCGTGGAACCAGCCGTCCATATCGGACACTTGCGATGATGCGTCCAGCCGTCCTTTTTGGACGAGCACGGGCAGCTGACCGTACACCGAGAGCAGCGCCGTGAACGCGCCGAGGTCGGCGCTGAACTCCTGGTCGGCCCGGCGCGCGAGGTCCGCTTCGATGTACTCCCGCAGTTCCTTGCCGAACTCCTCCGCCGAGCCGAACTCGCGGCCGTGCAGGGGCCGGTCGAGGCGGTCGAGGTCGAGCCGGTCGGCCTCGGCGGGCACCGCTCGCGTGACGAGGTCCCGCATTCCCGGTGAATCCCAGGGCAGGTCGGCGAAAGCGTCGGCGAACACGGCGAAGTCCATGCGCACGCGGTCGGGGTGGCCGGTGAACAGCTCGTGGTAATAGCCCCAGGCCAGTTCCTTGGCGATCAGCGGCCAGACGTCCACGCGGAAGTCGAGTGCTTCCCCGGGAAGGCCGTCCATGGCGTAGGCATCGAAGAACCTGGGCAGCCGCAACGGTTTTCCGCGCGGCCGGTAGCCGATCTTCGCGTGGTAGGGCACTCCGCGCCGTGAGCCGACGTGCAGCACCGGCTCGGCGCCGCTGGGGTGGTAGCGCAGGCCACCGCACGGCAGCTCCTCGAAGCGGCCGCCGCGGCCCTCGGTCAGCAGCAGCATCAGGTCGACGAACGCCAGCCCGAACCCGCGGACCAGCACGGTTTCGCCCGGTGCGATGCCGGAGTAGTCGACGTCGGCGGTGTAGCCGGCCGGGTAGTAGGCGAGACCGTGGCGCGCGGCGAAGGTGACGAGCTCGCGCTCCCGGTCGTCCGGTTCCGCGTCGAGGTGCCCGACGGTGAACACGACGGCGTCCGCGCGCACAGTCGTCCCGTCCGACAGGCTGACGGCAGGCCCGTCGACGCCGACGGCCCGCGCGGCGTGCTCGACGACGTCGATGCCTTCGGGGAGATCGCCGACGATCTTGCGGTAGACCCAGGTCAGGTAGGCGCTCTGCAGCCGCCGGGTCGGGAAGTCGAAGCTGTCGAGCGCGGTCAGCTCGGCGACGACGTCGGCGGGCACTTCGGCGTCGAGCGCGCCGTCACGCACCTTCCGCGCCCACTCCAGCAGCGTCGGCCCCGGCCGCACCGGGCCCGCCATCTTCACCGAGTCGTCGGTGAACATCGTGACGTCCTCGGGCATGGAGTTCATCCGCAGCAGCGGCGACTGGTCGTAGCGCCACACCCGGCCGGGTCCCGGCGGGAACGGGTCGATCAGGTGCACCTCGAGCCGGCGGTCGCGCAGCAGCCCGGAATTCGCGCCGAGCCGTTCGAGGACGCCGACCCCCCGGGGTCCGGCGCCCACGACGGCGAGGGTGAACGGCGCACGATCGGCCACGCACCCGAAGCTACGCCGGGGCTCCCGACCAGGGCGTCCTTCCCATACTCCGGAATTCCGGGAATAAAACCAAACACTCCGGCGACCGGCGCCGAATCCCCGGGGCACACCGGTGAGAGGAGCGGATTTGTCCTTCGTCCACCCAGGCGCCCGGGCCTTCGCGAGCAGACCGCACCTGCGAAGACGTGACTGACGAGATCAGTCCGCCGCACCGCGTCCACACCGCGCAGGACGTGGTCGGCACCCTGCTCAGGGGCAACTGGGCGATCTTCGCGCACGAGTGGGCCGATCCGGAGGGGATCGACCCGAAGCACTGGCGAGACGTCGTCGAGGCCGCTTCGGAGGCGGCCGGGATCGACGTCGAGTTCGTGGTGGTCCCGCGCCGGTCCCTGACCGTCGTGTTCAACCGGGCGGCCCCGCCCACCTTCGAGCAGGTCCGCGCGTCGATCGAGGTGATCGAACGGAACCGGGCCTGAGTTCCACCCTGCGGACTTCGTTGCCGCGCACCGCGCGCCAGGCGTAGCTCTGGCGGTAGCGACGAAAGAAGGTGACGGAATGCCGGTGGAGTTCCTGGGCATCGGAGGCACGCACGACGGGTCGGAGACGCACGCCCGCTCGGGCGGGGTGTTCGACAAGGAGTACACGCTGCGCCTAGCCCGCGCGCACGAGGACTTCGGCTGGGACCGGGTGCTGTTCGCGTACGGGTCCGGCTCGCCGGACCCCGCGCAGGCGGCCGCGTACGTCGCCACGAAGCTCGAGAAGCTGCAGATCCTGCTCGCGCACCGCCCGAACGTCTCGTACCCGACGTTCGCGGCGAAGACGTTCGCGACGCTCGACCAGATCTCCGACGGCCGCCTGACCGTGCACTTCATCACCGGCGGCAACGACCACGAACAGCAGCGCGAAGGCGACTACCTCACGAAGGACCAGCGCTACGGGCGCACGCGCGAAGCGATCCAGATCATCAAGAAGGCCTGGACGTCGGACGAGCCCTTCGACTTCGAGGGCGAGTACTACCGCTTCAAGGACTACGTCAGTGACGTCAAGCCCGTGCAGAAGCCGCGGCCGGGCGTCTCCTTCGGCGGCTCGTCGCCCGCCGCGTACGCCGCCGGAGGGGCCGAAGCGGACATCTACTGCCTCTGGGGCGAGCCGCTGGCCCAGACCGCGGAGCAGATCGAGTCCGTCAAAGCCGCCGCGAAAGCGGCCGGCCGCACGGACGTGCCGCGGATCCAGGTCGCGTTCCGGCCGATCATCGCGCCGACCGAGGAGCTGGCCTGGGAGAAGGCCCACGCGACGGTGGGCGCGATCAAGGACCGCACGAAGGGCGGCCAGCCGCTGACCCGCCGGCACAAGCTCACCGAGCCGGAGAACACGGGCTCCCAGCGGCTGCTGTCGGTCGCGGCGCAGGGCGAACGCTTCGACCGCGCGCTGTGGACCCCGACGGCGGCCGCAACGGGTGGCGCGGGCAACTCGAACGCGCTGGTCGGCACACCGGAGACGGTCGCCCAGGCGCTGCTGGACTACTACGACCTCGGCGTCGAGATCCTGTCGGCGCGGGGCTACGACATGCTCGGCGACACGATCGACTTCGGCCGGTACGTCATCCCGATCGTCCGGGAAGAGGTGGCCAAGCGGGACGCCGAGCGCGCGTCCGGAACGACGCGGACCCCCGCGGAGGACGCCCTGGCCGTCGACGGCTGAGTCTCCTTCCCCCCAAGTAGCCACCTCGCGAACGCGAGGTGGCTACTTTTGCCTCTGGCCCTCCGGCCATCGGGTACGGAATGATCCATTGGTGACTCCTGGGCGACCGGCCAGACACTGCGGGCTATCGTCTGACCCGTTCAGGAAAGCTCCGTGACACCTTGGATACCGGCGAAAGAACCTAGAGATTTACCAACAGTCACGAGACACTGGCTGAGGTAACTCACGTACCGTGACTACCTCATGACCGATAGCCGTCTTCGTCACCAGAGGTCATGCGAAGGGCACGGTCTGCACAAGAGGTCGGGAGAAAGCGCATGGCAGCTCCGCGGGATCGCGTCACGTTCCGCGAGGTGTTCGGAATCGCCGAGTTCCGCGCGCTGTGGTTCGGGGAACTGCTGTCGATCGCCGGCGACCAGCTGGCCAGAGTCGCCCTGTCCATCCTGGTCTTCACCGGGACCAACTCGGCCACGCTGACCGGCCTCACGTACGCGCTGACCTACGCCCCCTCGCTGCTGGGCGGCGTCTTCCTGACCGGCTTCGCCGACCGGTTCCCCCGCCGCACCGTGATGGTGCTCGTCGATCTTCTGCGCGCCGCGCTGATCCTGCTCGTCGCCCTGCCCGGCGTGCCGTTCTGGCTGATGTGCGTGCTGGTCGGCGGGGTGTCCCTGGTCAACCCGCCGTTCAAGGCCTCCCAGCTGGCCCTCCTGCCGCAGGTGCTCGAAGGCGACCGGTTCGTCGTCGGGATGGGTATCCGGAGCATGACCGTGCAGAGTGCGCAGCTGCTCGGGTTCGCCGGCGGCGGCGCGCTGCTGATCGCCCTCGACCCGCACGTGGCCCTGGCCATCGACGCCGCCACCTTCGTGCTCTCGGCCCTGTTCATCCGCCTCGGCGTGCGGGCCCGGCCGGCCGCGGCGAGTGGCGAGGAGCGCAAGTCCTTCTTCGCGACGCTCGGCGGCGGCAGCCGGACGGCGTTCGCGAGCTCGCCGCTGCGCACCCTCGTGCTGTTCACCTGGCTGATGGGACTCCTGCCGGTCTACGAAGGCATCGCCGCGCCGTATGTGTCCGCGGCCGGCGGCGGCCCCGAAGCGATCGGCCTACTGCTCGCGGCCGACCCGATCGGCAGTGTCATCGCGACGTTCGTCTACACGCGCTGGGTGCCCGCCGGGGTGCGGCCGAAGCTGATCGGCCCGCTCTCGGGGTTCTGCGCCGTCCCGCTGGTGTTCTGCTTCCTCAACCCCGGGCCGGTCGCGTCGATCGTGCTGTTCATCGTGTCCGGCGGCCTCGGCACGGTGTGCCTGCTGCAGGCGACCGCGTCACTGACGCTGGCTGTGCCCGACGCGCAGCGCGCGCAGGTGATGGGCCTGTCCAACACCGGGCTGACCACGATGATGGGCATCAGCCCGCTGATCGGGGGCGTGCTCGCGGATCAGCTGAGCCCGCACGGCACCGTCGGGATCTTCGGCATCGCCGGGATCGTGCTCACCCTGCCGCTGGCGGCACTGTGGGCACGATCGTTATCGCTGGAGCCCGGAAGAGGGCACGGCAAAGAAGCCGCACGCGCCGAACATGCTTGACATGCCCCGCGCGTGGGCCTGACCTGCGCGACCTTGCGGTGCGCTGTGCGGTCACTGATCTTTGCCGCGCATCGCTGGCCACCTCTCGTTCCGGTGTCAAAGAAAAAGTACACACCGAAAGCCCTTGTGGACAGCTGGCAAACGGTCTGAAACTGTCCGTGAGTAGATTGTCACTGATCACCTGCGCAAGGGGCTGGGGGAAAAATGGTCACATCGGGGGAACGGTCTGGACAAGCCTCGGGTCGTGGTGTTGCGGCCTGGGCGCTGTGGTCGAGGCCACGCGCCTGGGTCGCGGTCACACTCACCGCGATCGCCGTCATGCTCGCCTGGACCACGGCCGCCACGTTGTCGATTCCGGTCACGCTCGCGCACGTGGGGACGTTCGCGCTGCTCACCGGCCTCGCGGTGGCCCAGACCGAAGTCAGCAGGCGCATCGAGCGCCAGCGCCGGATCCTGAGCAACGGGCCGCACGTCAACATGACGTCGGTCTGGCTGCTGCCCGCCGGGCTGCTCGTGCCGCCCCAGCTGGTCGCCGTGCTCGGCACCGTGCTCTACATCTACCTCGCGTTCCGCAGCTGGTCCGGCTTCCGGCCGGGTGAGTTCCACCGCGTCGCGGCCAACGCGACGACGATGATCCTCTCGGGCTTCGCCGCCGGCCTCGTCGCGGAACTGCTCCACGGGCACGGCATGACCGCCGTGGCGCTCGCGGCCATCGCCTTCTTCACCACGAACACCGCGCTCACCGGGCTCGGCCTGTACCTGGCCGCACCGGAGAAGGCGACCGTCGAGGGTTGCCTGGGGAACATGGACGACAACCTGCTGGAGCTGGCCACCCTGTGCGTCGGCGGCCTGCTCGTGATGGTCCTGACGACCGAGCCGCTGCTGTCCGTGCTGGTCATCCTGCCGCTGTACGTGCTGCAGCGGTCCGTGCTGATCAAGCGGCTCGAGGAGCTCGCCACCACCGACCAGAAGACGCAGCTGCTCAACGCCACCACGTGGCAGGACGGCGCACAGCGGGAGATCTCCCGCGCCGAACGGGACAACGGCAGCTTCGGCGCCATGATGATCGACCTCGACCACTTCAAGCGGATCAACGACACCTACGGGCACCTCGCGGGGGACGACGTGCTCAAGGCGGTGGCCGCCGTGGTCAAGCAGGAAACCCGGGCGCACGACCTGGTCGGCCGGTTCGGCGGCGAGGAGTTCGTCGCGCTGCTGCCCTCGACGTCCAAGGCAGACGCGATCGTCACGGCGGAACGGATCCGGCAACGGGTCAGCGAGCTGATCATCAGCACGAAGACCAACGAAGGCGCCGCCGTCGCCATCGAACGGCAGACGGCGTCCATCGGCGTCGCCGCCTACCCGCTCGACGGGTCGTCGATCGAGGAAGTGATGGCGTGCGCCGACGCGGCCGTTTACGCGGCCAAGCACGGCGGCCGGAACCGGGTGGTGGGGTCGCCCGAAGTGGCCTTGACCGCGGCTTAGCGCCCTTACCGCAGCCGGTCGATGACGTCGCTCGCCTTCGTCTGGAGGCGGGCGACGCCACCCACCGTGAATTCGGTGAGCAGGTCGATCAGGGCCTCCTGGTCCGGCGGCTCGCCGTCCCAGGTCGCCTGCACCAGTGATTCGGTCATCGCGAAGAAGAGCGTGACGAGCGCGCGGTCCGCACGGCCGGAGTCGATGCCGTGCGCGGCCCACCGCTTGCGGCTCGCATCGGCGTAGACGACGGCCAGTCTCTCCCTCAACCGGGTGAGAGCGGGATCGCCCGCGCGCTCGGCCGCGCGGAGCACGCCGTAGGCCTCGGGGCTGTCGGCGACGAAGGTGACCATGTTGGCGTAGTTGGCCCGCGCCCAGGCCCGCAGGCCGGGCTGCGGATCGGTCACCGTCGGGCCCGCGATGGCCGCGAACGCGCGCTCCTCGGTTGCGGCCACGACCTCGGCGAACAGCGTCTCGCGCTGGCCGAACTGCTCGTAGACGGACTGGCGCGAGACGCCGGCCTCGCGCGCGATCTGCTCGATCGTCGCGCCCTGCATCCCGTGCTGCGCCACGACCTTCGCCGTGGCGTTCAGCACGCGGGCGCGCTGCTCCCCGACCGGGAGCTTGCGCGGCCGTCCGCGCGGCGCCGGGCTTGACATGGTGGTCCACCTCACGTGATTCTTTTTCCGACACCTCTGTCTAAAAAGGTGTCTCCCCGCGCACTAGTCCTGCTCAATGAGGAGCAAGCATGCGTATCTTCCCTCGCCGCGCCCTCTCCGCGGTGGTCGCCACGGTTTCCGTCCTGGCGCTGGTGGCGCTCGGCCCGCCGCAGGCCTCCGCCACGTCGTTCTACGACCCGCCTTCGCCGCTGCCGGCCGGCCGCGACGGCGACGTCATCCGGCACGAGGCGTCGACGTTCTACATCGACCCGGTCAAGCTGATCAAGGCCGACGCCGGCGTCCAGCGGATCATGTACCGCAGCACCGACACGCACGGTTCGCCGATCGCGGTCACCGGGACCGTGCTGACGCCCAGGTCGGCCTGGCCCGGATCGGGCGTGCGCCCGATCGTCTCCTACGCCGTCGGCACGCAGGGCGAGGGCGACGACTGCGCGCCGTCGAAAGCGCTTGCCGCCGGCTTCGAGTACGAGGGGCCGTTCATCGCCGGGCTGCTGGCGCGGGGCTACGGCGTCGTCGTGACCGACTACGAGGGACTCGGGACGCCGGGCGACCACACCTACGTCAACCGCGCTTCGGAAGGGCACGCGGTGCTCGACGCGATCCGCGCGGCGCAGCGGCTGCCGGAGGCCGGGCTGCCGGACGACGGCCCGGTCGCGATCGCGGGCTACTCCCAGGGCGGCGGCGCGTCGGCCGCGGCGGCGGAATTGCAGCCGGGCTACGCGCCGGAGCTGAAACTGAAGGGCGCGTACGCGGGCGCGGTGCCGGCGGACCTCGGCGAGGTGGCCAAGAACCTCGACGGCCACTACGCGGTCGGCTTCCTCGGCTTCGCGCTGGTGAGCATGAACTACGCGTACCCGGAGCTGAACATCCCGGCACTGCTCAACGCGCGCGGCAAGCAGCTGTTCGAGCAGGTCCGGACCGAGTGCACGGTGGAGGCGATCGCCGCGCACGCGTTCACGCAGTCGTCGACGCTGACCAACGACGGCCGCTCGCTCACCGCGTACCTCGGCGAGGAGCCGTACGCGTCCAGGGTGGCGGAGCAGAAGATCGGGACGTTGAAACCGACGGCGCCGGTGCTGATCGTCCACAGCGCCCTCGATGACATCGTGCCCTACGCGCAGGACCGTGACCTGGGCCGGACGTGGTGCGGCAAGGGTGTGAAGGTGCGGTTCAGCACGTCGCTGGTGCCGACGCACGTGCTCGGCGCGGTGCGGGCGTACCCGGAGGCGTTCGCGTGGCTCGAGGCTCGCTTCGCCGGCCTCCCGGCGTCCTCCAACTGCGGCCTGTTCTGAGGGTCACCGAAAGCCGTGAAGGCCCCTTACCGGCTTCTTGAGCCGGTAAGGAGGCCTTCACGGACTTGGGGTCACTTCAGGCCGGTGGCCTCGGACGCGGCGGGGTCGGAGTCGGCGAGGAACGTGCGGCAGCGGTCGTACTCCTCGGTCTCGCCGATCTTGCCGGCGGCCTTGCCCAGCACGGCGAGGGCGCGCAGGAACCCCTGGTTGGGGCGGTGGGACCACGGCACCGGGCCGAAGCCCTTCCAGCCCGCGCGGCGCAGCTGGTCGAGGCCCCGGTGGTAGCCGGTGCGGGCGTACGCGTACGCGGCGACGGTCTCGCCCGCCTCGAAGGCCTTCTCGGCCAGCGAAGCCCACGCCTCGCTGTAGTCGGGGTGTTCGGCGGCGACGGCGGCCGGGTCAGTTCCGGCGTCGAGCGCGGCCTGGGCGGCGGTGTGCTCGGGAAGCAGCGTCGGCTCGGGGCCGAGCAGGTTGTGCGTCATGCCGCCCATTCTGCCCACGCCCGCCGGTCAGAAGAACAGGCCCGCGAGAACCCCGCCGCCGGCCAGGATCAGAGCGCCGACCAGGACGGCGGCCACAACTCGTTTCGGCATCATGGCGGCACACCCTGCCAAGCCACGCACACCGAAAGCAAGTCGTCCACCCCTAAGGGTGACGCGCCTCCGTTGCGGGTGGTGGCGGGGAGGAAGGTCGGGGGAATCCCCGATTTTGGCGTCTTTCGCCACGGTCTTGGCCCGCTCGTGACCATGACCGGCCATGATGTCCGACATGGCCAAGGCAGTCGACGTCCCCGTGGACGTGATCCCGCGCAGCCCCGTCGGCAAGACGAAGCTGTTCTTCACGCGGCACTGGCACCGCGGCGCCCCCGGGCAGCCGACGCCGGACTGGGTGCTCCGGTTCTGCTACGGGATGTGGCTGGCGGCGTTCGCGTTCAAGCTGGTCGGCTCGTCGTGGGACATGTCGTGGCACTTCATGTGGCTGCGCGACGACCTGGCGCCGCCGCACCTGATCAACACGGTCGGCACGGTGATCATCGTCGTGCTGGTGGCGATCCACAGCTACACGGGCCTCGGCGCCGACAAGACGTCTCTGCGGTTGATGCAGGTCGGGCTGCTGACGTTCTTGATCGCGGCGCCGCTGGACGTCATCAACCACCGCGTCAACGGCCTCGACCTGACCGCGTGGAGCCCGTCCCACATGATGCTCTACCTGGGCACGGGCATCATGCAGGCGGGCGTGCTCCTGGGCTGGCTGCGGCTCTCGCCGCCGGGCCGGTTCCGGACGGGCGTGCTGCTCGCGCTGTGGGCGTTCTTCCTGGAGAACACGTTCTTCCCGAACGGCCAGCAGGAGTACGGGATCCTGGGGCTGCGCGCGTGGGAGCGCGGCGCGCCGGAGGCCGAGCCGTCGCTGCTGGACTTCGCGGCCAACCAGATCGGGCACCCGGTCGACCGGACCGCGGTCATGCACTTCACGATGCCGATCCCGGAGTGGGTGTACCCGCTGTGGGGCATCGGCGTGATGGCACTGATCCTGGTCCTGGCCCGGCGCACGCTGGGTTTCCGCTGGGCGGCATCGGCGGTGGCGCTCGCGTACATCGCCTACCGCGGCGTGATGTGGCCGCTGCTGGTCGGGATGGGTTTCCCGGCGTCGACGATCCCGTTCTACCTGCTTTTCGTGGGGCTGGCAGTGGACCTGGCGTTCGCGATCGGACGTGATCACGGGCTGTTGACGGCCGGTGCGGGAGCGTTGCTGGTGACGGCGTTCGGGTACGGGGCGCTGTGGGTGCAGTCCCAGTTCCGGCCGTGGGTGCTGGGTGACGCGCACACGGAGTCGGCCCCGCCGGTGGCTTACTGGACGGCGGCGGTGGTGCTGGGCGGGGTCTTCGTCCTCTGGGCCGCGGCGGGCCCGCTGACCCGGCGACTCGCCGCACGCCGAAGCGTCACCCCGGTTTCCTGACCCCAGACGCGCTGAAGGCCACCATGAGGGCATCTAGTTCCCTCATGGTGGCCTTCAGAGGCTTTGGTCCGAGGCTTACTTGACCTTCGTGCCGGCCGAGCCGAGCGCCTGGCAGGCCTCGACCACTCGCTGAGCCATCCCGGCTTCAGCGGCCTTCAGGTACGACCGCGGGTCGTAGACCTTCTTGTTGCCGACCTCGCCGTCGATCTTCAGGACGCCGTCGTAGTTCTTGAAGAAGTGGTCCACGATCGGGCGCGTGAACGCGTACTGCGTGTCCGTGTCGACGTTCATCTTCACCACGCCGTACGACACCGCCTCGCGGATCTCCTCCGGGAGCGAGCCCGAGCCGCCGTGGAAGACCAGCTCGAACGGCTTCGCGCCCGCGTCCAGGCCGAGCTTCTTCGCCGCCGCCTCCTGGCCGCCCTTCAGGACGTCCGGGCGCAGCTTCACGTTGCCCGGCTTGTACACGCCGTGGACGTTGCCGAACGTCGCCGCCAGCAGGTAGCGGCCCTTCTCGCCCGCGCCCAGCGCGTCGATCGTCTTCAGGAAGTCGCCCTCGGCGGTGTACAGCTTCTCGTTGATCTCCGCCTCGACGCCGTCCTCTTCGCCGCCGACGACGCCGATCTCGACCTCGAGGATGATCTTCGCGGCCGCCGTCTTGGCGAGCAGCTCCGCGGCGATCTCGAGGTTCTCGTCGAGGTCGATCGCCGAGCCGTCCCACATGTGGGACTGGAACAGCGGGTTCTGGCCGTTCTTGACGCGCTCCGCCGAGATCTCGATCAGCGGGCGGACGAAGCCGTCCAGCTTGTCCTTCGGGCAGTGGTCGGTGTGCAGCGCGACGTTGACGTCGTACTTCGCCGCCACGACCTGCGCGAACTCCGCGAGCGCGGCCGCGCCGGTCACCATGTCCTTGACCTTCTGGCCCGACGCGAACTCGGCACCGCCGGTGGAGAACTGGATGATCCCGTCGCTCTCCGCCTCGGCGAACCCGCGGATGGCGGCGTTCACGGTCTCGGACGAGGTCACGTTGATGGCCGGGTAGGCGAACTCGTTCGCCTTGGCCCGGTCGAGCATCTCCGCGTAGACCTCGGGGGTGGCGATGGGCATCGGTATTCCTCCTTGGCAGGGATGGGTCCCGACCGCATCGTACGAGGTGTACCGCCGGCGCACACCGGTCCCCGCACAGAAACTTCTCCGCACGTCGAATCGGTTCAGAAGGCGGTACGCCCGGCCGCCGGGCGAACCGGCGGCCGGACGGGGATCACAGCAGTTCGGAAGCCAGCGCGCGGTAGGCCGGCCACGGGTCCTCGTTGAGCACCTGGACGATCACCTGGTCCGCCCCCGCCTCCCAGTGGGCCGACAGCCCGCGCGCCACCGTCGCCGCGTCGCCGTGCAAAGCCAGCTCGTCGATCAGGCGGTCGCTGCCCTCACCTTCCAGATCGGCGTCGATGAAGCCGAGTTTGCGCAGGTTGGCGACGTAGTTCGACAGCCCGAGGTAGTACTTGACCGTGTTACGGCCGATCGCGCGGGCCTCGGCGGGATCGGTCGAGAGGACCACCTTGTGCTCCGGGGCCAGCAGCTTGCCCGCGCCGAGGATCTCGCGCGTGCTGCGGGTGTGCTCCGGCGTCGTCAGGTACGGGTGCGCGCCGGCCGTGCGCTCGCCCGACAACGCCACCACCTTCGGACCCAGCGCCGCCAGTGCGCGCCCGCCGGCCGGGACGCCCGCCGCGTCCAGGCCGTCCAGGTACTCGACCAGCGCCGCGTACGGCTTCTTGTACTCCTTCGTCGCTTCGCGGTGACCCGCGCCGACACCCAGCAGGAAGCGGTCCGGGTACTTCGCCGCGATGCGCTCGTACACCTTCGCGATCGACGCCGGCTCGTCCTGCCAGATGTTCACGATGCCGGTCGCGATGACCAGCGAGTCCGTCGCTTCCAGCATGCCGTCCACCGACGCGAGGTCGTCGCCGCTGGGGGAACCGCCCAGCCAGATCGCCCCGTAGCCGAGCTTCTCCGCTTCAGCCGCGAACTTCGCGTCGACGTTCGCGTGGTACCGCCAGATTCCGAGCTTGCCCAGTTCGATAGCCATGGAACACTCCAACGCGTGGGACGGCGATTTTCCTCCCGGGATCCGCGAACTAACGTCGAAGGTATGACCAAGCTGGGCAACACCGACCTCGACGTGTACGGGCTCAACCTCGGCGGCAACGTCTTCGGCTGGACGGCGGACGAGCCACAGTCCTTCGCCGTGCTGGACGCCTACACCGCGGCCGGGGGCAACTTCGTGGACTCCGCGGACCTCTACGGCGGGGGTGGCGGCTCCGAGGAGATCCTCGGCAACTGGCTCGCCGCGCGTGGCAACCGGGACGACGTCGTCGTCGCGACCAAGGTCGGCATGTGGGACGGCCGGCCCGGGCTCTCGGCGAAGAACATCCAGGCGGCGGCCGAAGACTCGCTGCGCCGTCTCAAGACCGACCACATCGACCTCTACTACGCACACCGGGACGACCCGGACACCCCGCTCGAAGAGACGCTGACGGCCTTCGACGCGCTGGTCCGCGCGGGCAAAGTCCGCCACCTCGGCGCGTCCAACTACAGCGCCGAGCGCCTCGCCGAAGCACTGTCCATTTCGGACAAGAACGGCCTGGCCCGGTACGCCGTGCTGCAGCCGCACTACAACCTGGTCGAGCGGGACTACGAGCGCGACCTCGCCCCGCTCGTCGAGCGCGAAGGCCTCGCCACGCTGCCGTACTTCGCCCTCGCCAAGGGTTTCCTCACCGGCAAGTACCGCACGAAGGACGCCACGGTCGACAGCCCGCGCGCCGCCCGCGCTTCGTCCTATTTGGACGCCGGCGGCGAGCGCGTCCTCGCCGCGCTGGACAAGGTCGCCGAGGCACACGGCGTCTCCGTCGCCACGGTCTCGCTCGCGTGGCTGCGGCAGCAGCCGACGGTCGCCGCGCCGATCGCCAGCGCCCGGACGCCCGAGCAGCTCACCGACCTGATCGCCTCGGTGACCCTCGAGCTGACTCCAGAAGAAGTAGCGTCACTTTCGCTATGAAAGATGCGTCCCGAGGCCCTGACGACGCAACTTTCCCGGCGAAAGTGACGCCTACTCTCGGGTAGCTTACTGCGGGTAAGTTGGGGTACGGTGCCCTCCAGATAGCGACGTGCGACGTCCAGGAGGGCACCGTGGCCAACCCGTTTTCGCTGCTGAGCGGCACCAAGAAGGTCGACGGCAAGGTCGTCCTGATCACCGGCGCCGCCCGCGGCATCGGGGCCGGGCTGACCGAGCGCCTCGCCGCGCGCGGCGCGAAGGTGGCCCTCGTCGGCCTCGAAGCCGAGGAGCAGCAGAAGGTCGCCGACCGGATCGGGCCGAACGCACACGCCTGGGAAGCCGACGTCACCAGCTGGGACGCGCTCGAGCAGGCGACGAAGGGCGTCGTCGAGCACTTCGGCGGCATCGACATCGTCATCGCGAACGCCGGCATCGCGACCGCGGGCTTCGTCCGCTCGGTCGACCGGGCCGCGTTCGAGAAGGTCATCGAGGTCGACCTGCTCGGCGTCTGGCGCACGTTCCGCGTCACGCTCCCGCACGTCATCGAGCGCAAGGGCTACCTGCTGGCCATCTCGAGTCTCGCCGCGATCACGCACGCGCCGGGCATGGCGAACTACTCCGCGGCGAAGGCCGGCGTCGAGGCGTTCTCCAACAGCCTCCGCGCCGAGGTCGCGCACCTGGGCGTCAAGGTCGGTGTCGCGCACCCGACGTGGATCCGCACCGACCTGGTCGAAAGCGCCGACGCGCACCCGGTGTTCGGCAAGCTCCGCGCGTCGATGCCCGGCCTGATCGGCAAGACCTACCCGCTCGACACGGCGCTGGACGACCTCGAAGCGGGCATCCTCAAGCGCGCCCGCACGATCCACGTACCGCGCTGGGTCGGCGGCCTCAAGCTGCTCCGCGCGTTCCTCCCGCCGATCATCGAAATCGGCTCCCGCAGCCGGGTACCTTCGGCGGACAAGGCCGCGCTGGCCGACATCGAGGCCCGCGGCGCGTTCGAGTCGGCGGTCACCGGCCACGGCGGCCGGGCCGCCACCAAGGGGTGACCATGTCGCGTCGGGACCAGATCCGGATGACCGAGGACGAAGTGCGCGCGTACTTCGCCGAGCAGAAGGTCATCAACGTCGCCAGCGTCGGCCCGAACGGCCGCCCGCACCTCGCGCCGCTCTGGTACTACCCGCACGAGGACGGCGTCGCGACCTGGACGTACGGGACCTCGCAGAAGGCGAAGAACCTCCGGCGCCTGCCCGAGGCGACCGTCCTCATCGAGGACGGCGACAGCTACGAGAAGCTGCGCGGCATCTCGCTCGAGGCCGACGTCGAGATCATCGAGGACACCGCCGAAGTCACCCGGATGGGGATCACGCTCATGCAGCGGTACGCCGGCGCCAAGCCGGGCGACCCCGTACCGGACGAACTCAAGGCCTTCATCGCAGGTCAGGCGCCCAAGCGTGTCGGGCTGGTCTTCCGCCCGACGAAGATCGTCAGCTGGGACCACACCAAGCTCGGCGGGACGTACTAACCAGTAGGGAGTACTTCCGAGTAACTGTTACTTGAGGTAACGTCATCTCGGCAGCATCCTCGAAGCAGCGGAGGCCGACAGATGACCGAGCGGTTCAAGGTCGTGATCGTGGGCACCGGGTTCTCCGGGCTCGGCCAGGCGATCCAGCTCGAAAAGGCCGGCATCCGGGACTACGTGATCCTGGAGAAAGCCGACGAGGTGGGTGGCACCTGGCGCGACAACTCCTACCCCGGGTGCGCGTGCGACGTGCAGTCGCACATGTACTCGTTCTCGTACGAGCAGAACCCGGACTGGTCGCGGTCGTTCTCGGCGCAGCCGGAGATCTTCGAGTATCTCAAGGGCGTCGCGGACAAGTACCGGCTGCGCGAGAAGATCCGGTTCGGCGTCGAGCTCACGGGCGCCCACTGGGACGAGCGCGAGCGCCGCTGGACCGCGACGACCGAGGACGGCCGCGAGTTCGTCACGCAGTTCCTCGTCTCCGGCGTCGGCGGCCTGCACATCCCGCAGGTCCCCGAGCTGCCCGGGATCACCGAGTTCATGGGCCAGACCTGGCACTCCGCGCAGTGGAACCACGAATACGACCTGCGCGGCAAGAAGGTCGCCGTCGTCGGCACCGGCGCCAGCGCGGTCCAGTTCGTCCCGAAGATCGCCCCCGACGTCGCCGAGCTGACGCTGTTCCAGCGGACGCCGCCGTGGATCATGCCGAAGCCCGACCACGCGATGCCGTCGTGGGCGCGGACGCTGTTCAAGCGCGTTCCCGGCACCCAGCGCCTCTACCGCAACGCACTGTACTGGCTGCTCGAAGCGCGGGCCATCGGCTTCAACGGCCACCCGGCGATCATGAAGGCCGGCGAACTGATCGCGAAGCGCAACATCGCGAAGGGCATCAAGGACCCCGCGCTGCGCAAGAAGGTCACGCCGGACTACACCATGGGCTGCAAGCGCGTCCTGATCTCCAACGACTACTACCCGGCGCTGAGCCGGCCGAACGTCGAGGTGAACACGGCCGGGATCAAGGAGGTCAAGGCGCACTCGATCGTCGATTCCGCCGGGGTCGAGCACGAGGTCGACGCGATCGTCTACGGCACCGGCTTCAAGGTGACCGACGCGCTGGAGTACCTCGACATCACCGGCGTCGACGGCCGCGACCTCGCCAAGGAGTGGGCGGTCGAAGGGATGCGGACGCACAAGGGCATCACCGTCTCCGGCTTCCCGAACCTCTTCTTCCTGCTCGGCCCGAACACCGCGCTCGGCCACAACTCCGTGGTGTTCATGATCGAGTCGCAGTCGCGGTACGTCGTCGACGCCATCAAGCTCGCCGACTCCCGCGACGCCGCCGCGCTCGACGTCCGGCCGGGCGTGCAGGACAAGTTCCAGCAGGACATCCAGGACAAGCTGGTCAAGGGCGTCTGGACGCAGGGCGGCTGCAAGAGCTGGTACCTCGACGCCAAGGGCGTGAACCGGACGATTTGGCCCGGCTTCACCTGGCGCTACTGGCTGGAGACGCGGAAGGTCGACCCGGCCGACTACGAGCTGTCCGGCCGCGCGTCGTGACTTCGCAGGACGAGCAGCTCGTCCTGCACGCCCGGGACGTCCGGTTCGACTGGGCGGCGCTGCCGATGCACTGGATCCCCGGCGAGCCGCAGGCCACGCACACCGTCAACGTCCTGCACCTGGCGCTCCCCGAAGGCGAACGCTGGTTCGTCGAGGTGTTCAAGCAGGCGGTGCCGCTGATCCGCGACGAGCGGCTCAAGACCGACGTCCTCGGCTTCATCGGCCAAGAGGCGGTGCACGCCGAGGCCCACGACGGCGCGGCGGCGCACCTGGAGGCCGCGGGCCTGCGCGTGCGGCCGTTCGTCGCGCAGATGGAGTGGCTGTTCCGCAAGCTGCTCGGCGACCGCGCCTGACCGGCCGGGCCGCCGAGGAGTGGCTGGTCGAACGGCTCGGGATCGTCGCCGCGATCGAGCACTACACGGCGTTCCTCGGCCAGTGGGTGCTCGACGCGCCACTGGAGCGCGCGGGCGCCGACCCGGTGATGCTCGACCTGCTGCGCTGGCACGGCGCCGAAGAGGTCGAGCACCGGTCCGTCGCCTTCGACCTGTTCATGCACCTGGACGGGCGGTACACGCGTCGCGTGCGCAGCATGGCGGCGGTGACGCCGGTGCTGGCGTAGGTGTTCTTCCGCGGCACGCGATATCTGATGCACAACGATCCGACCCGCCCGGGCAGGGCGTCGCTGCGGGGATACCGCCGGGCCGCGAAGCGGGGGTTGCTGCCGACCGGGCGTCAGCTGCTGCGGGAAATCCGGCCGTACTTCCGGAAGTCGTACCACCCGACGGAGACCGGGAGCACCGACCAGGCGGTGGCGTACCTGGCGAGTTCCCCGGCCGCCCGGGCGGCTGAGTGACGCTCGGCCGGCCCACCCGGCTCGACGGCAGCGACCGGACCGACCACCTGATGTCCGCTTTGGTCGGTGTCGTGGGTGTTTACGCCGGTTGTCGCAGTTCAGCGGGAAACGGCGGCCGCCCGTGCGCGCGGTGGACCGGAACCTGCCGTTGGTGGTCGAAGGCGTCGAACACGAGGCCGAGGACGTCGTCAGCCTGCGTCTGGCGAACGGCGGGCCGCTGCCGCGCTGGCGGCCGGGCGCGCACATCGACCTGGTGTTGCCGAGTGGGCTCGTGCGGCAGTACTCGCTGCGCGGCGATCCGTCCGAAAAGGACCATTACCGCATTGCCGTGCGGAAGGTCGGCGTCGCGTCGGCCGAGGTCCACGCCCTCACGCCGGGCACGCGGGTCACCGTGCGCGGTCCGCGGACGGCGTTCCCGTTCGTCGGCGACGGGCCGTTCCTGTTCGTCGCGGGCGGCGTCGGGATCACGCCGATCCTGCCGATGGTCCACCGCGCGGCTGCTGCCCAAGCGGACTGGCGGCTGGTCTACACCGGCCGCAGCCGCGCGTCGATGCCGTTCCTGGACGAACTGCCGGACGACGACCGTGTCCGGATCCGCCCGGACGCGGAGTACGGCATCCCCGCGTCCGGCGCCGAGCTCCTCGAGGGCCTGCCGGACGGCGCTTCGGTGTACTGCGTTCCAGCTGATTCTCCGCAGGTCAGGGCAGGTCCTGGACGTCCCGGCGGCCGGCGGCGGGTCGATGCGGATCTGCGTCGACCGCGCCACCACTGTCCTCGACCTATGACTCCTGGGGAACCCAGGCGCCGATGACCGGCTTGAACTCCCGGATCGTCCGCTCCGCGATGACGCCTTCCAGGAAGTACGGGTCCTGGTCGATCGTCGCCTTCAGGTGCGCTTCGTCGTCGGCCTGGTACAGCGTGATCCCGCCGGAACCGTCGCCGAGCGGCCCGGCGACCGCGACGCGCCCCTCAGCGGCCAGCTTGCCCAGGAACTCGCGGTGCCGGGGCCGGACCTCCGGCATCTTCTCCTGGACGTAGGTGATTTCGACGAGGTACCAGGCCATGTGGATCTCCGGGGTCGGGCGGGGGCGGGTCGGGACCGACGCTACCCGGGTCGTCACCGTGTCCCGGCATCCGATCTGTGGCTGTGTGGCACCGGGAACCCGACCCGATAGGCTGGGCGTGCGTCAGTACCTGTGTGAGCGCTGTGAATACCGTGAACCTGCTGACGCGACACACCGTGCAAACCGGGGTCGAGGACAGGCAGGGGTTCATGCTCGAGGGCAATGCTGAACGCAGCGTCGAGGCAACCCTCGGCCACCTGCGGGTCATGGATGGTCCGGCGGCCCCGGCGCAGGCGCCGACGCCGCTGACCCTCGAAGACCTCTACCGCCAGCACCGCATGCGGCTGGTCCGGCTGGCGATTCTGCTGGTGGACGAGCCCGCGACGGCGGAAGACGTCGTCCAGGAGGCCTTCACCGGCCTGCACCGCAACTGGAGCCGGCTCCGGGACGCCGCGGCCGCCGTCGGCTACCTGCGCACCGCCGTGGTCAACGGGTCGCGCAGCGTGCTGCGCCGGCGCAAGACCGCCCGCGAGTACGTGCCGCCGCACGCGGTCAACGCGCGGTCCGCCGAGAGCCTCGCGATGCTCTCCAGCGAGCACCAGGCCGTGGTCAGCGCGCTGTCCAAGCTGCCGCCCCGCCAGCGCGAAGTGCTGGTGCTGCGTTACTACGGTGGGCTGAGCGAGGCCGAAATCTCTGAGGCCGCAGGCATTTCCAAGGGTACCGTTAAGTCGACCGCCAGCCGGGCGCTCGAGGCACTCCAGAAGGCCATGCAGGCCCCACAGTGACCCGGGTGGACCATTCCGATCACTGAGTCGTATCACCATGCTTGGTCCAGACCAATATATGCTGGGGTGCGTGAGAGGCGCCGGAGATTTCGTGATCATGGGCGGCCGGGTCGCTGCCCCGGACCGTGTACTCGATGACGGCTGGGTAGCCGTCTCCGACGGGCGGATCGCCGGCGTGGGTTCCGGGACCCCGCCGTCGGGCGAGCACGTCGACGTCGGCGGGGCACTGGTCGTGCCCGGGTTCGTCGACACCCACTGCCACGGCGGGGGAGGTGCTTCGTTCACCTCCCTCGATCCCGAGGAACTCCTGACGGCGGTGCGCGCGCACCGCCGTCACGGCACCACGACCATGCTCGCCAGCCTGGTGTCCGACCCGGTGGACATCCTGCGTGAGCAGGTCGCCGCGCTGCGTGAGATCGTCCAGGACGGCGAGGTCGCGGGCATCCACCTGGAGGGGCCGTTCATTTCGAAGGCCCGCTGCGGGGCGCACGACCCGGAGACGCTGCTCGAGCCGGACACCGGCACGGTGGACAAGCTCCTGCGCGCCGGCCAGGGCGCGATCCGGATGGTCACCATCGCCCCCGAGCTCCACGGCGGCGTCAAGGCCGTCCGGCAGCTGGCCGAATCGGGCGTCATCGCCGCCATCGGGCACACCGACGGCGTCGAGGAGCAGCTGCTGCCGGCCATCGACGCGGGCGCGACCGTCGCGACCCACCTGTTCAACGGCATGCGCCCGCTCCACCACCGCGAACCGGGTCCGGTCGGGGCACTGCTCGATGACGAGCGCATCACGATCGAGCTCATCTGCGACCTGGTGCACCTGCACCCGACCGTGGTGCGCCTGGCGGCGAAGCACGCGGGCCGCAACCGGACGGTGCTGATCACCGACGCGATGTCGGCCACCGACGCCGCCGACGGCCGCTACACGCTGGGCCGCCTCGAGGTCGACGTCCACGACGGCGTCGCCACCCTGGCCGACAACGGCTCGCTCGCCGGCAGCACCCTGACGATGGACACCGCCTTCCGCAATCTCGTCCAGGGTGCGAAACTCGGCATCCTCGACGCGGTGCACGCGACGTCGCAACGGCCCGCCGAGCTGCTCGGCATCGCCGACCGCACCGGGATGCTGTGCACGGGGTACGTGGCCGACATCGTCGTCCTCGACCAGGACCTGCGGCCCGCGAAGGTGCTGCGCCGGGGTGAATGGGTCGCCGAGGTGGGTACGGCTACCTTGAGTACCTGAGATCCTGCGAGCGAGACGGGCGGAGATGAGCGAGCCGAAGGACCCCGAGCAGCTGCTGGCGGACGCCCTTCGCGCGCAAGCCGTCTTCGCCCCGCAGGCCTCACCGCAGCCCCCTGCGGCACCGTCGACGTCGTCGTCCGCGACGCCGTCTTCGCCGCCGGAACCGGGGACGGACGCGGTCCCGACCAGCGCGATCAACGAGCTGCCGTCGGCGTACGGGCTGCTGTCCGGCGCGAGCGCGGACTCGCTGGAGCGCGAGCGGGCGGCGCTCGACCCGGTGGCCGAGGCACCCACGGCGTACACCCCGCGTCCCCCGGAACCGCCTCGGCAGGGCGCGCAGCTCCCCGCGTACTGGATCTTGCTGCTGGCGGTGCTGCTGGGCCTCGCCGCAGGGTCCGTGGTGGGCCTGCTCACGCTGGTCTGACCGGGTCTCAGTAACGACTCAGGGTGACCCTGTACCGTTTTTGGGGTGATTCTCGCCCAGAGCACGGTCAACACGATGTCCCTGCTGCCGTCATGGCTCGACCCGCAGCACCTGCTGAGCGGCCTGACCACGCCGGTCATCGCGGTGCTCTGCCTCATCATCTTCATCGAGAGCAGCGTCTTCCCGGTGCTGCCCGGTGACTCCCTGCTGTTCACGGCCGGCCTGTTCATCGCGAACGGCACCCTCGACGCGCCGTTGTGGCTGGTCTGCGTGCTGGTCA
Organism: Amycolatopsis sp. NPDC051106; assembly: GCF_040682775.1. Taxonomy (NCBI): domain Bacteria; kingdom Bacillati; phylum Actinomycetota; class Actinomycetes; order Pseudonocardiales; family Pseudonocardiaceae; genus Amycolatopsis; species Amycolatopsis sp. NPDC051106. The sequence continues at coordinate 246,219 of NZ_JBFBBQ010000001.1, read as the reverse complement.
CGGTCGCGGCCCTGCTCGGCAACGTGGTCGGTTACTACATCGGCTACTTCGCCGGGCCCAAGCTGTTCAACCGGCCGGACTCGAAGATCTTCAAACAGGAGTACGTCCACAAGACGCACGAGTTCCTGGAGAAGCACGGCCCCAAGGCGGTCGTGCTGGCCCGGTTCGTGCCGTTCGTCCGGACGTTCATCACGTGGATCGCGGGCATCGGCCGCATGGACCCGAAGCGCTACTTCACGTACACGGTGATCGGCGGCATCCTGTGGGCCGCGGGCATCACGGTGCTGGGGTCGCTGCTCGGCGGCGTGTCGTTCATCGCGAACAACGTCGACGCGATCTTCGTGCTGATCGTGCTGGTGTCGGTGGTGCCGATCCTGCTCGAGTACCTGAAGGCCCGTCGCGAGAAGAAGGCCGGGCCGGTCGCCGAGACCGACCCCGAGGTCACGCAGCGGATCCCGCGGGTGCGGGACTGATCCTTTCCGGACGAGAGGGCCCCACCGGTCGGCGGTGGGGCCCTTTTCGTTCCGGGCGGGGCGGCCGCGATGCCTTGAATGACTCATTCAGGTCGCCAGACGCCTTGAATGAGTCATTCACGGCGTTTGGCGAGCCGCTGACCAGCGGTCACGGGCACGGATCGAAGGCCTTGCCCGGCCGAAACTGTCGTACCCCCGCGGTAACGTGAAAACAGGGGTCCCCCGGGAGGGGACCCCTGTCGGCGCAGGTCAGGTCAGGTCAGGTCAGGTCATCGAGAACATCGAGCCCGGGTTGAACAGGTTCTCCGGGTCCAGCGCCGCCTTGATCTGCCGGTGCACCCGGATCCCCACCGGCCCGATCTCCCGCGCCAGCCACTCGCGCTTGATCTTCCCGATCCCGTGCTCACCGGTCACCGTGCCACCGAGCGACAACCCGACCTCGAGGATCGCGTCGAACGCGCGCTGGGCTCGGGCGAACTCGTCCGCGTCGTCGGGCTGGTAGACGATCGTCGGGTGCATGTTGCCGTCGCCCGCGTGGCCGACCACGGCGATCCGCAGCCCCACCTCGGAGCTGATCTTCTCGCAGCCCTGGATCAGCTCGGCGATGCGCGTGCGCGGGACGCACACGTCGTCCGTCAGCCACTGCCCGTACGTCTCCAGGGCCGTCAGCACTACCCGGCGGGCCTGCAGCAGCATCCAACCCTCTTCGAGGTCTTCGGTTGTGTACGCGAGGTCCGCGCCGCAGTCCGTGCAGATCTGCTCGATCGCCGCCAGCTCGCGGCGGGCCACCTCGCCGCCCGCGTCCGACTGGCCCAGCAGCAGCGCCTGGCAGTCCGAGCCCGCGCCGAGGTCGGTCTTCAAGTACGTCTCGGACGCCTTGATCGACGACGCGTCCATGATCTCCAGCAGGGACGGCACGAGCCCTTCGCGCACGATCCGGGCGACCGCCTCCCCGGCGGCTTCGGTCGTCGGGAAGCCCGCAACGAGCGTCGCCGGGGCCTGGGGCAGCGGCTTGAGCTGGACCGTCGCCTGCGTGATGACGCCGAGCGTGCCTTCGCTGCCGACGAACAGGCGGGCCAGGTCGTACCCGGCGACGCCCTTGACCGTCCGCCGTCCGGTCTTGAGCAGGGACCCGTCGGCCAGGACGACCTCCAGGCCCAGCACCGAGTCCGTCGTCACGCCGTACTTCACGCAGCAGAGGCCGCCGGCGTTGGTCGAGAGGTTGCCGCCGATCGTGCACCAGTCGTAGCTCGACGGGTCCGGCGGGTAGAACAGCCCGTGCTTCTCGACGGCGTTGCGGAAGTCCAGGTTGACCACGCCCGGCTGCACGACGGCGAGCCGGTTGCCCGGGTCGATCTCGACGATCTGGTCCAGCTTGGTCAGCGCCAGCATGACGCAGCCGTCGATGGCGTTCGCGGCGCCGGACAGGCCGCTGCCCGCCCCGCGCGGCACGATCGGCACCTTCGCTTCGGCGCACGCCTTGACGACGGCCTGCACCTCCTCGACGTTCGCGGGCAGCACGACGGCGAGCGGCCGGCCGGACGGCGCCAGCGGCATCATGTCGCGCGCGTAGGACGCGGTGACGTCGGAGTCGGTGAGCACGGCGCTCTTGCCGAGCAGGTCGCGGAGCCGGGTGACCAAAGCTTCGTCGCTCATGGCCTCATCGTAAGCCCGCTCAGTCCGCACTGCGGAACTTCTATTTCAAAACCGCCGGTTCAGCGCAGCGCAGTGCGGACCGCCGGCCTCAGCGCACCACGCCCAGCAGCTTGTCGACGTGCACCCGCAGCAGGACCCGCTGGTCGCTGACCATCGCGGCGCGGTACTCGTCCCAGTCGGGGTGCTCGCCCGCCGCGCGGCGGTAGTAGTCGACGAGCGCCTCGACGGTCTCGTCGTCCCGGGAAGCGGCCGGCGGCGTGAGCGAAGCGCGTCCCTCGGCGACGACGTAGCTCCAGCCGTCCTCGCTGCCCACGTGGTAGGTCACCCGCGGGTCGCGGCGCATGTTCTTCGTCTTGGCCCGGGTTTCGGTGATCGACGCGGTTATCGTCGCCGTTCCGGGGTCATACAGGTGCGTGATCGTGGACAGCTGGGGCCGTCCGTCGCGGCGGATCGTGGCCAGGACGCCGTGGCGGTGCGCGCCGAGGAAGTCCTTCAACGCTGTGTCGTCGGTCATACCTCTTCCAACCGGTACCCGCCTCCGTTGTTCCGGGAGCAGCCCGGAGGAAATCTGCTTGCATACGGCAACTAAAGTGTGTTCCGACACATCGGCCACCGCTCCGCTTGCATAACCGCTAGTGAAGGCACATCCTTGCCTGAGGCAACTAGTTGCAGCCGCCAACCAACGCCGTTGAAGGATCCCTCATGGCACCGAACAGCTCCGCCATCCGGCCCAAGGCCGAACTGGACCTCGCCGACCAGCTCGGGCACGAGCTCGTCCGCCTGGTCCGCCTGATCAACAAGGCGAAGTCCCAGGTGTCCAAGCAGGGACCGGACGGCATCGAGCGGGCGGCCTACGCGATCCTCTTCACCCTCATCCACGAGGGCCCGCAGCGCACCAGCCGGCTGGCCGAGTCGCTCCACTCCGAGATCTCCACGATCAGCAGGCAGTCGAGCTCCCTCGTCCAGCACGGCCTGGTCGAGCGCCAGGCGGACCCCGAAGACGGCCGGGCCTGCCTGCTCGCGCCGACCAGCGAGGGCATGCGGGTGTTCGAAGAGAACCGCAAGCAGCGCAACCAATGGCTGGCCGACGTACTCGGGGACTGGACCGAAGGGGAGATCCAGACCCTGAACAAGCTGTTCGGCCGACTCAACACAGGTATCGAGAACCACTCTCCACAACTGGCCGACGCGAACGCGTCCGCCGGTGCACCGGCCAAGGGGGCCAACGCATGAGTTCCACCACCGAAACGCCGGCCCTGCCCGAGGTGGGTCAACCACCCCGGCTGAGCCACCGCCAGATCGTCACGATCCTGAGCGGCCTGATGTGCGGCATGTTCCTCGCCGCGCTCGACCAGACGATCGTCGGCACGTCGATCGTCAAGATCGCCAACGACCTGCACGGCTTCGACCTGCAGGCCTGGGCGACCACGGCGTACCTGATCACCTCGACGATCGTCACGCCGATCTACGGCAAGCTGTCCGACATCTACGGCCGCAAGCCGTTCTACCTGGCCGCGATCACGATCTTCGTGATCGGCTCGCTGGCCTCGGCCTTCTCCCAGTCCATGTACGAACTGGCCGCGTTCCGCGCGGTGCAGGGCCTCGGCGCCGGTGGCCTGATGTCGCTGGCCATGACGATCCTCGGCGACATCGTGCCGCCACGGGAACGGGCGAAGTACCAGGGCTACATCCTCGCCGTGTTCGGCCTGTCCACCGTGCTGGGCCCGGTGCTGGGCGGCTTCTTCGCCGGCATCGAGCACGCCGGCAGCATCTTCGGCTACGACATCCACGGGTGGCGCTGGGTCTTCCTGATCAACGTCCCGATCGGCATCCTCGCGCTGTTCGTCGTCGCCCGGGTGCTGAACGTCCCGCACGAACGCCACGAGCACAAGATCGACTGGTGGGGCGCGCTCGCACTCGTCGTCGCGGTGGTGCCGTTCCTGGTCGTCGCCGAGCAGGGCCAGAAGTGGGGCTGGGGAGACGGCAAGGCAATCCTCTGCTACGTCGTCGGTGGTGTCGGCGTGATCGCGTTCATCGCGATCGAACGGTGGATGAAGGACGCCGCGCTGATCCCGCTGCGGCTGTTCAAGAACTCGACGTTCACCGTGGCGATCATCGGCGGTGTCATCGTCGGTGTCGCGATGTTCGGCGCGATCACGATGATCCCGCAGTTCATGCAGGTCGTGCAGGGCTACACGCCGACCGAGTCCGGGCTGCTGATGCTGCCGCTGATGGCGGGCATCATGACCAGCTCGATCGTCTCGGGCCGGCTCACCGGGAAGACCGGGCGCTACAAGATCTTCCCGATCATCGGCACCATCCTGATCGCCGGTGGCGCGTTCTTCTTCGCACAGGTCGAGTACGACTCGCCGCTGTGGCACCCGCTGGTCGCGGCCGCCATCATCGGCCTCGGCCTCGGCCAGTGCATGCAGACGCTGATCATCGCGGTGCAGAACGCGGGCCCGCGCAGCGACATGGGCGTCTCGACCGCGTCGGCGACGTTCTTCCGCCAGATCGGTGGTACCGCGGGTGTCGCGATCTTCCTGACGGTCCTGTTCAACACCCTGATGCCGAACATCACGAAGGCGTTCGGCGGTCAGCTGCCGGCCGGCGCCGGCGCGGGCATCGGCAACCTGTCCGAGAACACGAGCGTGATCCAGACGCTGCCGGACGCGATCAAGACGCCGATCCTGGTCGGCTTCACCGAGTCGATCACCACGGTGTTCTACATCGCGGGCGCGGTGGCGCTGCTGGCCACGGTGGTGCTGCTGTTCATGAAGGAGATCCCGCTGACCAACGCGGCCCCGGCCGCGGCGGCCATGGAGGGCGGCGAGGCGCTGCTCGAGGCGGACGAGCACGAGCACGACTTCACCGACGAGCCCACCGAGATCGTCGAGCCGGTCAAGCCGCTCGACCGTGAGCCGGCCCTGGTCGGCGGCGGGAAGCACGCGTTGAGCACCAACGGGCACGGCGACTACCAGGCCGTGTCGGGCGCGCTGCCGATGCCGATCACGAACTCGATCGCCGACTCGGAGCTGGACGCTCCGGTCGGCACGGGTGGCGTGCCGGTCGTCGGGCACGTGCGCCGTCAGGACGGCAGCCACGTCTCGGGCGCGGCGCTGACCCTGATCGACCAGCGCGGCCGCCAGGTCGCGCGGGCCACCGGCGCCCCAGACGGCAGCTACTCGGTCCCGAGCCAGGGTCCGGGCGCGTACGTCCTCATCGTGTCGGCCCACGGCCACCAGCCGCAGGCCTCCAGCGTCGTGATCGGCAACGGGCCGGCGACGGTCGACGTCACGCTCACCGGGTCCGGCGAGCTGACCGGCACTGTACGGGCGGCCGCCACCGGCTCCCCGCTGGCGAACGTCACGGTGACGCTGACCGACAGCCGCGGCGAGGTCAACGGCGCGTTCATCACGACCACGGACGGCACCTACGCCTTCGTCGGGGTCGGCGCCGGGGCCTACACCCTGGTCGCCAGCGGCGCGGGCCACCGGCCCGTCGCGGTGACGCTGACCGTGCCGGACAGCGGCGTGCTGCGCCACGACGTCGAGCTGTCCAGCTCGGTGCAGCTGAGCGGGGTCGCGCGGACCGAGGGCGACCGGGTCGTCCCGGACGCGCGGATCACCGTGCTCGACGCCGAAGGCAACGTCGCGGCCGTGGCCCGGACCGACGGCGAAGGCCGGTACCTGGTGAGCGACCTGCCCGCGGGCGCGTACACCGTGGTCGCGAGCGGCTACCCGCCGGCGACCAGCCAGGTGGAGCTGACCGGCGGCGAAGCCGGCCACGACGTCCGGCTGAGCTACGACCAGGCCCTCGACGAGCTGGTCGACCGGTCATGACCGGCTTGCGCGCCACCTTCCGCACGGCCGAGGGCTGGGCGGTGGAGCACGCGGTGCTCACCGTGACCGACCCGGCCGGGCGGCAGGTGGCCCGGCAGGCGGCCGACGTCCGCGGCGACGTGGTCACCGACGCGCTCGCGCCCGGGACCTACACCGCGGTCGTCACGGCGGCCGGGTACACGCCGGTCGCCCGGATGGCGCAGGTCGCTTCGGACGGCTCGGGCTCGCTCGGCGACGTCGTGCTGGCCCCGGTCGCCGAGGCGATCGACCTGCCGCCCGCCGGGCCGTGGGTGATCGACCCGATGCACTCGTCGGTGGTCGCGACCGCCCGGCACCTGGGCATCGCGAGCATCAAGGCGCGGTTCCCGGACGTGTCCGGCCGGATCGAGATCGGCCGCCCGGCCGAGCGGTCGTCCGTGCACGCCGAGATCAAGGCGGCGAGCATCGACACGAACATCCGGATGCGCGACGACCACCTGCGGTCGCCGGACTTCCTCGACGTCGACGTCCACCCGGTGATCACGTTCGCGAGCACCGGGATGCGCCAGCGCGGCGTGGACTCGTGGACGCTGCTGGGTGACCTGACGCTGCACGGCGAGCGTCGTGAGATCGAGCTGGAGCTGACCTACGGCGGCTGGGGCCCGGACCCGTGGGGCGGCGTGCGCGTGGCGTTCCACGCCGAGACGACGCTGCACCGGAACGACTTCGCGATCAACTACAGCGCGATGGTCCGGGCCGGCGTCGCCGCGGTCGGCACGACGGTGAAGATCGAGCTGGACGTCGAAGCGGTCCAGGGCGAGTCACTTCCGCAGTTCTGAGAAGCAAATCCGTGAAGGCCTCCTTCCCGGCCCAAGAAGCCGGGAAGGAGGCCTTCACGGTTCCTACAGCCGGTAAGGGGGCCTTCACGGCATGTCGAACCCGCACCTTTCGGACAGCTCGATTCGGCTGTTAGCCGCGGGGAGTTCACTCGGGCCACGTAGGCTCCGGGTGTGAACGTCGTGAGCACCGAAGCCGCGGGCGTCGGCGTGAGCTGGCTGGACACCGCCGGCCCGCTGCTCGTCTGGGTCATCGTGCTGAGCTTCGTGCTGGTCGAATGCGCGCTGATCATCGGGCTGTTCCTGCCCGGCGACTCGCTGCTGTTCGGGGCCGGCGTGGTGCTGGCCCAGCACGGTTCGGACGCGAACGCGTGGTTCCTCTCGGGGGCCGCGCTGATCGTCGCCGTGCTCGGCAACCAGATCGGCTACTACATCGGCCGGACCGGCGGTACCAAGTTCATCGCGCGCCGCGACGGCAAGGTGCTGAACCGCCAGGCCCTCGACCGCGCGCAGCGGTTCCTGGACAAACGGGGTTTCTTCGCGATCGTGGCGGCCCGGTGGATCCCGTGGATCCGCACGCTGGCCCCGCTCATCGCGGGAGCCGCCCGGATGGACCCGCGCCGCTTCATGGCGGCAACGGCCCTGGGCGGCCTGCTGTGGGTGCCGACGCTGGTCCTGCTCGGCTACTACGGCGCCGGCCTGCTGGACGCGCTGCCGTGGCTGAAGACGGCTGCGCTGTGGATCAGCATCGCGTTCTTCGTCGTCGGGACCGGGTACGGCGTGCTTCGCTACCGCCAGGAGATGCGGCGCCCCGTCGAAGAGACGGACGACGCCCGCGCCTAACTCACAGCTCCGGGTCGGCCCAGATTTCGAGCTGGATGCCGTCCGGGTCGCGGAACACCACGACCTTCGAGCCTTCGAACGTCCGCGAAGGCGCGGCCGGCAGGTACGAGACACCGAACTCGGCGAGCCGGCCCTCCCATTCGGTCAGTTCGGCGGTCGAGCGCACGCGGAACGCGACGTGGTCGAGCCCGGTTCTGCGTTCGTCGAACCCGCGTCTTCCGGTGTCCGCGTGCTGGACCAGCACCACGGAGAACTCGTCCCCGGCGGACCGGAGCACGACCTTGCGCAGTCCCGTGTCCGGCTCTTCGCGCCGGGTGACCTCCTCGAGGTCGAGGACGCGCACGTACCAGGGCACGCTGCGGTCCACATCGGTCACGGTGAGCGCGAGGTGGTGCACGGACATGAGTTTTGCCATGGCTTGGGAAGCCGTCCTTTCGCGTGGCGGCTCCCCAGAGTTGCACAGCGTTCGCCGGCCGAAACGAGGGTGACCAAGTTCCCCGTCCGATCGTGATCTCGCCGTCTCCGGGCGTCTCAGCAGGCGGACGCCGGTGACTGAAAGTCATTCAGGTATATCGGAAGGTGCTCGGACGGTCACCGGCCGCCACCGACGTCGAGCACCGCACCGGTGGTGAACGACGACGCCGGCGACAGCAAGAACAGCACCGCCTCGGCGATTTCGGCCGGCTGCCCGGCGCGGCCCATCGGGATCTGCGGCGCGTACTTCGCCATCCGGTCCGGCAGGCCGGCGGCTTCGTGCAGACCGGTGTGGATCATCCCGGGCGCGACCGCGTTGACCCGCACGCCTTCGCCCGCGACCTCCTGGGCGAGCCCGAACGTCAGCGTGTCGACGGCGGCCTTCGACGCCGCGTAGTGCACCCACTCCCCGGCCGAGCCCGTACGCGCGGCTGTCGAGGAGATGTTGACGATCGCGCCACCGTCGCCGCCGTACCGCGTCGACATCCGGCGGACCGCCTCGCGGCAGCACAGGAACACCCCGGTGACGTTGACGTCGAGCGTGCGCCGGACGACCTCGACGGCGTAGGAGTCGAGCCGCCCCGGCGTGTTGCCGACGATCGCGGCGTTGTTGACCAGCGCTTTCACCGGCCCCAGCTCGGCGGCCGCGTCGAACAGCGCGCGGACGTCGTCCTCGCTCGCGACGTCCGCGCGGACCGCCAGGGCGGCACGGCCGTGCGAACGAACCAGCGAGGCGACCTCCTCGGCCGGACCGGGATCGCCCGAGAAGTTGACCACGACGTCGTGCCCGCGCCGAGCCGCCAGCGCGCAGATCGCCGCGCCGATCCCCCGGCTGCCGCCGGTGACGATGAGCGTCATCGTCAGATCGCGAAGTTGGCCAGCGGCAGGTTTTCGAGCACCAGGTCCGCGCGGTCGCGCGTCTGCGAGATGAGGTCGGCGTTGCGCTGGTCCGAGCCGAGCGCGCGCCGCCGGGCCTCGACCAGCGAACGGCCGTAGCGGCGGTGGCGCGACACCAGCCGTTCGATCCGCTCGGGCTCGTCCGGCGCGAGGAACCAGGCCTCCGTGAGCAGCGGCCGGATGGCGCTCCACGGGTCGTCCGGCAGCAGGAGGTAGTTACCCTCAGTGATCACCAGCTGGACCTCCGGCGGCACCGCGACGGCCCCGGCGATCGGCTCCTCGATCTCGCGGCGGAACTCCGGCGCGTACACCGTCTCGCGGCCTTCGGCGAGCCGCTTGATCATGTGGAAGTAGCCGGCCGCGTCGAACGTGTCCGGCGCGCCCTTGCGCTCGGTGCGCTCCAGCCGGCGCAGCTCGACCTGCGCGAGGTGGAAGCCGTCCATGCCGACCACCGCGGCCCGCGAACCGAGCGCGTTGGCCAGCGCCCAGGCCAGCGTGGTCTTGCCGGACGCGGGCGCGCCGATGATGCCCAGCACGTTGCGCTGCCCGCGCACGGTCAGGCCCTCGGCCCGGGCCAGCAGGTCGTCGAACGCCGTCATGTCCTGTTCCTTCCTGCGATCGCGGTCGTCCACGACCGCGGTCCCACCTGCCGCACCCGTTCGGCGGCCACCTCGTTGGCGAAACGGATCCGGTCCGTCACCGTCCGTTCGCGCGTCATGGCCACGGCGAGCGCGCCGTGCCAGACGTCTCCCGCACCTAGTGTGTCTCGCGCTTCCACGTCCGCGACAGGCACCTCACCCGAGCCGCCGTCCGCAGTGGACCACCGCACCGGGGCGGGCCCCGCGGTGGTGATGACGGTCGGGACGCCGCGCTCGTGCAGGCCCGGCTCCGGCGCCCGGAAGTGGGCGGAGCAGGCGGCGACGTCGACCAGCGGGAGGAGTTCGTCGAGCACGGGCTTCCAGCTCCCGGCGTCGAGCACGACCGGCACCCCCGCGGCCCTGGCAGCCTTCGCAACAGCGAGCGCAAGTTCCGGGTGATGCCCATCAAGCAACACCACATCAGCCCCTCCAGCCTCCTCCGCCCCAAAAAACGGAGCTTTCTCTAGGAAAGTGCGGTCTTGGGCGTTGCGGGAGACGACGGTGCGCTCGCCGTCGCGGTCGCGGACCGCCACCGCGCTCACGGGAGGCGGGTCGGTGCGTTCGGGGGCCAGGTCGACCACCTGGACGCCGCACGTTTCGAGGTCGGCGCGGGCGAGGGCCGCCAGCGGGTGTGCACCGAGGACGGTCAGCAGGGTCGCCTCGGCACCGAGCGCGGCGGCCGTCACCGCGGCGTTCGTCGCGGGCCCCCCGGCCGCGACGTCCACCCGCAATGACTGCACCTTCTCGCCCGGCGCCGGAAGCTCGGCGACCCGCTGGACGACGTCCACGGTGCACAAGCCCGCCAGCAGCACCTTCATTACAAGCCGGCCACGTGGGTCGCGGCTGCCGCCTCTTCGATCTCGCCGTTCTCGTTGAGCCGCAACGCCCCCGTGAGCAGGCCGACGACCTGGTTCATCGAGTGCGTCTTCGGCGAGACGACCGCGACGCGCTTGCCGAGGCGGTGCACGTGGATGCGATCGGCGATGTCGAACACGTGCGGCATGTTGTGGCTGATCAGCACCACCGGCAGGCCACGGTCGCGGATCCGGCCGATCAGGTCGAGCACCTTGCCGGACTCGGCGACGCCGAGCGCGGCGGTGGGCTCGTCCATGATCACGGCCTTGGTGCCGAACGCGGCCGCGCGGGCCACGGCGACGCCTTGGCGCTGACCACCGGAGAGCGTCTCGACGGGCTGGGAGATCGACTTGATGTTGATGCCCAGCTCGTCGAGGATCCGCTGCGCCTCCGACCGCATGGTCGCGGTGTCGAGCTTGCGGAACAGCCCGAAGGGTCCCTTGAGCCGCTTTTCCCGGCCCAGGAACATGTTCGACGCGATGTCGAGCGCGGGCGCGACGGCGAGGTCCTGGTACACCGTCTCGATCCCGTAGTGGCGAGCGTCCAAAGGGGACTTGAAGTGGACGGTCTGACCGTCCACTTTGATCTCGCCCGCGTCCGGGATCACCGCTCCGGACAGGGTTTTGATGAGCGACGACTTCCCGGCGCCGTTGTCCCCGACGACGGCGAGCACCTCGCCGGGCAGCAGGTCGAAGTCGGCGCCGTCGATGGCGGTGACGCGGCCGTAGCGTTTCACCAGGCCACGGGCCTGCAGGATCGGTTCGGTCATGACTGCTGCTGCCTCCTCGCGATCCGGTCCACCACGACGGCGGCGATCAGCAGGGCCCCGGTGGCGAGGTCCTGGTAGTTGCCGTCGACGTTCATCTGCGTGAGGCCCGACCGCAGCACCGCCACGACCAGCGCGCCCATCAGCGTCCCGAGCACCGAGCCGCGGCCGCCGAAGAGGCTCGTCCCGCCGAGGACGACGGCGGTGATCGAGTCGAGGTTGCCGAGCTGGAACTGGTTCGGGTCGGCGTTCGGCGTCCGGCCGAGCGCCTGCCAGGCCGCGATGCCGAAGGTCAGCCCGGCCACGATGTACACCGACAGCACCGTGCGGTTGACCTTGATGCCGGACAGCCGCGCGGACTCCGGCGCGTTGCCGACCGCGTAGACGTGCTTGCCCCACGCGGTTTTCGTCAGCGCGTACCAGACGCCGAGGTACATCAGCAGCGCCAGCGTCATGCCGTAGGTGATCGGGATGCCGCCGAAGAGGTACCGCTTGGTGCCGAGCCACTGCAGCAGCCCGTCGGTCACCGGCACGGCCTGGCCGCCGGCGATCAGCTTCGACACCGCGGTCAGCATGGTGAACGTGCCGAGCGTGATGATGAACGCCGGCAGCTTGATCCGCGTGGCGAGGCCGCCGATGAAGATGCCGACGATGATCGTCAGCACGACTCCGGCGAGCAGCGCGACGAAGCCGTTGGTGCCGGCCGCGGCGAGCTTCGCCATGATCAGCGTCGCGACGACCATGGACGCCGCGTTGGACAGGTCGATGCCCGCGATGAGGATGACGAGCGTCTGGCCCAGCGCGAGCGTGCCCACGACCAGCGACTGCTGGACCACCGTGGACAGGTTGTCGAGGTCGAAGAACGTGTCCGTGGCCAGCGAAAACACCACGATCGCGACGATCAGCGCGAGAGCCGGGCCGACCGCGGGGGCGCGGAGGAAGAACTCGCCGAGCGACTCACGTTCCTTCGTGGACGGACGAGCGACGGTGGCTGTGGTCATTTCGAGCCTCCCCAGCAGTTCTGCAGGCCCCACGCGGTGTCGTGGCTTTCGATGCCGGGCAGCGGCTTGTCGGTGATCACGGCGGACCCGGTGTTGACGAACCCGGTCGGCTTCTTGCCGGTCTTCGCGTACTCGACGGCCGCGAGCACGCCCTGTTCGGCCATCTTCTTGGGGAACTGCATGACGGTCGCGGCGTACTGGCCGTCCTTGACGTTCTGGACGCCTTCGCAACCGCCGTCGATCGAGCCCATCACGATCTGGCCGGTGAGCCCGCGGGCCTTCAGCGCCGCGTACGCGCCGCGGCCCATCGGCTCGTTCATCGAGTAGACGGCGTTGATGTCGGTGCTGCGCTGCAGCAGGTTCTCCATGCCCTGCTGGGCGAGGCTCTGGTCGCCGTTGGCCGCGGTGTGGCCCTTGATCTCCGGCGAGCCGTCGGTCAGCCCGATGCCCTTGAGGAAGCCGCCGTGGCGCTGGGTGTCGACGGAGCTGCCGGCGGTGCCGTCGACCATGAGCAGCTTGGGCGGCACCCCCTTGAGCGCGGCCTTGACGTAGGCGCCCTGCTGCTCGCCGGCCGCGAAGTTGTCGGTGGCGAAGGTGGCGTCGACGGCGTCGGGCGGTTCGGTGGCGGTGTCGAGCGCGATGACCAGGACGCCGGCGTCGCGCGCGTCCTTGATCGCCTTGAGCACGCCGGTGGAGGAGCTGGGCGTGATGAGGATGGTGTTGACGCCCTGCTGCATGAGGTTCTCGATGGCCCGGACCTGGCCGTCGTTGTCGCCGTCGAACTGGCCGGCGAGGGCGTTGAAGTCGGCGCCGTTGGCCTGCGCGGCCGCTCTGGCGGAGTTGCGCAGTTCGACGAAGTAGGGGTTCGTGTCGGTCTTGGTGACCAGGCCGACCTTCGCTTTGCCACTGCCGCCGGTGTTGGTGCTGCCGCCCCAGTGGCGTTCGACGGTGCATCCGGTCGTCGCGACGAGGACGGCGGCCAGCGTGAGTGCGGTGAGACTTCGCTGTCTCATGGGTTCCCACCCCTTTATGGAAGACACGGTGTGAGCGAGTGCTTGCCGATGGTCGGGAAGGTAGACAGACTGCACCGTGGACGCAAGCGTTTGCGCAAACGCTTGCCGGAAAGGATTGGCATGCCCCAGCCGAGATCATCCCGGCCGACCCAGCGGGACATCGCCGAGCTCGCCGGCGTCTCGATCACGACCGTCTCGCACGTCGTCAACGGGACGCGGGCGGTCGCCGAGGACACCAAGGCGGCGGTGCTGCGGGCGATCGAGACGACCGGCTACACCGGCGACGCGATCGCCCGCTCGCTGGTCACCGGCGGGACGCGGTCGATCGGGATGGCCATCTCGCTGGTGGCCAACCCGTACTTCGCGACGCTGATGCAGGCGATCGAGCGGGAGGCTTCCGCGCACGGCTACACCGTGCTGCTGGCGGACACGCACGACACCGCGGGCACGGAGCGTGACACCGTGCGGGCGCTGCGTTCGCGGCGCGTCGACGGCCTGCTCATCACCCCGGCCCCGGGCGACGGCCCGGTGATCGGCGAGCTGGTGTCGCTGGACGTGCCTACCGTGCTGATCGACCGGCTGACCACCCGGACCGACGTCGACCAGGTGGGCACGGAGAACATCCAGGCGACCTCGGCGCTGACCGCGCACCTCGGGACGCTCGGGCACCGGCGGATCGGGATGATCAGCGGCACGCCCGGGCTGTCGACGAGCGAGGAGCGCGTGCTGGGCTACCGCCTGGGCCTCGGCCGGTCCGGGCTGACGTGGTCGGCCGACCTCGTGGCCTGCGGAAACTCGTCGCACGAGGGTGGCTCGCTGGCGTTGAGCACACTGATGGCGCTGCCCGAGCCACCGACGGCGCTGGTCGTCGGAAACGACAGCATGATGGTCGGGGTGCTGCACGAGGCGCGGCGGCGCGGGCTGAAGATCGGGCGCGACCTGCCGGTGGTGGTCTACGACGACGTCGAGTGGGCGGACCTGGTCGACCCGCCGCTGACGACGATGGCGCAGCCGATCGAGGAGATCGGCCGGCAGGCGGTACGGCTGCTGCTGGCCCGGATCAACGACCCCGCGCGCAAGGCCGAGACGGTCCGGCTGGCACCCACTCTGCGTCACCGCGAGTCGTGCGGCTGCCCACCGGTTCACTCACATCAGTGATTCTGAGGTCCTGACGCCTCGGCGTGCGCGCTCAGCGGATACCTTTCGGCTGAGCGTCTGCGAGGGCCAATGACCGCACTTTCGCCAGAGCTCCGGTTGTGGGACCCCCCGGTCACCCACCGGATCGGCGTCGCGATGGGTACGCACGCGAACCCTTACTCGGGTGAGCTGCTGCGCTCGATCAGGGCGGCCGCGGCGCAGGCGGGGTGCGACGTCACGCTGGCCGACACGGGCGACACGGTGAGCGAAGAAGCGTCGCTGGTCCGCGCGCTGCGGGCGGATCTCGTGGACGGCGTGCTGCTGGTGCCCGCGGCCGGCGACGAAGCGGTGATCAACGGCCTGGTCCGGATGGGCGTGCCGACGGTGCTGGTCGACCGCGTCGCCGCCCGCAACGACGTCGACCAGGTGGGCACGGAGAACGTGCACGCGGTGGCATCGCTGGTCAAACACCTGACGTCGGGCCGGCACCGCAAGATCGGCCTGGTTTCGGGCGACGAGAGCTTGGACATCAGCCGCGAGCGCGTCCGCGGGTACCGGCTGGGGCTGGAGCAGGCGGGGCTGCGGTACAACCGCGAGCTGGTGGAGTGCGGGTTGTCGACCTCGGGCGGAGCGGCCCGCGCGACGGCCAAGCTCCTGGACGGCTGGCCTTCCCCGACGGCCCTGGTGGTGGCGGACGAGTCGATGCTGGTGGGCGTCCAGTACGAGGCCCACCGCCGCGGCATCCACATCGGCTCGGAGCTGGCGGTGGTCGGCTACGGCGACATGGAGTGGGCTCGCCGGGTGAGCCCGGCGATGACGACGCTGGCCCAGCCGGTGGCGGACATCGGGCAGCGGGCGGTGCAGCTGCTGCTGTCCCGCATGGCGGACCCGGACCGGCCGCCGGAGTCGGTGTCGTTGACGCCCCGGTTCCTGCACGGCGCCTCCTGCGGTTGCTGACCACTCCAGGCGCAAGCGCGGAAGAATGAGCACGTGATCCGACTCGCGCACACCGCCCAGCTGCCGGAATCCGAACTCCTCGCCGTCCGAACCCTGCTCGAAGGCGCGTACGCGGACTTCGACCTCCCCGGCTGGGAGAACACCCTGGGCGGCATGCACGCCCTCACCTTCGACGGTGACGAGCTGATCGGCCACGCCTCGCTCGTGCAACGCCGGCTGCTGCACGGCGACCGCGTGCTGAACACCGGGTACGTCGAGGGCGTGGCCGTGCACCCGGACCACCGGCGGCGCGGGGTCGCGAGTGCGTTGATGGCGGCGATGGAAGAACTGCTGCCCGGGTACGAAGTCGGTGCGCTGAGCGCGACCACGGCCGGGGCGCCGCTGTACGCCGGCCGGGGCTGGCAGCTTTGGCGCGGGCCGACCTTCGCCCTGACACCGGATGGCATCCAGCGCACCGAGGAGGACGACGGCGGTGTCTACGTCTTCCCCGGCCGGGCGCCGCTCGAACTGGACGGGCCGCTAACCGCCGACTGGCGGGCCGGCGACGTCTGGTGACAGCGTCGCCGCCGCCTCCAGCAGCATCCAGCCGCCCACCTGCACCGACATGTCGCGCTCCGGGGCGTCTTCCGGTAGCGGCCAAGGTGCCGGGCGATCCCAGTACGCGCTGAACAACGGGCCCTCCGGCGCGTCCGCAGCGCCGGACCAGCACGCCGCCGCCGAGTCGAGCACCATCGACCGCGCCAGCGAAGCCTCCGGCTCCGGCAGAACTCGCGCCGCCGATGCCAGGTAACGCGCCAAGATCGCGCCGAACAACCCGCCGTCGCCGCCGCCTTGGCCACGGATCACGCCAGCTGGGGCGCAAAACTCAGCCACCGCGCGGACAGTACGCGCCGCTTCATCCACTAAGGACAGTTCCAGGCATGCACCGAGGTAAACACCTTGGCAGTACGTGTAAATGTGCTTGACCAGCTCGCCCGTTTCGGCGCGAATCCCGTCCCAGACCAAGCCCGACGAAGGATCGACCAAAGTGGACGTCAGCCAGTCCGTCATCGCGCGCGCCCGGGTCAGGTTCCCCGACCGCGCGTGGAAGATCGCCGCCGGGCCGTTGGCCGGGGCGTTCTTGAAGTCGTCGCCGCGGCGCCACCAGATGCCGCCGCCCGCCGCGGACGTCCAGCCCGACAGCAGCTGCGTGTCGATCGCCGCCACCGCCGGGCCGACGTCGACACCCAGCGACGAAACCCGTTGCAGGGCAAGGCCGAGCCACGCGATGTCGTCGTAGTAGTCGTTGGTCCAGCGGCCGAAGTTGCGCAGCCGCACCGAACGCACGAAGGACCGGATCACGGCCAGGCGCGCGGAAGTGGGCGACCGCAGCTGAGCGTCGACCAGCGTGTCCAGCAGGTGGGCCTGCCACCAGTAGTTCCAGTGCCAGTGCACCCGCTGATCGAGCGAAGCCGGCCAGCGGCTGCGGCCCAGCACCGTCCCGGGCAGCCCCCACACCCGCCGCAGGTGCCTGGCCGTCACCGCGCGTTCGGCTGCCGAGACGTCCATGGCGCAATCCTGCCTTGCCCATCGACATACCGCTCGGTATGTTGAAGGACCCGAAGGCCTGCGAGGTACTCATGACCACGGCACACGTCACCTGCCCCCTGTGCGAGGCGACCTGCGGGCTGGAGGTCACGCTCGACGCGAACCAGCAGGTCACGCGCGTGCAGGGCGACGAGAACGACGTCTTCTCGAAGGGCTACATCTGCCCGAAGGGCGCCTCGCTCGGTGCGCTGCACCACGACCCCGACCGGCTGACCGCGCCGCTGCTCAAGCGCGACGGCGAGTTCGTCGAGGTCAGCTGGCAGGAGGCCTACGACGAGATCGACCGCCGCCTCCCGCCGATCCTCGAGCAGCACGGCCGGGACGCCGTCGCGGTGTACGCGGGCAACCCCGGCGTGCACAACATCGCGCTCACCCTCTACGGCCGCGTGCTCTACAAAGCCTTGGGCACCAAGAACTTCTACAGCGCGACGTCGGTCGACCAGATGCCGAAGCACTACTCCGCCGGCACCATGTTCGGCGATCCGCTCGCCATCCCCGTGCCCGACCTCGACCGCACGCGGCACCTGCTGATCCTCGGCGCCAACCCGCTCGTCTCGAACGGCAGCCTGATGACCGCGCCGGACATCCGCGGGCGGCTGCGCGGGATCCGCGAGCGCGGCGGCAAGATCGTCGTCGTCGACCCGCGCCGCACGCGCACCGCGCAGTTCGCCGACGAGCACCACGCCATCCGGCCCGGCACCGACGCGCTGCTGCTGTTCGCCCTGGTCAACGTCCTGTTCGAGGAAAACCGCGGCCAGCCCAAACGACTCGAAGCCCACCTCAACGGTCTCGACGAAGTCCGCGAGCTGGCCCGGCCGTTCACGCCCGAAGCCGTCGCCCCGCGGACCGGGATCGACGCCGCCGAGATCCGCCGCATGGCGCTCGAGCTGGCGACGGAGAAATCCGTCGTCTACGGCCGGATCGGCACGACCACGCAGACGTTCGGCACGGTCGCGAGCTGGCTGGTCGACGTCCTCAACGTGCTCACCGGCAACCTCGACGAGCCGGGTGGCGCGATGTTCCCGCTGGCCGCGTGCCAGCCGACCGGGAACCGGCGGCCGTTCGCCGTCGGACGCTGGCACAGCCGCGTGCGCGGCTACCCCGAGGTCGTCGGCGAGCTGCCGGTCGCGACGCTGGCCGACGAGATCGAAACCCCGGGCGACGGCCAGGTCCGCGCGCTGATCACCGTCAGCGGCAACCCGTGCCTCAGCACGCCGAACGCCGGGCGCCTGAGTGAAGCCCTGAAGAAGCTCGACTTCATGATCTCCGTCGACGTCTACCTGAACGAGACGTCGCGCCAGGCCGACGTCATCCTGCCCGGCCCGTCACCGCTCGAACGGCCGCACTTCGACCTGGCCTTCTACCAGCTCTCGGTGCGCAACGTCGCCAACTGGACACCGGCGACGCTGCCGTCGAAGCTGCCGCAGGAATGGGAGACAATACTGCGGCTCACCGGCATCGTCACCGGTCAGGGCCCCGAAGCGGACGTCGCGGCGCTCGACGACTTCGTCGCCGCCGATGTCGCACGCCGCGCCAAGCTCGAGGTCACCCACGATCGCACCGGCCCCGCGCGACTCGTCGACCTGCTGTTGCGCGCCGGCCCTTACGACGTCACGCTGGCCGACCTCGAAGCCGCGCCGCACGGAATGGACTTCGGACCGCTGAAGCCGCGGATCCCCGAGGTGCTGTGCACCGCGTCCGGGCGGATCGAGCTCGCTCCGGAGCCGGTCGTCGCCGACGTCCCGCGGCTGCGGGCCGAGCTGGACCGCCCGCTCGAGGAGGGCCTCGTGCTGATCGGCCGGCGCCACCTGAGCTCGAACAACTCGTGGATGCACAACCTCGCACCGCTGGTCCGCGGCGGAAACCGCTGCACGATCCTGGTCCACCCGGCCGACGCGACGCGCCTCGGCCTCACCGACGGCTCACTGGCGTCGGTGACCTCGCGCGCCGGCAAGCTGGAGGTGCCGGTCGAGGTGTCCGACGAGATCCGGCCGGGCGTGGTCAGCATCCCGCACGGCTGGGGCCACGACGTCGATGGCTCGCGAACCCGCGTGGCGCACGCGCACCCCGGCGTCAACTCGAACCTGGTCGCCGACGAGACGCTGCTCGACGTGCCGTCCGGGACTTCGGTGCTGAACGGCATCCCGGTCGAGGTCGCGCCGGCCTGACGCTTGACATCCGGCGCGGACCGAGAGGATTCTCGGGCGGGCATGTTGACGTAAACATCGATCATCGGACATCGGAGTTCGCATGACCCGCTTCCGTCGCTGTCTGCGTGCCACCTTGATCGCGGTCCTCACCGCACCCCTGCTCACGATTCCCCAGCCCGCTTCCGCCGCCACCAACGCCTTCCGCGGCGTCAACTGGGCTGACGCGCGCGACAACTACGTGGACGGCTGGGTCATCCCGACCGGGCTCACCGCCGGGGACAGCTACGACGCCGTCCGCACCAAGGCCGACGGCATCATCGCCGGCTTCCAGCAGCAGCTGGGCGCGAACACCGTGCGGCTCCCGGTCAACCCGCAGAGCGTCAACTCGGACTGGTGGGCGCGGTACAAGGGCGCCGCCGACTCGGCGCTGGCCCACGGCATGAAGGTCATCTTCGGGTACTGGGAAGCGAACAAGGACGGCCTCGTCGACGACGTGACCGCGTGGAACACCATGTGGGACAAGGTCACGAGCGACTACGGCGGCAACGCCAACGTCTACTTCGAGCCGATGAACGAGCCGTTCGGCTACAGCCTGAACAGCTGGGTTTCGCTCTGCTCGGCCTGGCTGTCCCGCCATTCCGGCATCCCGCGCGGCCGGGTGCTGATCAGCGGCACCGGCTACAACGACAACGTCACCGGTGTCGGGGCGGCGAGCGCGTTGACCGGGACGCTGCTGTCGCTGCACTTCTACGGCTTCTGGGCCTCGGACACGACCCGTTCGGCGTGGACGGCCAACCTGAGCAACCGGCTCGGCTCGTACTCCTCGCGCACCATCATCGACGAGGCCGGCGCTCCGATGACGACGGGACTCGACTACTCCGCCGGGCACCAGGACGGCAACAACTTCACGGCGTACTTCGCCGCCACCACCGATTTGGCGCGGTCACGGCAGATGGGCGTCGTCTACTGGCCCGGCCTGCGCTCGGGCGACACCTACTCGATCACGCGGCAGAGCGGCAGCGGCTTGGCGACCAACAACGCGTCGGGCGTGGTGCAGCTGCGCTGGGGATGGGGGCTGTAGTCACCAGGCCGTCGACAGGTCGGCGTGCTGCCGGACCCAGGCGTGCATGACGATCCCCGCCGCGACGCCCGCGTTGATCGACCGCGTCGTCCCGAACTGGGCGATCGACACCACCAGCGACGCCGCTTCCTGCGTGCCCGCGGACAACCCCGGCCCCTCTTGACCGAACACGAGCACGCACGAACGCGGCAGCGAAGCCGTTTCCACCGGCTCGGACCCCGGCGTGTTGTCGACCGCGACGACCGCCAGCCCCTGCTCGGCAGCGAACGAAACCAGTCCGGAGACGTCGTCGTGGTGCCGGAGGTGCTGGTAGCGGTCGGTCACCATCGCGCCGCGGCGGTTCCAGCGGCGGCGGCCGACGATGTGGACCTCCGCCGCCGCGAAGGCGTTCGCCGTGCGGACCACCGTGCCGATGTTGTGGTCGTGCTGGAAGTTCTCGATCGCGACGTGGAACGGGTGCCGCCGGCGGTCCACATCGGACACGATCGCCTCGCGGCGCCAGTAGCGGTAGGCGTCGACGACGTTGCGGCGGTCGCCGTCGCGCAGCAGGTCGGGGTCGTACCGCTCGTCCGTCGGCCAGTCACCCGGCCACGGGCCGACGCCGACCTCTTCGCGGCTCACCCACTCGGTGGGTCCGGCGTCGGGGGAAGTGCTCACCGCCCGATTGTCGCCTAGCCCAGGCGGACGCGGTGCGCCCGGGCGTCCTCGGTGTGGTCGCGGTGGCGCCAGCGGTGGTAGACGCCGACGTAGGAGTAGCCGACCACCGCGATCGCGATGACTCCGATCGCCGGCAGCCACGACTGCGGGAACACCGTGCCGTACAGGTAGTAGGCGTTGAACCCGCCGGGCAGGTCACCGAGGCCCTGCTGGTGGCGGAAGTAGTTCTCCAGCGCCGTGAACGGGCACGGCACCGGCGCCACGTTGACCAGGACGCCCCAGGCCACGGCGAACATGTGGATGAAGATGAGTTTCGGCCGGCGCCACGCGATGAAGCCCCCGAAACCGATGAGCAACAGGGCCAGCATGTGTACCGCGACAGTCACTTCCGCCAGGAACTTCGCCACCACACGCCCCCTTCGCCGAACCCCCTACCAGCGACTTTACTCCGCTGATCGAGTTCGGCCGCCCCTAAGAGTGCCCAGTCGTGTGATGTTTAACCCACCGGAGCAACCCGTTCACCCCGGCGGTGACGGAGGCGTCACACCCGGTGGGAATTCCGGGGGGCGTTTCGCCGGGTACTTCGTCGGCTCCTCGTGCGGGTACTGCTCGGGCGGCTTCTTCCACGGCGGCTGGTGCCCGGGCCGCTCCGGCGGCTCGCCGGGCTTCGACGGCTCGTCCATGCCTTCGACGGTACGCCCGGTGAGGTCAGCGCACCCGGTCGCTCGGCGCGGGCTCCTCGTCGCCGGGCAGGTGGACGTCGCTGACGGTGATGTTCACCTCGACGACCTGCAGCCCGGTCATCTGCTCGATCGACGTGACGACGTTGCGGCGCACCGACCGCGCGAGGTCGGCGATGGCGACGCCGTACTCGACGAGGATCTGCAGGTCGACGGCCGCCTGCTTCTCCCCGACCTCGACCGAGACGCCCTGGCCGGTGCTGGCCGACGCACCCGGGATGCGGTCGCGCAGGGCGCCGAACGCCCGCGCCGCGCCACCCCCGAGGTCGTGCACGCCGCTGACCTCGCGCGCGGCGAGCCCGGCGATCTTCTGCACCACGGTGTCGGCGATCGTAGTCGTGCCCTGCTTCGTGACGAGAGTGGCGGTCTCGGACTTCACGGCGGTCTTCTCGGCGGTCGCGGTCATGGAGATCCTCCCTGAATGTCCTCAGCCCCCAGGCTTTTCGTAGGTAAGGACCCCCAGGACGGGGGAGGATCACTGTGACGTGGGTCTCGCGAACGCCGCCCCGTCGAGGTCCGTGACGACCAGCCGCAGCCGCGCGTGCTCCCACTCCGTCCCCTCCAGCACCGGCCGCACCACCGCCGCGGCCTGTTCCAGCAGGGGCGGGATCGGCAGCCGCGTCGCGATCAGGCGGACCTCGACCACCTCGGCCGACAAGTCGACCGCCAGGCCGGCCCAGTCCACCGGCAGCCACGTCGTCCCGGGCGACACCGGGGTCGCCGGGCGGAGGCCGTCCACCGCGGTGAGGGCGCCGACGATCTTCTCGACGGCTTCGGCCGCGCTCACCGGACCTCGATGTCCATGATGGACACCGAAACCTCGTCGACGACCAAGCCGGTCTGCTCGGTCACGAACCGCCGGACCGCGCGCTGCACGGCCCGGCCCACCGCCGCGGCCTGGTCGGCCGCCGCCGTGACCAGGTCGATCTCGACGGTCACCCGGCCGTCCGCCATGCGGACCCGGACGCCGTCCGCGGGCGCCGGGTCGAGGCCCTTCCACCGTTGGCGGGCAGCTCGCGTCCACGCCGTCACCAGGCCGCGCAGGCCCGGTTCGAGCCGCACCACGCCCGGCGTCCCGATCGCCGCCCGCGCCGCCACCGAGGCGATCACCGGATCGGCGATGACGTAGTCCACGCTCATTCCCCTGGCTCCCCGGCAGTGTCTTCCTCGAAGATGTCGTCCACCAGCAGGTCGAGCTTCGCCAGCGTCAGCCCCACCCGGGCGGCGGCCGCCGCGGTCACCCGCTCCCGCACCAGCGCCAGCGCTTCGCCGCCGGTGACGTTCCGCAGGCTCACCGCGAGGGTGAGTTCGACTTCTACGACGCCGTCGGCGCCCGTCCGCACCCGGCAGCGTCGCGCCCGGACCCCGTCGACCGTGTCCGCCGCGTACCGCAGCACCGCGGCCACGGCCTGCTCGCTGATCTCGACGAACCCCGGTTCCGGGGTCGGCAGCGCCACCATCGAACCGCGCCGCACCTCGGCCCGCACCGCCGACATGATCCGGCCGAACAGGGCCGGCGGCACGTCGTCCTCGGCCACCAGCTCCGCGGTGGCCTCGCGCAGCGCCAGCAGGCTTTCGCGCGCGGCCCGGCAGTGCGGGCAGGTCAGCTCGTGCTCGTCCGCCAGCCCGGCGCCGACCGCGTCGAGCCGCTCCCACACCTGCTCGACACCGCGTTCGCAGGGCAGCTCGTAGTCCGTCATCGCCATGGCTTCATCACCTCCGCCAGCTGGGCCCGGGCCCGCGCGATCCGGCCGCGGACCGCGGTCGTGTTCGCGCCGACGACTTCGCCGATCTCCTCGTAGGAGCGGCCGTGCGCCTCGCGCAGCAGCCAGCACGCTCTCTGTTCCGGCGTCAGCTGCGCCAGCGCCGCGTTCAACGCCGAGAGCTGGCCGCTGACCTGCGCGGCCCGCTCCGGCTGGAGGTCCGCCCGCGGCGACTCGGCGGTGTCGAGGTCGACGTCCGCCTGGGGCTTGCGCGCGCGGATCGTGTTGAGACAGCGGTTCGTGGTGGCCCGGTAGAGCCAGCCGACGAACGCCGCGTCTTCGCCGAGCTGGCCGAGCTTGCGCCAGGCGTTGAGGAAGACCTCCTGCACGACGTCCTCGGCGTCGCCGCGGTGCGCGAGCATCTTCACGGCGAGCCGGAACATCGGCCCCTGGTAGCGCAGCACGAGCTGCTCGTACGCCCGGACATCGCCGTCCTTCGCACGCCCGACGAGGGTCGCGTCGTCGAGCGGCGTACCGGGCTCCGCGCTGGTCGTCACGGCACCTCCTCGGGAGGAGGACACGCAAGCGCGGGAAACGTCACGGGGTGATTGTCGGTGACCTGGGTCACCGGGGCGAATCAGCGCGATCCGCCCCGGCCGTCTCCGCCGCTCAGTCCAGGCCGAGGTCGTCCTTGCCGAGGACGTAGCGGTACTCCAGGCCTTCCTTCTCGATGGCCTCGCGCGCCCCCGTGTCGCGGTCGACCACCGTCACCACGCCGATCACGTTCGCGCCCGCTTCACGCAGGGCCGCGACCGCCTCGAGCACGCTGCCGCCCGTCGTCGACGTGTCCTCGACCGCCAGCACGCGCTGCCCGCGGACCTCCATGCCCTCGATGCGCCGCTGCATGCCGTGTTCCTTGACGGACTTCCGGACGACGAACGCGTCGAGCACGACCCCGTCGGTCGCCGCGGAGTGCAGCATCGCCAGCGCGACCGGGTCGGCGCCGAGCGTCAGCCCGCCCGCGGCGACGTAGTCCCAGTCCGCGGTGAGCTGGCGCAGCAGCTTGCCGATCAGCGGCGCGGCCGCGTGGTGCAGGGTCGCCCGCCGGAGGTCGATGTAGTAGTCGGCTTCCTTGCCGGACGCCAGGGTCACTTTTCCGTGCACCACGGAAAGATCGGTGACCAGCCTGGCCAGTTCGAGTTTCGCCGCTTGATCCAACCCGGGGTTCGCCACGGCCGAGAGTCTTACACACGGCCGTTCTCACTCACCGATGGATGTGGCGTCGACCGCACGCCCGCGCGTCGCCGCCCAGGCCGGGATGAGGATCGCGACGAGCGAGAGCACCACGGCGATCGCGAGCACCACCAGGTAGATCGCGATCGGCCCGGACGGCAGCAGCGAATCGGTCACCACCAGGCAGAACGGCACGATCGCGCCCGCCGAGACCAGTGTCCCGAGCAGCACCGCGATGGCCGCGATCAGCCCGCCTTCGACACCGGCCATCCGCAGCACCTGCCCGCGGGTGAACCCGCTCAGCCGTTGCAGCCCGAACTCCCGGCGCCGCTTGGCCGTGGCCATCACCAGCGTGTTGACGACCGAGATCACCGTGTACGCCAGGATCATCCCGACGAGCAGGTAGTTGACCCACGCGCCGATCTCGTTGCCCTTCGCGTGCGCCGCGATCAGCGCGTCACGATCACCGACCGCCACCGGCAACCCGGCTGTCGCCTCGCGAAGGCGCGAAGTCAGCGTCGCCGTGTCGATGCCTTCGGCCGCCCGCACCAGCAGTTGCGGAGCGAGCCCGAGTGTCGTGTGCGGAGCCAGCAGGGACGCGGGCAGCACGAGCCGTTCGAACCCGGCTCGCTGGCTCACGACGGCGGCTACCCGCACGTCCACCGGCGTGCCGTCGCCGAGCCGCAGCGACAGCGTGTCGCCGACCTGGCGGCCGAGCTTCGCCGGCACCTCGACGGCGTTCCCGGTCAGCTCGCTGACGCCGAGCGCGGGCCAGCCGTCGTCGTTCTGGTTCGAGTCGTACGGCCGGTCGACGAACACCGTGCTCGTGACGTACTCCGACGCACTCGCGACCCCCGGCACCGCGGCGACCCGGCCGAGCACCGACGGGTCCAGCCCGCCCGGCCCGGCGACGACCGCGTCCGCGCGCAGGTCCTCGGTGTACGCCTGGTTCGAGACGGCTTCCTGGGTGGTCTGCAGGTAGATGTTGGCGGTCGCGATGCCGACCGCGAGCATGATCGGGGTGACCGCGCCGGCCGTCCGGACCGCGCCGACGCGGGTGTTGAGCAGCGCGACCCGGCCGGTGACCCCGCTGACGGCCCGGACCGGCCAGCTCAGCAGCATCGCCGTCACCTTGGTGACTCCCGGGCTGATCGCCGCGAGCCCGAACGCCCACAGCATCACCGCGGGGCCGGCCGTGCTGGCCGCGACCGGGCCGGTCATCACGGCGACCGTGACGATGGCCAGCGCCGTCCCGCCCGCGAAGCACAGGATCGCGGTGATCAGCCGGATCGGCGTCAGCCAGCGACGTTCGACGGCGGCTTCCGCCAGCGCCTCGGTCGGGCGGACCTTCGAGGCACGGCGTCCGGCGACGAAGGACGCGGCCACGACGGCCAGCAGCGACGCGCCGGCAGCGACGGTCGCCGGGAGCCAGCCCTGCTCGAACTCCAGCACGTCCGGCACGACGTGGTGGGCCGCGAGCTCGCCGAACAGCCAGTTCCCGAGCACCGGGCCGAGCACGACCGCGACGGCGACCGCGAGCACGCCGACGACCAGCGCCTCGCCGAGGACCATCCGGCGCAGCTGGCGCGGGGTCGTGCCAATCGCGCGCAGCAGCGCGAGTTCGCGCTGGCGCTGCTGGGTCGACAGCGTGAGCGTGCCCGCGACGACGAACACCATGACCATCGCCGACAGTCCGCCGGAGACGGCGGCCAGGACGATGAGGTTCTCGCCGCTCGTGGCGACCTCGGGGAACTCGATGGCGCCGCGGTCGGTCCCGGTCGTCACGATCCCGGCGTCGCCGACGGCCGCCGTCACCGCGGCGACGTCACCCCCGAAGACGCCGATGGCGTCGTACCGGCCCGGGTGCCCGGAGAGCTTGTCCGCGTCGGAAGCCGAGAAGAACAACGCGGAATCCCGCATGGCCTGCGGCGCCTCGGCGATGCCGGAGACCCGGTACTCGCCGACGCTGCCGTGCGCGGCGACCGGCAGCGTGTCCCCGACGGCGAGCCCGAGCCCGGCGTCGACCACGACTTCGCCCGGCTTCGGCGCTTCGCCCTTCAGCGCGTACGGCGTCAACGCGGCGGAGTTCCAGGCGTGCCCGAGAGCGCTCGCGGCGCCGGCCTGCGCCGCGAAGCTCACCTCGCCGACGACGTTCGTGACGCCGGGGACCGCGCGCAGGCGGGCGGCCAGCGCGGCGTCGAGGCGCACGCGCTCGGGCAGGGTCACGTTCTTGAACTTGTGCTTGTCGTCGGGGTCGAGGGTCGCCGGGTCCTCTTCGGGCAGCTCGAACGTTTGCTGCCCGCCGACGACGATCGGCGCCGCGGCCAGCCGCTGCACCGGCGTCTCCGACCGGATGCCCGTCTCCATCAGGCCACCGCACGCCGAGATGATCAGCGCGCCGAAGAACACGGCGACGAACGTCGCCAGGAAGCCGCCCTTGCGCACGCGCAGCGTCCGCATCGCGAGGGTGAACATCAGGCCTGCACCGCCAGCCGGTCCCAGGCACCCAGGTGGGTCATCCGCTCGGCGACGGCTTCCGCGGTCGGCCGCGAGAGGCGGCCGGCGATGCGGCCGTCGGCGAGGAACACGACCTCGTCGGCGTAGGACGCGGCGACCGGGTCGTGCGTCACCATGATCACCGTCTGGCCCGACGCCCGGACGGACTCGCGCAGCAGGCCGAGCACGTCGGCGGCGGTGCGGGTGTCGAGCGCGCCGGTCGGCTCGTCGGCGAACAGCACGGCCGGGTCGGTGACCAGGGCGCGCGCGATCGCGACGCGCTGCTGCTGCCCGCCGGACAGCTGCCCGGGCAGGTGCTTGCGGCGCCCGTCGAGCCCGACGTGCGTGAGGATCCGCGCCACGAGCCGCTTGTCCGGGCGCTTGCCGGCCAGCTGCAGCGGCAGCACGACGTTCTGCTCGACCGTCAGCGCCGAGAGCAGGTTGAACGCCTGGAAGACGAAGCCGACGCGGTCGCGGCGCAGCTTCGTCAGGTAGGTCTCGCTCTTGCCGTCGAGGTCCTGGCCGTCGAGGACGACGCGGCCCGACGTCGGCCGGTCGAGCCCGGCCGCGCAGTGCAGGAACGTGCTCTTGCCCGACCCCGACGGGCCCATCACCGCGGTGAACCCGCCGCGCGGGAACGCGATCGAGACCCCGTCGAGTGCGACCACGCCTTCGCCGTACTCCTTGCGCACGGCTTCCAGCCGGACCGCGTCGGCTGTCTCGTTCCACCCAGTTGTCATGGGGAAAACGCTAGGGAGGCAGCCCGGCTTTCACCCTGGTGCGCACGCGCGTCTTCGGGGTAGGGGCAGCCCTACCCCGCACTTTCACGTGAAAGTGCGGGGTAGGGATTCCCGTGAAAGCGGCGCCTCAGGTGCGGCCCTTGCCGCCGAAGCCGCCGCTGATCCGGCGCAGCACCGCGCGCGGCAGCAGCCCGCCGATCGCGACGACGGCCTTGTACTGCAGGCTCGGCACGGAGATCACCTTGCCGCGGCGCAGGTCCGCGAGCGCCTCGCCGACCACCTGTTCGACACCCAGCCAGGCGATTTTCGGGCCCGGTTTGCCGATGCCGGCCCGCTGGTGGAACTCGGTCGCCGTGAAACCCGGGCAGAGCGCCATCATCCGGACACCCTTCGGCAGTGACGCGGCGATGCCTTCGGTGAACGACGTGACCCAGTTCTTGCTGGCCGTGTACGTCGAACCGCGGCCACTGAAGAACCCCGCGACGCTGCTGACCTGGATGATTTCACCGTGGCCGCGCTGGATCATGCCGGGCAGCACGGCCCGCGTCAGCCGCAGGACGGCGGTGACGTTGACGTCGAGCTGGCGCTGCAGCGCGTCCGGCGGGATCGTCCAGAAGTCGCCGTTCAGCCCGAACCCGGCGTTGTTCACGAGCAGGTCGGCCGGACCGGCGGCGAGCCGCTCCTCGACCGCCGCCCGTCCGTCCACTTCGGACAGATCGGCGGGCAGCACCTCGACGCCGACCCCGTACTTTTCGCGCAGCTCTCCGGCGTAGGCCTCCAGCCGAGCGGTGTCGCGGGCGACGAGGACCAGGTCGTACTTCTCGGCGGCGAGCGTGCGCGCGAACTGCGCACCGATGCCCGCGGTGGCACCGGTTATGAGAGCGGTGGTGGTCATGTGAGTGAACGATACCCACAGGTCAGGGGCTCCGGGTGCAGCCGTTTCGGGCCCGGGTTATCGTCCCGATCATGGGTAAGCACAACAGGCGCAAGAGCGGCTACCTGCCCAAGATCGCCGCCGGCGCGGCGCCCGTGGCCCTCCTGTTCGCGGCTCCCGCGGCGGCGCTCGCGTCCCCGGCCGAACTCACCCTGCCCCTCGACCACCGGCACACGACCACGCTCGACAACGACGGTGACACGCTCTCCGCCAGCCGCCGCGACGTCGTGGTCAAGCAGCTCGGCGACACCCGGCTGGCGTCCGATCTCACGGAGGCGGTCGCCACGCGCGGCGACCGCGCGGGTGTCCTCCAGCGGTCTCACCAGGGCGTCTGGCTGGCCGACGGCGTCGACGTCCTGAGCGAAAACGCCGAGCAGCTCGACGCGGGGCTGTTCGCCGGCGACCTCACGGGCGGGCTCGCGGCCCGCCACTCGTCCGGCCAGGCCGTCGACGCCGGACAGCTGGGCGCGGTCGGCACGACGTCCGACCTGCACGCGATCGGCAACTTCTCCGGCGACCTCGACGTGGGCCAAGAGCACGAGCTCGGCGGCCAGCTGGGGCCGGCGTCGGGCCTGGTCAAGACGTCCGTGAGCCAGTCATCGGGCTCGTTCAGCGGCGACCTCGGGGTCGATCGCGTCGTCCACGTCCAGGGCGGCACGACGTCACTGCGCGGCACGCTGGCGGTCAGCGTGCTCGACCAGCCGGTGCTCGGCTTCTAGTCCTGCGCCGGCGGGTCCACCGGCTGGTGCTGCTGGACCGGCGTCCCGGCGGCCGGGGTCGGCGGGGTGCCGCCGATGGTCGGGATGGGCGCGCTCGCCTGGTGGCGGCCCGCGTCGTAGTCCTCGTCGAACGGGTCGACGATGTCCGCGATCTCGCCGAGATCACGCAGCAGCCGCTCGAGCCGGGACGGACCCGCGGTCGGGGCCACGCTGGCGAGCACCCACTCGGCCTCGAGCCACGCCACGCCGACGTCGCCGCCGAGCTGGTCCGCCGCGTCGACGAGCTCCTGGGTGATCACCGCGCGGGCGCCGTCGGCGTCGTCGGCGAAGGCGTAGCGGGAGCCGATCGGGCCGAGCATCTCGGGCATGTCGGCGCGCTGGAACGGCACGCTGGACAGCCACATCTCGATCGGGATCCGGTGCTTCTTGTTGCAGCGCACAGCGACGACGACCGCCGGGATCTGCCCCTCGGACTCGATGTCGAAGATGAACACGGGACGGCGGCCGTCGGAGGTGAAGGTCGAGCCCGCGACGACGTTCACCGCGGCGTCCGCGCCGAAGTAGCCGATCGCGCCGTTGGACCACTGCTGCGGCAGCCGCTCGTCCTCCTCGACGAACTGCCAGCCGCGCAGCTGAGCCCAGCGCATGCGCTCGCGGTTGCGCGAGCCCTCCTTCGCCCGGTCGGCAGCGAGCAGCCCGAGGCCCGCCACCAGGGCGACGGCCGCGATGACGAACCAGATCCACGCCGGAATACCCACGACGTGCAGGGTATCGCCTGCTACGCCGAAGAGATGATCGCCGGTACCCGTGTCGCCGGGCCCGTTCGGACCAATTCCCGGCCGCCAGGTCGACAAATCGCCACAAGAAGCCACTTTGGACGCTGCCGGAATGCTCTGAAGGCCACCATCAGAGCACTAGGTGCCCTGATGGTGGCCTTCAGAGGCTTGGGGACCTCAGACCCGCTCGACCGTCAGCGAGTCGCCGGCTTCCAGCTCCGGGATGTCGACACGCACGGTGTCGCCGTCCCGGACCTCACCCGACAGCAGCTCCTTCGCCAGCTTGTCGCCGATCGCCGACTGGACCAGCCGCCGGAGCGGGCGGGCGCCGTAGATCGGGTCGAAGCCGTTGAGCGCGAGCCACTCACGGGCGCCGGCGGTGACCTCCAGGTTGAGCCGGCGCTGCGCGAGCCGCGAAGCCAGCCGCGCCACCTGGATGTCCACAATGGACGTCAGCTGCTCGGTGCCGAGCGAGTGGAACACGACGATGTCGTCGAGCCGGTTGAGGAACTCCGGCTTGAACTGCCGCTGCACCACCGAGAGCACCGCGTCCCGCCGCTGCCGTTCGTCCAGCGACGGGTCGGCGATGGCCTGCGAACCGAGGTTCGAGGTCAGGATCAGGATCGTGTTGCGGAAGTCCACCGTCCGGCCCTGGCCGTCGGTCAGCCGCCCGTCGTCGAGGACCTGCAGCAGCACGTCGAAGACGTCCGGGTGGGCCTTCTCGACCTCGTCGAGCAGCACCACCGAGTACGGCCGGCGCCGGACGGCCTCGGTCAGCTGCCCGCCCTGGTCGTACCCGACGTACCCCGGCGGAGCACCGACCAGGCGCGCCACCGAGTGCTTCTCGGCGTACTCGCTCATGTCGATGCGCTGCATCGCGCGCTCGTCGTCGAACAGGAACTCGGCCAGCGCCTTCGCCAGCTCGGTCTTGCCGACGCCGGTCGGGCCGAGGAACAGGAACGAGCCGGTCGGGCGGTCGGGGTCGGCGACGCCGGCCCGGCTGCGGCGCACCGCGTCCGAGACGACCTGCACGGCTTCCTGCTGCCCGATGACGCGGCGGCCCAGCTCCTCCTCCATCCGGAGCAGCTTGCCGGTCTCGCCTTCGAGCAGCCGGCCCGCCGGGATGCCGGTCCACGCGCTGACCACGTCCGCGACGTCGTCCGCGCCGACCTCTTCCTTGAGCATCACGTTCTGCTGGCTGGCCTCGCTCGCCGCGGTGGCCGCTTCGAACTCCTTCTCCAGCGCCGGGATCCGGCCGTAGCGCAGCTCGGCGGCCTTGCCGAGGTCACCGTCGCGCTCGGCGCGCTCCGACTCGCCGCGCAGCTGCTCCAGCTGTTCCTTGAGCTCACGGACCTTCTCGATGGAGCCCTTCTCGTTCTGCCAGCGCGCGGTCAACGCGGTCAGCGTCTCGCGCTTCTCGGCCAGCTCGGCCCGCAACGCGGTGAGCCGGTCCTTCGAAGCCGCGTCGCTCTCCTTGGCGAGCGCCATCTCCTCGATCTCGAGACGCCGCACGGCGCGTTCGACCTCGTCGATCTCCACCGGCCGCGAGTCGATCTCCATGCGCAGCTTGGACGCGGCCTCGTCGACCAGGTCGATGGCCTTGTCCGGCAGGAAGCGCGCGGTGATGTAGCGGTCGGACAACGTCGAGGCGGCGACCAGCGCGGCGTCCGTGATCCGGACACCGTGGTGCACCTCGTAGCGCTCCTTGAGCCCGCGCAGGATCGCGATGGTGTCCTCCGGCGACGGCTCGCCGACGAGCACCTGCTGGAAGCGCCGCTCCAGGGCGGCGTCCTTCTCGATGTGCTGGCGGTACTCGTCGAGGGTGGTCGCGCCGACCATCCGCAGCTCGCCGCGGGCGAGCATCGGCTTGATCATGTTGCCCGCGTCCATCGCGCCCTCACCGGTCGCGCCGGCGCCGACGATCGTGTGCAGCTCGTCGATGAAGGTGACGACCTCGCCCGCGGAGTCGGTGATCTCCTTGAGCACGGCCTTCAGCCGCTCCTCGAACTCGCCGCGGAACTTCGCGCCGGCCACCATCGACCCGAGGTCGAGGGCGACGACGCGCTTGCCTCGCAGCGACTCCGGCACGTCCCCGGCGACGATGCGCTGGGCCAGCCCTTCGACGATGGCCGTCTTGCCGACGCCCGGCTCGCCGATCAGGACCGGGTTGTTCTTGGTGCGCCGCGACAGCACCTGCACGACGCGGCGGATCTCGGTGTCGCGCCCGATGACCGGGTCGAGCTCGCCGTTCCGGGCGCGCTCGGTCAGGTCGACGCCGTACTTCTCCAGCGCCTTGAACGTGCTCTCCGGGTCTTCGCTGGTGATCCGGGCGGAGCCGCGGACCTTGACGAACGCCTCCTGCAGCGCGTCCGGCGTCGCGCCGTGGCGCTTGAGCAGGTCGGCCACCTGGCCGCCTTCGGTGGCGAGCCCGACGAGCAGGTGCTCGGTCGAGACGTACTCGTCGCCCAGCTCGGTGGCCAGCTTCTGCGCGCGCGTCAGCGACTTGACGGCGAAGGTGTCGAACTGCGGGCTCGACACCGTCGCGCCGGTCGCCGACGGCAGCGCCGCGATGAGCGGCTCGAGCTCCTTGTGCACCACCCCCGGGTCGGCCCCGACCGCGGTCAGCAGCGGTGCGGTCAGCCCCTCACCCTGCGCCAGCAGGGCGCCCAGCAGGTGGGCGGCCGACACGTGCGGGTTGCCGGCCATGGTGGCCGCCTGCGCCGCGGACGAGATCGCCTGCTGGGTCTTCGTGGTCGGGTTGAAAGCGTCCATCCCTCACCTCATGCTCGGTACAAAAGTCGTGGTGACAGGCCTGACCGAGACCTGACACTATCCTTAACGCACGAAAACTTGAGTCTGTTCCGCTCAACTCTGACCGGGTGCCACGGCGCCCGCCGGCAACCGCGATCCGAGCATGCCGAGCCCGGCCACGGCGAGGCCGGCACACGTCCCGACCAGCACCCAGGGTAACCAGTCGGCGACCGAGAACAACGCCACCACAGCGGGCGCGAGCACCTGGGCCACGGTGAACGCGTACTGGTACGCAGCGAGATAACGGCCGCGGGCCACCGGAGGTGCCGCGGCTTCGGCGAGTGCACCCGAACGCGGGCCGAAGACCAGGTCGCCGGCCGCGAAGATCAGCGTCGACGCCAGCAGGTAGGCCACGCGCCAGCCGTCGGGCACCAGCAGCACCCCGAGGCTGACCAGGCACCAGACGGCGAACAGCGCCGAGCCCGCGCGCATCGCCGTGATCCGGCTCAGGTGGGCGGTCAGCCGCAGCGCGAGCGTGCCGCCGACGCTGGTCAGGACGGTCAGCAGGGCGAGGATCGCGCCGGGCAGCCAGACCGGGCCGTGCATCCGGTCGAGCACGAACACCGGCGTGCCGATCAGGAAGAACTCGAGGGAGAGGCCGAACAGGCCGCTGAAGAGGATCAAGGCGAGGTACGGCCGGTCGCGCAGTACCTTGACCGACCGTTCTCGGTGCTGCTCGTGCGGCCGCGCGAGCCGGACGAACAGGGCGAGGATCGACGCGGCCACGAAGAACGTCGCAACGTCGAGGAGGAGCGCGATCCGGTACCCGCCGGCGCCGAGGCAGGTCAGCAGCGCCCCCGCCACGAGACCGCCGAGGCCGAAGCAGCCGGCCCGCACCATCCCCACCTCGGCGAACGGCCGATCCTTCGGGACGTCGCCCGCGACGTCGGCGATGAGCACGAACAGGGAGCTGTAGAACAGCTGCTGGCCGGTGGAGAGCAGGACCGCGGCGGCCACCACCGGGCCCGCGCCGTCGGCGAGCAGGTACGCGCCCGCGCCGGCGGCCTGCAGCAGCTGGGCCCCGATGACCACGGCCCGCGGCCCGACGCGGTCCACGAGGCGACCGGCCAGCGGCGGCACGACGAGCCCGCCGACGGTACCGAGCGTGACGGCCGTGCCCGCCACCGCGAGCGGCACGCCGACCACCTGCGTCACGTACACCAGCGCCAATGGGAGGAAGAGACCCGAGCCGAAGTTGTCGGTCCCCAGCGCGCAGAGCAGCGCCACCCGGCTACGCGTCACCTTTCGACGTTAACTCCCTGGCCCGCCGCCAAGTCAGGACCGAACGGAGACACTTCCGCCGGGCCGAAGGCCACTGCCGGTGGCACTCCGGCGGCATCGCGTCACTTGGTCG
The DNA here is from genome assembly GCF_040682775.1 of Amycolatopsis sp. NPDC051106. NCBI lineage: Bacteria > Bacillati > Actinomycetota > Actinomycetes > Pseudonocardiales > Pseudonocardiaceae > Amycolatopsis > Amycolatopsis sp. NPDC051106. The sequence goes on along the minus strand of NZ_JBFBBQ010000001.1, from coordinate 211,871 downwards.
TGTCGGCGAGGCAAGCGGCGCTGCCGAGCGCGCGGCGCAGGTCGGCGTTCATCTCGGCGAGCCGGCCGATGAGGTCGGTGACGCGCTCGTCGTCCCAGCCGCCGAGCGCCGTCTCCATGAACTCCAGGTAGTTGGCCCGCCAGCGGGCGAGCTCTGCCCGGCCCTTCTCGGACACGCTCACCAAGGACGCGCGGCCGTCTTCGGGCGCCGGACGGCGGTCGACCAGCCCGGCCGCGGACAGCTGCGTGATCTGCCTGCTGACCACCGACAGGTCGACGAACCGGCGCTTGGCCAGCTCGGACGGCCTGGCCTCGCCGTTCTTCGCGAGGTCCGACAGGAGCATCGCGGCGGCCGGGTGCAGCCCCGGCTCGCTCTGCCAGGCCTGCATGATCCAGGCGTGCTGGAGCTGCGACGCGGTCTTCAGCTCGCGCATGAGCTCGACCCGGACGTCGTCGTCGGTGTCGTCGAAGCCCATCGGGACCCTCCTGCCACTGCCGCACCGGGGCTCCGCCACCCGGAGCCCCCGATGAAGCTATTACTTGTGCAATACAAGTTTATTGCCGATCGCTTGCGCGAGCAAGGATCAGCCCGGTGAGGTCGCCCACGCCATGCCCGGTGCGATACACCCGGTCGGAGCAACAATGCGGGCAAAAGGGCGGTCGGCGGCTACCCTGCGGACGGGCCCGCGCGCGGCCCCGGCGAGTGACGAGGTGGACGTAGTGGCGAAGGAAGCAGGAGGCGGCTGTGTGCGAAACTGCCGTCACCGCGCCCGGTCCGGCGGTGGATGATCGGGTGCCGTCGTCCCTCCGTCCCCAGCGAGCGAACACCGCCCCATGACCGCCGACTCCGTCAGCCCGCTCCCCAGGTCTTCGTCGCCGCGTGAAGCCCCCGCGGCCGTCGTCGCGATGGTCCGGCTCATCCGCGAGAGCTGGGCGAAGTCCGAGCCGTACATCGCGGACATCTCCCAGTTCTTCTACGGGATGCTGTTCACCCTCGCCCCGACCACGCGCGACTTCTTCCCGATCAACATGGAGATCCAGCGCGGCCGGCTGGTGCGCGCGCTGGTGCACATCGTGCAGATGGTGGACCGGCCCGACGACCTCGCGCCCTTCCTGCGCCAGCTGGGCCGCGACCACCGCAAGTTCGGCGTGGTGCCCCGGCACTACGAAGCCGTCGGCACCGCGCTGCTGGCGGCGCTGAAGAACCACCTCGGCCGGGAGTGGACGCCCGAGGTCGAACGGGCCTGGGCGGAGGCGTTCACCATCGCCGCGCGGGCCATGCAGGACGCCGCCGCGTCCGACACGAACCCGCCGTCGTGGCAGGCCACCGTGGTCGAGCACCGGCGGCTGACCTGGGACCTCGCGCTGGTGCGGCTGATGCCCGACCAGCCCGTGCCCTACCACCCGGGCCAGTACGTGAGCGTCGAAGTCCCGCAGCGGCCGCGGCTGTGGCGCTACCTCTCGCCGGCGAACGCGCCGCGCGAGGACGGCGGCATCGAGTTCCACGTCCGCGCGATCGACGGTGGCTGGGTGTCCAGGGCGATAGTCAGCCACACCCAGCCCGGTGACGTCTGGCGGCTCGGCCCGCCGCTCGGCCGCTTGAACGTCGACCGCGAATCGTCGCGCGGCGTGCTGATGGTCGCGGGCGGCACGGGCATCGCGCCACTGCGGTCGATTCTCGACCACCTCGCACTGTGGGGCGAAAACCCGAAGACACGCCTGTTCTACGGCGGGCCGTCCCGGGAGGACCTCTACGACCTCGAGGAACTGCGCGCGCTCGCGTCGACCAACCCCTGGCTGAACGTGACGCCGGTGGTGGAGCGCGGCGGCGACGTCCCCGGGTTCGAGCAGGGCACGCTGGCCGAGGCCGTCACGCGGTACGGCTCGTGGCCGGACCACGACATCCTCGTGTCCGGCTCGCCGGCGATGATCCGCGCGACGGTGTCGCGCATGCTGGTCGCGGGCAGCGCGCTGGACCAGATCCAGTACGACCCGTTCACGATCGACTAGCCAATTGCGGACCCGCTGGTCCGATGCATGAATCGAACGAACCGCGAGAATTGTTACGCGCGCCGGGTAAACCGTCCGGGTGATCGTTTTTACGCTGTGCCAGACGGGGTTTACCCCGTGTCGCTGAATTGCTCCGTTCGAGCGGACCGCGCGGAATCACGCGCATCTGCACGGGAATTCGCCTACAGTCGGAAACCCTCGGGGGCGGCACCGCACGGCGACGCCGCACGCACGGCGACAGAAAGCCTTTGCAGGACTGGAGAATACCGTTCCCGATGACTGCTGAATCCGTGAAGGTCTCCGCACCACCCAAGACCGTTCCCGTTTCGACCGTGGAAGGTCGCGAACTCGCCCGGTTGATTCGTGAAAGTTTTGCGGAGATCGAACCGAAAGCCGACGAAGTCGCCCAGTACTTCTACGGCGCGTTGTTCGTGGTCGCGCCGGATTGCCGTGATCTGTTCCCGGTCACGATGGCGAGCCAGCGCAGCCGGTTGCTGCGCGCGCTCGTGTACGTGGTGCAGATGGTCGACCGGCCCGACGAGCTGACCACCTTCCTCGGGCAGCTGGGCCGTGACCACCGCAAGTTCGCCGTCGTCGCCCGCCACTACGACGCCGTCGGCATCGCGCTGCTGTCCGCGATGAAACGGTTCCTCAAGCAGAAGTGGACGCCCGAGGTGGAGTCCGCGTGGACGACGGCGTACGGGCTCATCGCGAAGACCATGCGCGAGGCCGCGCAGGCCGAGACCGGGCCCGCGTCCTGGGCGGCGCGGGTGCTCGACCACCGCAAGCTGTCCCGCGACGTCGCGATGGTGCGGGTGCAGACCGAAGGACTGCTGCCGTTCCGGGCCGGCAGCTACGTGAGCGTGGAGGTGCCGCAGCGGCCGCGGATGTGGCGCTACCTCTCCCCGGCGACCGCGCCGCGCGGCGACGGCCAGATGACGTTCCACGTGCGCGCGGTGCCCGGCGGCTGGGTCAGCGGGGCCATCGTCAACCACACCAAGCTGGGGGACGTCTGGCGGCTCGGGCCGGCGATGGGCACGCTCAACGTGCGCCCGACCGCCACCCGGAAGCCGCTGCTGATGATCGCCGGCGGGACCGGGGTCACCCCGTTCGTCTCGATCCTCGACGACCTCGCGCACTGGAAGCGCAACCCGCCGGTGCACCTGTTCTTCGGCGGCAAAAGACCCGAGGACCTGTACGCGCTCGACGACCTCCGGCGGCTGACCGCGGTGTCGAAGTGGCTGACGGTCACCCCGGTGACCGAGGAGGGCGCGATCCCCGGCGGCGACCGCGGCACGCTCGCGCACGCCGTGTCCCAGCGCGGTGTCTGGGAGGACCACGACATCCTCGTCTCCGGCTCGCCCCCGATGATCCGGGCGACGATCGCGAAGCTGCTGACCGCCGGCGTCGAGCTCGAACGCATCCGCTTCGACCCGTTCACCCTGGACTGAGGACCTCACGGCGGGTCGCGCGGATTCTCGCTATGTTCGCCGATATGGAGATGACGATTCCGGTTTCGGACGAGACCATCGGCGGCTACCTGGCGGAGCCCGCGGGCGAAGGGCCGCACCCGGGTGTGGTGCTCATCCACGACGCGTTCGGGCTGAGCCAGGACACGAAGAACATCACCGACCGCTTCGCCGCCGAGGGCTACCTCGCGCTCAGCCCGGACCTGTACTCGCGGGGCGGGATGCGCCGCTGCGTGCGTCGCGTGTTCTCGGACATGTTCGCGAACCAGGGCCGGACGTTCGACGACATCGAGGCATCGCGCGCGCTCCTGGCCGGCCGTCCGGACTGCTCGGGCCGGGTCGGCATCGCCGGGTTCTGCATGGGTGGCGGCTTCGCGCTCGTCGCGGCGTCACGCGGCTTCGAGGCGTCGGCGCCGTACTACGGGCAGCTGCCGAAGAACCTGTCGGTGCTCGACGACGCGTGCCCGATCGTCGCGAGCTTCGGCAAGAAGGACTTCTCGCTGCGCGGCGCGGCGGCGAAGCTCGAGACGGCGCTCACCGAGCGTGAAATCCCGCACGACGTCAAGGAGTACGCCGGCGCGAGTCACGGGTTCGCCAACAAGATCGAGGTCGCGGCACCGCTCAACCTGCTACTCAAGGTCGTCGGGTTCACTTACCACCACGAAGCCTCCGAAGACGCGTGGCGCCGAGTGACGTCTTTCTTCGGCGAACACCTGCAGCAACCGGCCCGACCTTCGCACTGAGCCGAGCGGGCTAGCGTTTCTGCTGAACGGCTGTAGTTGATTGACCGTTGTGCCCGAATCGCTTTATGGTCTAGACCACGTCTTCCCCGGACGTGCTCGTTCGTCCTCCCTCCGGAACAACGCTGTTCCCCCTCGAGGAGCCGAAATGACCCTGAAGCGAAAGCTTTTCGCGGCCGCAGCCGGTGCTCTCCTCGCCCCGGTGCTGGTCGTCGTCCTCCCCGCCACCTCCGCGAGTGCCCACGGATACATCTCCGACCCGCCCAGCCGGCAGGCCAACTGCGCGGCCGGGAAGGTCCCGAACTGCGGTCAGATCGTCTACGAACCCCAGAGCGTCGAAGGTCCCAAGGGCCTGCGCAGCTGCAACGCCGGGTTGGGGCAGTTCGCCGAGCTGGCCGACGAGTCGAAGCCCTGGCCGGCCAAGTCGGTCGGCACGACGGTGACGTTCAACTGGGTGTTCACCGCCCGGCACGCCACCTCGAACTACGAGTACTACATCGGCGGCACGCGCGTCGCGAACATCCCCGGCAACAACCAGCAGCCACCGGCGACCGTGCAGCACACGGTGAACCTGGCCGGCTATTCGGGCCGGGTCAAGGTGCTGGCGATCTGGAACATCTCCGACACGGCCAACGCGTTCTACAGCTGCGTCGACCTCCAGATCGGCGGCGGAACTCCGCCACCGACCACCACGACCCCGCCCCCGACGACGACCCGGCCGCCGACCACGACCCCGACCACACCGCCCTCGAGCGGCACGTGGGCGGCGGGAACGGCGTACAAGGCCGGCGACGTGGTGACCTACGGCGGCGCGAGCTACCGCTGCCTGCAGCCGCACACGGCGATCGCGGGCTGGGAGCCGCCGAACACCCCGGCGCTCTGGCAGCGCCAGTGAGAGTGGTGCTGGCCGTCGTCGCGCTGCTGCTGACCGGCTGCGGCGCGACGGCGGCCCCACCTGCGTACAACGCGGCGGACGTGATGTTCCTGCAGATGCTGATCCCCCAGAACCAGCAGGGCATCGAGATCGTCCGCCTGGCCGCGAACCACCCGTTGCCGCCGGCGTTGAAGGAACTGGCGGCGGCGATCGAATCGACGCAGCGCACCGAAGTGGACGACATGCGGAACTGGCTTCGCGCCTGGTCCCAGCCCGAGACGATGGACATGAACCCCCAGGCCCACGCGGGCCACGGCGGTATGAAGATGACTTCACCGGACCTGGTGGGCACGCTCCGGTCGGCGCCCGACGCGGAGTTTTCCCGCAAGTTCCTCGACGTGCTGACCGGCCAGCAGCAGGGAGCGATCGAGCTGGCCCAGACGGAGAACTCGGCGAACGGCGGGGTCAACGCCCAGGCCCGTGATCTGGCCCGGCGGGTCATCGAGTCGCGGTCCGCCGAGGTGAAGCAGCTGTTGAACTTCAAGGTTTGACGACCCCCGCGTTCTGGGGTGCCGGCCGCGAGCAGCCTCCTGCCGGGCCGCTCGCGGCCGCTGGGCCCGAACCAGCGCGTTCGTCGGGCGCACCCAGCCATCCCGGGCGTTCTGCCGCGCCGAAATTCGGTTGGCCGTGCCTCAGCGTCGCGTTAGCCTCGCGATCATGATGTTCTCCCGCGCCGTCTTCGCGAGGTTGCGCACCCGCCGCTGACGGCGGCGCACCGATCTCCTTCCCTGCCCGTCGTTCCGGCCTTCGCCGGGCGGCCGCTTTCGTGCTGCCCGGCTCCCTCCAGAGCTGCGGAGCATCCCTTGACTTCCCACCTGCCCGAATCCGCCCACCTGCGCGCGGAGCGCGTCGGCGTCACGCTCGGCTCGCGCCGCGTCCTGCACGACGTGAGCGTCACCGTTTCGGCCCGGTCCCGGCTGGCGATCGTCGGCGAGAACGGGCGCGGCAAGACCACCCTGCTGCACGTCCTCGCCGGGTTGCGCGCGCCCGACCACGGCACCGTCCACCGGACGGGCACCGTCGGCGTCGCCCGGCAGGCGCTGCCCTTCCGGTCCGGCGAAACCGTCGGCACGCTGACCACCGAGGCGTTGCGCGAAACCCACGACGCTTTGCGAGCGCTCGATGCGGCGACCGAAAATTTCTCCGAAGACCGCTACGCCGCCGCACTCGACGCGGCCTCGCGCCTCGACGCGTGGGACGCCGAACGCCGCGTCGACGTCGCCCTCGAAGCCCTCGGCGCCTGCACCGACCGGACCCGCGAGCTCGGCACGCTTTCGGTCGGGCAGCGCTACCGCGTGCGCCTGGCCTGCCTGCTCGGTGCGCGGCACGACTTCCTGCTGCTCGACGAGCCCGGCAACCACCTCGACGCCGGTGGCCTCGCGTTCTTGACCGACCGCCTGCGCGGCCACGACGGCGGCGTCACGCTGGTCAGCCACGACCGCGCGCTGCTCAGCGACGTCGCGACCGAGTTCCTCGACCTCGACCCCAGCCAGGACGGCCGCCCGCGCAGCTACGCCGGCGGCTATTCGGCCTGGCAGGACGGCCGCCGCCGCGACCGCGAACGCTGGGTGCAGGAGTTCGAGGAGCAGCAGGACACGCACCGGCAGCTCACACTCGCGGTGACGCAGGCGCGTGACCGGCTCAGCACCGGCTGGCGGCCGGACAAGGGCACCGGGCGGCACCAGCGCCAGTCCCGCGCACCCGGCGTCGTCCAGGCGCTCAACCGGGAGCGGGCGGCGCTGGAGGCGCACCGCGTGACCGTGCCCGAGCCGCCATTGTCGTTGCGGTGGCCCGATCTCGGCTCCGGTGCGCGAGCACTGGTCCGCCTGCACGACGTCGGCGTCGCCGGTCGCCTCACCGGCCCGGTGACGCTGTCCCTCGACCGCGGCGACCGCCTCCTCGTCACCGGCGAGAACGGCGCGGGCAAGTCGACGCTGCTGTCGGCGCTCGCCGGCGAACTCACGCCGACGACGGGTTCGGTCCGGCACCTGCCCGGCGCGAAAGTGGCCCTGATCGGCCAGGAAGTCCCGGCGTGGCCGGAAGAACTCACCGCCCGCCGGCTGTTCGAGCGTGCGGGCGTCCCGTTTTCGGCCATGGGCCTGCTCGACGCCGAAGCCCTGCGCACCCCGGTCGGCCGCATGTCCCAAGGCCAGCAGCGGCGGCTCGACCTGGCGCTGCGGCTGGCCGGACGCCCGGACCTGCTGGTGTTCGACGAGCCGACCAACCACCTGTCGGCGGTGCTCGTCGAGGAGCTGACCGAGGCCCTCCTCGAAACCCCGGCCGCGGTGGTCGTCGCGACGCACGACCGCCGGATGCTGCGCGACCTCGCGGCCTGGCCGCGCCTGGAACTCTGACGCACGAAGGCCTCCCCGGGTGACCGGGGAGGCCTTCGGTGCATCAGAACGTCAGCGGCGCTTGGGACGCCAGACCACCATCGCCGTCTGCTGGTTGAGCGGCACCAGGTCCCGGCGGTACGACGCGTGCGCCGCCGCCGCGGCCTGCTCGCCCGCGGCGTACGCCGCGGCCAGCTCTTCGGTCAGCTCCGCGAGCCGGGCCCGCAGCGCGTCGACCTGGTTCTCCAGCTCGATGATGCGCTTGATGCCGGCCAGGTTGACGCCGTCCTCTTGCGACAGACGCTGGACTTCACGCAGCAGCGCGATGTCCCGCATCGAGTAGCGCCGCCCGCCACCGGACGTGCGGCCCGGCGACACCAGGCCCTGCCGGTCGTAGGTGCGCAACGTCTGCGCGTGCATCCCCGCGAGCTGGGCCGCCACCGAGATGACGAACACGGGGGTCTCTTCGTCCCCTTCCTGGGGAATCCCGCCGAACATCCCACTCACCTGCCTTCGAGCAGCTCAGTGATCTCGGGCCGGGGGTCGTGCCCGGCCATCGCCTCGGCGTACGCCTGCAGTGCTTCGCGCGCCTTGTCGTCCAGTTTGGCGGGAATCGCCGCGGTGAGGGTGACGAGCAGATCACCTTGTGAGCCGTCGCGCTTGGCGATGCCCTTGCCGCGCACGCGCAGCACTCGTCCGCTCGCGGTGCCCGACGGCACCTTGAGCGAGACCTTGCCTTCGAGCGTCGGCACCGTGATCGTGGTGCCGAGCGTGAGCTCGGTGAAGTCCACCGGCACGGAGATCGTCAGGTCGAGGCCCTTGCGCCCGAACAGCGGGTGCGGAGCGACGTGCACCCGGACGTAAAGGTCACCCGCCTGCGCGCCACCCCGGCCCGGCTCGCCCTGGCCGGCCAGCCGGATCCGCTGGTCGTCGTCGACGCCCGACGGAATCCGGACGGTCAGCGTGCGGGTCCGCGTGCTGACGCCTTCGCCGCCGCACTCGGGGCACGGGTCGTCGATGATCTGCCCGCGCCCGCGGCAGTCGCGGCACGGCTCCGAGAACGCGAACGCACCCTGGCTCCGGCTGACCAATCCCGAACCGGAGCAGGTCGGACAGGTCCGCGGCGACGTGCCCGGCTTCGCGCCGTTGCCACCGCACGTCGAACAGGTCGCCGGGCTCGACAGCCGCAGCGGCAGGGTCGCGCCCTTGACCGCCTCGGTGAAGTCGATCCGGACGTCCGTCTCGACGTCGGCCCCGCGCTGCGGCCGGTTCGCCGTCGCGCCCGCCGACGCCCGGCCGCGGCCGAAGAGCCCGCCGAGGATGTCGCCGAGCCCGCCGAAACCCTGCTGCTGACCCGCGCCGGCCTGGCCGAAGATGTCGCCCACGTCGAAGCTGCCGCCACCGCCGCCACCGGGGAAGTTGAACCCGCCCCCGCCGCCGAACAGCCGCCGCGCCTCGTCGTACTCCTTGCGCTTGCTCGCGTCGGAGAGCACGCCGTAGGCCTCGGAGACCGCCTTGAACTTCTGCTCCGCCTGCGCGTTGCCGGAGTTCGCGTCCGGGTGGTTCTCCTTGGCCAGCTTGCGGTAGGCCTTCTTGATCTCGTCCGCCGTGGCGTCGGAGGAGACGCCCAGTTCGCGGTAGAAATCCTTACCGACCCATTCCCGAGCACTCATCGGGCGCCTCCTCCTTCCAGCTCAACCGGATACTGCTTACTGCTGCTGCTCATCGAGTCCGCCGTCGAGTGGCAGCTCGCCACCGACGGGCGGGTGCTCCGCCGGGCCACCGGGCTCGTGGTCGGTGACCCCGACCAGTGCCGCCCGCAGGACCCGGTCGCCGAAGCGGTAGCCGCGGCGCATGACCACGGTCACCGTCGGGCCCGCCACGTCCGGCGAGGTGTTGTGCTGCACGGCCTCGTGCACGCTCGGGTCGAAGGCCTCGCCCTCGCTGCCGAACGACTCGAGCCCCGCGCGCTGCAGGCCGCTGATCAGCTTGTCGCCGACGGCCTTGAACGCCCCGGTGAGGTCACCGTGCTGCTCGGCCCGCTCGAGGTCGTCGAGCAGCGGCAGCAGGTCGTTCACCACGGTCGCCTTGGCACCGAGCACGACCGCCTCGCGGTCACGCTCGACGCGCTTGCGGTAGTTGGCGTACTCGGCCTGCAGGCGCTGGAGGTCGGCGGTGCGCTCGGCCAGCTCCTTCTCGATGTCGGAAACGACCGACACCGAATCGTCCATAATAGACTCGCCAAGCGAGGGGCCCGCGTGCTCCACGGGGGCCTCCTCCGGCTCCGGCGCGGCGTGGGCCGGACCGGGCGGGCGAACCTGCCCGGTCTGGGGGTCCACCCGCCGCCGATCCCGCACGACCACCGGCTCCTCGGGGCCGCGGCCCTGGTTCTCGGATTCGTCGTAGCTGTGGGTCACTTCTTCTCGTCCTCTTCGACGATCTCGGCGTCCACCACGTCATCGGCCTTGGCCTGGCCGCCGGCCGCACCGGCGTCGCCACCGGCCGCCCCCGCGGCACCGGCACCGGCCGCACCGGCCGCCGCGTCGGCGTTCGCGTTGGCGTACAGAGCGGTGCCCAGCTCCTGCGAAGCGGTGTTCAGCTTCTCGATCGACTCGCGGATCTTGGCCGAGTCGGTGCCCTTGAGCGCCTCGTTCGACTCGTCGATCGCGGACTTGACCTTGGCCTTCAGGTCGTCGGGCAGCTTGTCGTCGTTGTCCTTGAGGAACTTCTCGGTCTGGTAGACCAGCGTCTCGGCCTGGTTGCGGGTCTCGGCCTCTTCGCGACGGGTCTTGTCCTCCTCGGCGTGCGCCTCGGCGTCCTTGACCATCCGCTCGATGTCGTCCTTCGGCAGCGCGGAGCCACCGGTGATCGTCATCGACTGCTCCTTGTTCGTGCCCAGGTCCTTCGCCAGGACGTGCACGATGCCGTTCGCGTCGATGTCGAAGGTGACCTCGATCTGCGGCACGCCACGCGGGGCGGGCGGGAGACCGGTCAGCTCGAACATGCCGAGCTTCTTGTTGTGCGCGGCGATCTCGCGCTCACCCTGGAACACCTGGATCTGCACCGACGGCTGGTTGTCGTCCGCGGTGGAGAAGATCTCCGAACGCTTGGTCGGGATCGTGGTGTTGCGCTCGATGAGCTTGGTGAACACGCCACCCTTGGTCTCGATGCCCAGCGACAGCGGGGTCACGTCCAGCAGCAGGACGTCCTTGACCTCACCCTTCAGGACACCGGCCTGCAGCGCCGCGCCGACCGCGACGACCTCGTCCGGGTTCACGCCCTTGTTCGGCTCGCGGCCGCCGGTCAGCTCCTTGACCAGGTCGGACACGGCCGGCATGCGGGTGGAACCACCGACGAGCACGACGTGGTCGATGTCGCCGACGGCGATGCCCGCGTCACGGATGACGTTGTTGAACGGGTTCCGGGTGCGCTCGAGCAGGTCCGAGGTGATCTTCTGGAACTCCGCGCGGGAAAGCTGCTCGTCGAGGAACAGCGGGTTCTTGTCGGCGTCGACCGTGATGTAGGGCAGGTTGATGCCGGCCGAGTTCGAGCTGGACAGCTCGATCTTCGCCTTTTCCGCCGCCTCGCGGATGCGCTGCAGCGCCATCTTGTCCTTGGTCAGGTCGATGCCGTTCGCGGCCTTGAACTTGTCGATCAGCCACTTGACGATGCGCTCGTCCCAGTCGTCACCACCGAGGTGGTTGTCACCGGAGGTCGCGCGAACCTCGACGACGCCCTCGCCGATCTCCAGCAGCGAGACGTCGAAGGTGCCACCACCGAGGTCGAAGACCAGGATGGTCTGCTCCTTCTCGCCCTTGTCCAGGCCGTACGCCAGCGCGGCGGCGGTCGGCTCGTTGACGATGCGGAGCACGTTCAGGCCGGCGATCTGCCCGGCCTCCTTGGTGGCCTGCCGCTGCGCGTCCTCGAAGTACGCCGGGACGGTGATCACCGCGTCGGTGATGGTCTCGCCCAGGTACGCCTCGGCGTCGCGCTTGAGCTTCATCAGCACCCGGGCGCTGATCTCCTGCGACGTGTAGTTCTTGCCGTCGATCTCGGTCTTCCAGTCGGTGCCGATGTGCCGCTTCACGGACCGGATCGTCCGGTCGACGTTAGTCACGGCCTGGTTCTTCGCCGGCTGACCGGTCAGCACTTCGCCGTTCTTGGCGAAGGCGACGATCGAAGGGGTGGTCCGGGAGCCTTCCGAGTTGGCGATGACCGTCGGCTCGCCGCCCTCAAGGACGGCGACGACCGAGTTGGTCGTGCCGAGGTCGATGCCGACCGCTCGCGCCATGGTGCTTTCCTCCTGTGTAAGCCTGCTTTGGTTCGTGACCTGCACGTTCTTCCTCGCCTTGAGCGAGGCTCTGGCAAGTTTAGTCAGGCCTTCGTGCACCCCGTCAAGTCGGACTTGAGTCGACTGCACTCAACCTTCGTATCCAGCCTAACGAGCCGGTCCGGGTTCTTGTTCCCGGGTTCAGCGGCAGATGTGGCCGCGGCCGGGTGTGACACCGCTCACCAGGTAGTCCACCTCGGCCGCGCGGGCGCACGCCGAGTTGAACAGCCCCGTGTGGCCGTCGTCGGTGCGGGTCAGCAACGCCGCGCCGTCGATGCTCGCCGCCAGGCCGCGGGCCCAGGCCAGCGGCGTCGCCGGGTCGTGGGCGCCGCCGACCACCAGGATCGGCGGGGCGCCGTGGACCGGGTGCGGTTGCGGTGGGTTCTTCGCCGGCACCGGCCAGCCCGTGCAGCCACTGGTGAAGTCCCAGTACTCCGAGTACCGCCAGCTGTGCGGCGCCACCGCGCGGAGCAGCCTGGCCATCGCCCCCAGGTCCGCCGGACCGGTGAACGGCGACGGGAAGTCGTGGCAGCCGATCGCCCGGTACGCGCCGTAGATCGGGGACAGGAACTGGTTCCGCTCGGTCAGCCCCTTGGCGTCGGGGAACTCGCCGCCGGCCGCGGCCAGCGCCTTGCCCAGCGCCGGCCACTCTTCCCGGATGTAGAGGTGGTTGTAGACGCCGGCCGAGATCTCGTCGGCCGTCGCCGGCCGGCCCAGGTCGCTCGCCCACACCGCGCCCCGCGCCGCTCGGGCCACGACGTCGTCGTAGAAGCGCAGGACGTCCCGGCCACGCAGGGCGCAGCCGGCCGAGCCACGGCACCAGTCCGCGAACCGGACCAGCGCGTCTTCGGTCGCCGCGGCCTCTTCGAGGATCGCCTGGCGCAGTGGCCGGGCGTGGTCGATCGCGCCGTCGAGCACCATCGTGCGCACCCGGCCGGGGTGCTTCGACGCGTAGACCGCGCCCAGCTCGGTGCCGTACGACAGGCCCAGCCACGAGATCTTCGGCTCGCTGAGCGCCACGCGGATCGTCTCGATGTCCTCGGCCGCGCTCTGCGTGTCCGCGTTCGCCAGCAACGGCCCGGTGCGGGCCAGGCAGTCCTCGCCCGCCGCGCGGTTGTGCGCCACCAGCGCGTCGAACCCCGGCCGGGACGACGGGAACCGGTCGAGCGCCGGATCGAACAACGTCGCCGGGTCACACGTGATGCGGGGCGTGCTGAACCAGTCGCCGCGCGGGTCGAAGCCGACGACGTCGAACCGCTGCCGCAGCCGCGCGAGGTCCGGCGACGCCAGCCCGCCGAACTGCACGAACCCGACGCCGGAGCCGCCCGGCCCGCCCGGGTTCACCAGCAGGGAGCCGATCCGCCCGCCCGGATCGAGCGCGGGCAACCGGGCCAGCGCGAGCCGCGCCGACCCGAGCTCCGGTCTGGCGCGGTCGATCGGCACGTCGACCGTGGCACATTCGGCTGTCGGTTCCTGCTGTGTCGCGCACGGCTGCCACCTCAGCGGAGACGCTGAAGCGACGGCCGGTACCGCCGCCATGAGCACGACCGCCGCGATGACCGCGACGACCCGGCGCACGTCCATGATCTTGGTCCTCCCCCTGCACGCCGTCCTTCGGCGTGCTCCCTTCCTAACAGCGACCACCGACGATTCAGGAGCGGTGGCCGGTCCAGGACGAGAGGAAGAAATCGGGGTTTCCTTGCTGCACAACGACTTCTGCCGGGGTGCCAACCCAGGAAGTCACTCGATAGTGGGAATCCACGGCGACCGGCACCCCCTGCGCCGGCGCCGTGGACCCCTCCCCCCGCGTGAACCCCACGACGCCGAACATCGCGACGGCCCCCAGCAGCGCGGCCGCCAGCACGCGCCGTTCGATCTTGCCCATGGTGAAAAGCCCCCGTAGTAAGGAAAAGGTCAGGCCGCGCGGACCGTGACGCTGCCGCTGTCGGTCGTGAGGTCGAGCGTGTTCGGCGCGGAGCCGTCGGTCGGGACGTCGATGTTCCGGCGCCCGCTGTCGCTGTCGCCGACGACCCGGTACGGCCCGCCCGGCACCTCGACGTCGACACTGCCGCTGTCGGCCTTGATCTTGACGTTGTTCGCCTGCGCCAACGTGAAGTCGACGCTCCCGCTCGACGCCGTCACGTCGACCGGGCCCCGCACCCCGGTGCCCTTGATGCTGCCCGAGTCCGCGTGCACCTGGACTTCACCGACGTCCGACAGGTCGATCCCGCCGCTCTCCAGCCGCAGCTTCACCAGGCCGGGCACGTCTTCGACGCGCGCGTGGCCGGAGTCCGACTGGACGTCCACGCTCGCCACCCCGGCGACGTCCAAGCCACCCGAGTCCAGCCGGCCGGTCACCGGCACGCCCGCGGGCACGACCACCTCGAAGTCGACCGAGCAGTTGTTCCCGCAGTCGGTGAGCACGAGCTGGTCGCCGTCGACGCGGAAGAACGTCTCACCCGGCTTGCCGCGCCAGTGGTAACTGACCTTTTCGTGCACCGTCGGCGATCCCGTGCCGGTGCGGATCTTCACCGACCCCGAGTCGCCTTCCAGCTTCACGCTGCGAATGGTCTCCGAAAGGGTTTTGGTGTTCTGGAAGTCCGATCCCCAGCCCCAGCCGAACGCGGTCGCCAGGCCGACGCCGATCAGGACGATGCCACCCAGAGCCAGAAGCGGGCGCGCCATGGTCGTTGGTCCCCTCAGTGTTGTTTCCTCTGCGTGAGAAACGTTATGGCCGGGTGAGGGGTGAGCACATGGGGGTAACCCCCCGAAAGACCCTGAGATCCGTCCCTGACACGCGGGGGCGGGTCGAGGGGCCTAACCTGGCGCCAGGCTCAGTTCCGTGATCAGGAGGATCCATGCCGCAAGCACCCGGCCCGTACGAATCCCTGCCCGACGTGCCGTCCTTCACCCTCCGCAGCAACGACGTCGCCGACGGCGAAACCCTCGCCACGCCCCACCTCTCCGGCATCTTCGGCGCCGGCGGCGAGGACCGTTCGCCGCAGCTGGCCTGGGAAGGCTTCCCGGCGGAGACGAAGAGCTTCGCGGTGACGTGCTACGACCCGGACGCCCCGACCGGCAGCGGTTTCTGGCACTGGGCCGTGTTCAACATCCCGGCTTCGGTGACGGAGCTGGCCTCCGGCGCGGGCGACGGTTCCGGCTTGCCGGAAGGCGCGGTGACGCTGAAGGGCGACGGCGGGGTCAAGCAGTTCCTCGGCGCGGCGCCCCCGCCCGGGCACGGCCCGCACCGTTATTACTTCGCGGTGCACGCGCTGGACGTCGACAAGCTGGACGTACCGGAGGACGCGACCCCGGCGTTCCTGGGCTTCAACATGTTCGGACACACGCTGGCTCGCGCCGTGATCACGCCGGTGTACGAAAACAAGGGCTGAGGCCGGAGCCGGGCCCGGCGCTGTTGCGGATCGGCAACGGTGCCGGGCCCGTTTTCGTCGGTGGCCGATGACACACTGCGGTCATGTCACCACCGATAGCGACACCCCGGTCGAGAGCGCTGGGGTTCGGGTTGAGGAAGGCACGCATGGCGCGCGGGTACGGCTTACGCGAGCTGGCGCGGGCCACGGACATGTATCCGGCGGAACTGTCCAACTGGGAACTCGGCCTCCGGGTGCCGAAAGTGGAGGAGGTCGCGCTCCTGCTCGGGCAGCTGCGCGTAGGGGCGGAAGAGCGAAAACGGTTGCTTGAACTGGCGGAGCACGCCCGCGAGCCCAACTGGCTCGAGGCCACAGTGGCGCCCGATGTCGCCGCCCATGCCGAATTCGAGCGCGCGGCCACCGCCGTGTTCACCTGGCAGCCGATCCTGATGCCCGGGCTGCTGCAGACCGAGGACTACATCCGCGCGCTCGTTGCGCTTCCCCGGCGCACCAGGGAGGAGATCGAGCGACTGACCGCGGTCAAGCTGACCCGGCAGGAGCGGCTTCGCGGCGCCGACCGGCTCGGCTATTCGGTCCTGCTCGGCGAGTCCGCGTTGCGGCGAGGCTTCGGCGGCCCGGCGGTCATGGCGGAGCAGCTTCGCCGGCTCCTCGCGGCGATGAACCGGGAGAACATCGGGCTGCGGATCCTCCCGGCTACCGAACACGGTCACCCCGGGATGTGGGGCTCGTTCTCGATCCTGGAGTTCGCGGCGCTGCCGCCCATCGTCTTTCTCGAGCAGTACCAGGGCAGCGTCTACCTCTACGATGACGATCAGGTGGCGGCCTACCGCGCCGCCGCCGGATCCATGACCTCCCTCGCGCTGAGCGAGCCCGACTCCGCGCAGCTCCTCCGGGAGGTGCTCGCCGAACTGGAGGCCTGACATGCACTGGCGGAAATCGAGCCACAGCGCGGATGCGGATTGCGTGGAGGTTGCGCTCGCTCAGGTGGTGCGGATCCGCGACACCAAGGACCGCCCGGGCGGAACGCTCGAAATCCCCACCCGATCGTGGGAGGCCTTCCTTCAGCGCAACGCTTCCTTGTTGACGCCTTCGCGCTCCAGGTAACGCCCCTTGGTGTGCTCGCCGAAGCCGAACTGCCGGTACAGCCCGTGCGCGTCGGCGGTGTGCAGCATCCAGCGGAAACCCGAACCGGGCCCGTTGTCGATCATCTCGCGCACGATCTCCTTGCCGAGTCCGGTTCCCCGCGCGGAGTCGACGACGAAGACGTCGGCCAGGTACGCCGAAGACACGCCGTCGGAGAAGGCGCGCGCGAAGCCGACCAGTTCGTCACCGCGGTAGGCGCCGACGACCCGCCAGGACCCGTCGATCGCGGCCTCGACCTGCTCGCGGGTGCGCCAGCGGCCCCAGTAGGCCTCGGTCGAGAGGAACTTCCACACCACGTCGAGGTCGAGCCGCGTCCGGTCGTCGTCGAGCTCGTAGTCACCGAAGGTCCGCATGATCCGAAAATAAGCCCGGCGTCAACGCGGTTTCAGCAGGTAGTCCACCACCGGGCGCAGCTCTTCCGCGGACGGCGGCTCGTCGTCGATCAGGCCCTGGATCAGCAGCCCGTCGATACCCGCGAGGAAGACCCGGAACGCCACTTCGTCGTCGTGGCGGACCATCGACGTCAGGACGTCCAGCCAGCGACGCGCGGCCGGCCGCAGCTCCGGCTTCCGCGCCGCCAGGAGGTACAGCTCGTACTCGGCCATCGTCCGCCCGCGGCGCGGGCCCAAGGCCTCCGCGAGCAGGCCCGCGACCTCCTCGGCGCCGCGCGAACCGCGTGAGCGGGCCCGGTCGATCATCCAGTAGACCTCGGTCGCCATGTCGCGGGCGCACGAGATGAGCGTCGCGATGAGCAGGTCGTCCAGCGACGAGAAGTGATAGGTCGTGGACGTCGTCGGCACGCCGGCCTCGGCCGCCACCGTCCGGTGCGTCACGCCCGCGACGCCGTCTCGCTCGATGATCCGCAGCGTGGCCGCGATGATCTCCGCGCGCCGCTTGTCACCCCGCGCCTTGCGGCCGTCGACCTGCAGTTTCACGCCGACGCGCTCCCCAGTTCGATCAGCACGACCCCGCCGACCACCAGCGCCAGCCCGCCGATCATCGCCGCGTTGATCGGCTCTTTGAGGAACACGACGCCGATGATCGCCACCAGGGCGACCCCGGCCGCGGCCCAGATCGCGTACACGACCCCGACCGCCAGCCCCATCTTCAGCACCCGCGCGAGCAGGACGAACGCGATGGCGTAACCGGCCACCACGATGATCGACGGCCCGAGCTTGGAGAAGCCCTCAGAGAGCTTCAGCGAGACCGTCGCGGAGACCTCGGCGGCGATCGCCAACGCGAGAAGAAGGTAGGCACCCATAGGGTGAAAACTACCTGAACGATCGTCCCAAAACAAAGAGCGACGTACACCACATCGGTGGGACTTAGGGCCACTCAACGGGTTACTCATCAGTAAGGAAGGTTAGTCTCCCGGCACCACCACAGTTCTTTCCGGACGAAAGGCACCCGAACGATGGGCGCTCTCCAACTGACGCTCGGCGGGATCTCCGTCGTGCTCGGCCTCGTCGCCTGGGGCATGTTCGCCGCGACGATCGCCCGTTTCGTGCGGGTGATCCGGCTCGGGCAGCCCGACTCGACGCGCAACGGGCCGTTCATGCCGCGCATGAAGACGCTGATCAAGGAGTTCGCCGCGCACACGCGGATGAACCGCAAACGCAGCGTCGGGCCGGCTCACTGGCTCGTCATGTGGGGCTTCCTGCTCGGCTCGCTCGCCCTGTTCGAGGCGTACGGCGAGGTCTTCGTCCCGACGTGGGGCTGGCCGATCCTCGACGACTTCCCGCCGTTCCAGCTGCTCATGGAGCTGCTCGGGCTCGGGACGATCGTCGGCATCCTGGTGCTGATGGCGATCCGCCAGCGCAACCACCCGCGCCGCGCCGACCGCCAGTCGCGCTTCGCCGGCTCGAGCTTCAAGTGGGCGTACTTCGTCGAGGCCGTCGTCCTGATCGAGGGCATCGGCATCATCGGCGTCCGCGCCGCGAAGTCCGCGCTGAACACGCACGAGGGGCCGCTGTGGGCGTCCTTCGTCTCGAACCCGATCGGCCAGCTGCTGCCGGCCAGCCCGAACCTGGTCACGGTGTTCGCGTTCGTCAAGCTGATGAGCGCCACGGTCTGGCTGATCGTCGTCGCGCGCACGATGACCATGGGCATCGCCTGGCACCGCTTCAGCGCGTTCTTCAACATCTACTTCAAGCGCGAGGCCGACGGCGGCGTCGCGCTCGGCGCGCTCAAGCCGATGATGAGCGGCGGCAAGGTCCTCGACCTCGAGGAAGCCGACCCGGACGAGGACACCTTCGGCGTCGGCAAGATCGAGGACTTCAGCTGGAAGGGCTGGCTGGACTTCTCGACGTGCACCGAATGCGGCCGCTGCCAGGAGCAGTGCCCCGCGTGGAACACGGGCAAGCCGCTGTCGCCGAAGCTGGTCATCACGCAGCTGCGTGACCACGCTTACGCGAAGGCGCCGTACCTGATGGCCGGCGGCAAGCGCGACATGGCCGGGGACGAGGTCGGCCTGTCCGGCGACAACATGTACGCCGGGATCGACGTCCTCGCGATCGCCGAGTCGCAGAAGGCCCTGATCGGCGATGACGGCGGCGTCATCGACCCCGACGTCCTCTGGTCCTGCACCAGCTGCGGCGCCTGCGTCGAGCAGTGCCCGGTCGACATCGAGCACGTCGACCACATCGTCGACATGCGCCGCTACCAGGTGATGATCGAGTCGTCGTTCCCCAGCGAGCTGAACGGCATGTTCAAGAACCTGGAGAACAAGGGCAACCCGTGGGGCCAGAACGCCAAGGACCGGCTGGCCTGGACCGAGGACCTGGACTTCGAGGTCCCGGTGTTCGACGGCGACATGGGCGACGCCGAGTATCTCTTCTGGGTCGGCTGCGCCGGCGCGTTCGAGGACCGCGCGAAGAAGACGACGCGAGCGGTCGCCGAGCTGCTGCACATGGCCGGCGTCAAGTACAAGGTGCTCGGCTCGGAGGAGTCCTGCACCGGTGACCCGGCGCGCCGCGCGGGCAACGAGTTCCTGTTCCAGATGCTGGCGCAGCAGAACGTCGAGGTCCTGAACTCGGTGTTCGAGGGCCGGGAGCGCAAGACGCGCAAGGTCGTCGTGACCTGCGCGCACTGCTTCAACACCCTCGCCAACGAGTACCCGGAGCTGGGTGGCCAGTTCGACGTCGTGCACCACACGCAGCTGCTGAACCGGCTGGTTCGCGAGAAGCAGCTGGTGCCGGTGGCGCCGGTCGCCGAGGACGTCACCTACCACGACCCGTGCTACCTCGGCCGCCACAACAAGGTGTACGAGGCGCCGCGCGAGCTCGTCGGCGCGACCGGCGCGCAGCTGCGTGAGATGCCGCGGCACGGCGACAAGTCGATGTGCTGCGGCGCCGGCGGCGCGCGGATGTGGATGGAAGAGAAGATCGGCAAGCGGATCAACGTCGAGCGCGTCGACGAGGCGCTCGGCACCGCGCCGTCGAAGATCGCGACCGGCTGCCCGTTCTGCAAGGTGATGCTGAACGACGGCCTCACGGCCCGCCAGGCCGACGGCAGCGCGAGCGAGAAGGTCGAGATCGTCGACGTCGCCCAGATGCTGCTCGAATCGGTCAAGCGCAAGCCGGAGCCGAAACCGATCGCCCTCGGGGCGCCGTCGCTCGCGGAGGAGTGACAAACAGCCCAAAAACGCACGGCCCCGGTCAGACACCTGACCGGGGCCGTTTCTCATTACGTGAAACTCGGAAATCGATTACACGAATAACGTTCACAATATTCACCGCAATGGCCCATCAGGGCGGAAACAAACCTTGGCCAAAAGCCCCTCCACCGGGCGTATCCTGGGCTTTCCTCGCCGCCACCGCTGCCAGCGAGGCCACTTCGACGATCACGGAATCAGGGGGCAGCGCGGATGGGCGAGGACCTGCGGACCACGGGAACCGGGTTCGGGGAAACCACCGGCCGGCACGCCCTCCGCGATATCCCGCCCGTCGGCGAGTACCCCATGGAGCCGGCCGGCCAGCTCCCCACGCAGCGGACGCTCGTGCGCCCTTACGTCCTCACGCGCGGCCGGACGCAGTCGCGGCGGCACCTGGCGATCGAGGCCATGGTTTCGACGCGCGCCGGCTCGCACTGGAACGGCGCCCGGCTCAGCGGCGAGTTCCGCTCGGTGCGCACGCTGTGCCACCACCCGCGCTCGGTCGCCGAGGTCGCCGCCAGGCTCAGCGTGCCGCTCGGCGTCGCCCGGGTGCTGCTCGACGACATGGCGGAACAGGGCCTGGTCACCATCCACGACAACCGCGTGAACACCGACGGCCGCCCGGCCGTGGCGCTGATGGAACGCGTGCTGCACGGCCTGCGCCGCCTCTGACCATTACGCTCTTCAAGGTGAGCGAGGAACCCGAAAAGCCCGGTGGCGAAAGCACCCTGACCGTCCTGCTCGCCGGCGGGGTGAACCTGGCGATCGCGGTCATGAAACTGATCGCGGGCATCATCACCGGCTCCGGCGCGATGCTTTCCGAAGCGGCCCACTCGGTGGCCGACACCTTCACCGAGGTCCTGCTGCTGACCGCGTTGAAACGTTCCGACCGCCCGGCCGACCGCGTGCACCCCTTCGGCTACGGCAAGGAGCGCTACTTCTGGTCGCTGCTCGCCGCCGTGTCGATCTTCGCGTCGGGCTCGATGTTCGCGCTCTACGAGGGCGTCTCGACGCTGTTCGGCCACGGCGAGGCGCAGAGCACGTCGATCCTCAGTTACATCGTGCTGGCGGTGGCTTTCCTGCTCGAAGGCACGTCGTGGGTGCAGGCGGTGCGCCAGACCGTCCGGGACTCCCGGGCCGAGAACCGGTCATTCTGGGCATATCTCCGCCTGATCGACGATCCCACCCCGAAGACCGTGCTGTTCGAGGACTCCGCCGCGCTGGTCGGCCTGCTGGTCGCGTTCGCCGGCATCGGCCTGCACCAGATCACCGGCTCGGAGGTCTGGGACGGCGTCGCGTCGATCGTGATCGGCGTGCTGCTCGCCTTCGTCGCCTACCTGCTCGGGCGGACCAACCGCGGCCTGCTCATCGGCCGCCAGGCCAACCCGGAGATCGTCCGCGGCGTCCGCGACCACCTCGCCGCCGCGCCGGAGATCGAGGCCGTCGTGGACCTGCAGACGATGCTGATGGGCACCGACCAGGTCCTCGTCTGCACCCGCGTCGACTTCGACGACTCCCTGAGCGCCGCCGACCTCGAACGCGCGTGCGTCCGGCTCGCGGGCGAGCTGACCGAGTCGTTCAACGACGTCACCGAGGTGTTCATCGAGCCGGTGCCGCGGACGGATCCCGAGCTGCGCGCGACCGTGCTCGCCCGCTACGGCGACATCGCGGAGCGCTGGAACAACCCGGCCTAGCCGGCCCTCAGTACCCGAAGTCCTGGACCCAGTAGTTGCCCGCCTTGGTGAAACCGACGCCGATCTTCGCCAGCGAGCAGTTCAGGATGTTCGCGCGGTGGCCCTCGGAGTTCATCCAGGCGTCCATGACCTGCGCGGCGGACGTCTGTCCCTTCGCGATGTTCTCCGCGCCCGGCTTCGAGTAGCCGGCAGTCTTGATGCGCTGGTCGAACGTGACGCCCTCGGGGTTGGTGTGGGCGAAGAAATTCCGGGCGGACATGTCGTCGCTGTAGTCCTGCGCGGCCTTGGTCAGGTGCGATTCCTCGGTCAACGGCTTGCAGCCGGCCTGCGCGCGCTCGTCGTTGACCAGGGAGATGACCTGCTCGGTGGTCGAGGACGCGACGCGGGCCGCGGCCTTGGTGCTCGGCGGCGGAGCCGCTTCCGAAGTCGTCGGCTTCGGGGCTTCGGACGTCTCGGTCGGGGTCGGAGCCGCACTGGAGGTCGTCGGCACGGGAGCGTCGGTCGTGACCGGCTTCGTGGCCGGAGCCTGCCCGCCCGCCAGTTCGGTGCCGCTGCCGCCCCCGGAGGCACCCGGCGCGTCGGGCAGCACCAAGGCCGCGGCGCCGAGTTCGGCCGTGTTGCCTTCCGCGGTGGCCATCCAGGTGCCTGTCGCGGCGGAGAAAACGCCGAGCAGCACACTGAGTGACACCATCACCACGCGACCACGTTCACCAATGGGGGACACGGCGCGAGAACGTATCACGGAACGATTACAGCGAGAACCCTACGAACGCACTGGTCACATTTCCCGGGCCCGGCATTCGACGACCGACATGGATTCAGCGGCAATCGGACGCTTCGGCGTTACTCCGTTCAGCCGCTTCGAACTTCGAAGGTGGCGTCGCCGGACGCCGTCACCGGGCGGGCAGTCGGGTCCTGGGCGGTGACGGTCGCCTTGCCCGTGAAGCCGTTTTTCCCCGCGATCGCCGTGCAGGTGTAGGTGATTTCGGCGTCCGCGGCCAGGGCGGGTGCGGTATGCGCGCACGACGCCGTGTGGTCGTCCACGACGGAGACGGCGGTGAGCGGCACGTCGCCGGTGTTCTTGACCAGAATCGAGAACGTGACGATGTCGCCCGGGCGGACTTCGTACGGCGTCGCGTCCTTCATCAAGGCGATCTGCGGGTGGATGACGTCGACTTTCACTTCGGCTTTCGATTGCACGGAGCGATTGCCCGGGTCCATTCCGGTTACTTCGGTGGTGGTGCCGAAGTCGTCGTCCGGCGCTTTTCTCGCGCAGGTGTAGATCCGCTTTTCTCCGGCTGCCAGAGTGGCGAGCTTCTTCGCGCACGGTTCGTCGTCCACAACGGACACGCTGGTCAGCGGGACGTCACCGGTGTTGGTGACGCTGATCGTGAACGTGACTTCGTCGCCGGCACGGACTGTGCTCGGCCTGGCTTCTTTGGTGATCTTCACGGCCGGATGGATGACGTCGATCTCGTCGGCGTCCTCGGCGGTGACCGGCGGGCCGATCGGGGCCTTGGCCGTGGCTTTCGCTGTGCTCACGACGTCGTCCTGCGGCGCGGTCGTGGTGCAGTCGAACTTCTGGCTCGCACCGGGTTCGAGCCTGTCGAAGGCCTTTACGCAGGGCTCGCTGACCTTCACGTCGGTCAGGGGGACGTCGCCGGTGTTCACGACGGTGATCGTGAGGGGCACGGCGTCGCCTGGGCGGAAGGGGCCCTTCGTGTCCTTCCTGTCTTGCATGTCCTGCGTGATCGCGAGTGCCGGGTGCTGGACGGTGTAGGCGGCATCGTCGGTGGCGCTGACCTGGCGGTTCGTCGGATCGGTGCCGATTGCGGTGGCGGAGCTCACGAAACTGTCGGTGCCGGCGTTTACCGTGCAGGAGTGGTGCTGGGAAGCGCCGGGAGGGAGGGTGCCGATGGACTGAGCGCACGCCGGAGTTCGACTGTCCACAAGGGACACGCCGGTCAGCGGGACATCGCCGGTGTTCGCGACGACGAGGGTGAACGTGACGGTATCGCCTTGCCGGACCTGCGCGGGCGTCGCGTCGTTCGTGATGGTGACCGCCGGGTGGATGACATCGACCGGTTCCCCGGCGGTGGCGGTCACGGGACGGTTCGTGGCGTCAGTGGCGGTGACGGCCGCAGTGGCGGTGAAGTCGGCTTCAGCGGCGGCTTGAGTGCAGCTGTAGTTCTGCGTGGCTCGCGGTTCGAGTGAACCCAGGAGTTTGGCGCATGCCGGTGCGCCTGGATCGGCCACGGAGACGTCGCGCAGCACGCTGTCGCCGGTGTTGGTGACGGTGATCGTCGAGGTGACGACATCGCCCGGGCGGACGATCCTGAGGTCGACGGTCCTGCTGATCGTGATGGCCGGGTGGATGACGTCGAGGTTCGCTTGGGCGGTCGCGGTGACCGCGGGGCCGGTGGGCGGAGTGCCGGTGAGACGGACGGCGGCGGTGACGTCGTCGGCCGGCGCGGTGAGGGTGCAGCCGAAGTCACGGGTGCCACCGGGTTCGAGGGAGCCCTCGAGAACCTGGGCGCAGCCGGTGGCTCGCGCCTGCGGGCCGGTGGCCCGAGGGCTGGCTGCCGGCGTGACCGCGGTCGGTGTGTCGGCAGCAGTTTGCTGACCACGCGCCTGCGGTCCAGCGACTCCAGGGCCGACCTGCGCAGCCGGTGCCGATGCGTCCACGGCAGCTTGCCGACCAGACGCCTGCGAGCCGGTGGCCATAGGGCCGGCCTCCGGGGCCGGCGTATCGGTGGCAGCGTGCTGACCAGTGGCCTGCGGGCGGCCAACCTGCGTGGCCGGAGTCGGTGCATCTGCGGCAGCCTGCCGACCAGGCACTTGCGAGTCCGTGACCCGCAAGCCGGTCAGTGGCACGTCGCCGGTGTTGCGCACCGTGATCCGCAGCGGCACCGCGTCACCCTCGCGGAACGGTCCGCCCGTGACCGCCGCGGTGATGGCCACGCCCGGGTGCTGCACGGCGAACGCGGCCTCCGCGCCGGCCGTCACCGGACGGGCCGTCGGGTCCGTGCCCGTCACCGTCGGCTTGCTCGTGAAGCCGGTGGCGCTCGCGACCGTCGCGCACGTGTACGTCGAAGCCGCCTGCGGCTGGAGCGTCCCGAGCGGCTTCGCGCACTCCGCGACCTGGTCGTCCGCGACCACCACGCCGGTCAGCGGCACGTCGCCCGTGTTGGTGGCGGTGATCGTCCAGGTCACCGTGTCGCCTTCGCGGACAGCCGCGGGCGAAGCCTGCGCGGCGAGCGCCACCCCCGGGTGGATCACGTCGACCACGGCGTCGTCGGTGACCTTCACCGTGCGGCCGAGCGCGTCCTTCCCCGACGCGGCCGCCGTGTTGGTGAAGTCGTCCGGCGGGGCCGGCGCGGTGCAGGTATAGGTCTGCCTGCCCTGCGGCGGCAGCGCGCCGATCGGCTTGGCGCACGCCGGCGTGCGGTCGTCGGTGACGGCGACCTCCGTCAGGGGGGCGTCGCCGGCGTTGGCGACCGTGATCGTGAACGTGATCGGGTCGCCGGTGCGGACGATGCCGGGCTTGGCGTCCTTTGTGAGCGTCAGGGCCGGCGTGATCACCGTGACGGTCGCCGGCGCGGTGGCGGACACCGGTTGGGCCGCGAGGTCGGTGCCGGTGGCGGTCACGTGCGACGTCGTCGTCGTGGACGGGTTCGCCGTGCACGTGTACGTCTGCGTCGCGCCCGCGGCCAGGCCCTCGAACGTGCGCGAACACGACGTCGTCGTGTCGTCGGTGACCTTCACCGGCGAGAGCGGGCTGTCGCCGGTGTTCTTGACCGCGACGGAGAACGTCACGGCGTCGCCCGCGTGGATCACCGGCGGGTCCGCGGTCTTGGTGACCTCGACGGCGGGCGCGATCGTCGGCGCGGGGGCGTCCGCGGTGGCCGTGACCTCCTTGCCGAGCTCGTCGGTGGCGGCCGCGCTCGCGGTGTTGACGCCGTCGGCGATCGGGGCCTTCGCCGTGCACGTCGTCGTGCGGCTTTCGCCGGGTGCGAGAGCCCCGGCGAGGGCGCACGAAGGCGCCTTCGGGTCGGTGACCCGCAGGCCGGAAAGCCCGATGTCGCCGGTGTTCGTGACCTTGATGGCGAAGGTCGCGGTGTCGCCGGCGCGGTAGGCGGGCTTGTCGGCCGTCTTCGTCATGCCCAAGGACGGGTGCACGACGTCGACGGCGGTCGTCGCGGTGCCGTCGAGCGCGTCACCGAGGGCGCTCGTGCCGGTGGCCTTCACCGTGTTCGTGAAGTCGTCGGCCGGGGCGGGGCCGGCGCAGTCGTAGGTGACCGTCTGGCCCGGGGCGAGCGGGCCGAGTGGCTTGGCGCAGGCCGGAAAGGTCTCGTCGGCGACCTGCACGCCGGACGCCGCGACGCCGCCCGGGTTGGTCACGGCGACGGCGAACGTCACCGGCTCGCCGGCGTGCGTCTTCGGCCGCGTCGCGCGCAGGGCGACCTGGAGTTCGGGCACCGGCACGGAAAACGCCATGTTCTGCGCGAGATAACTGTCCCCGCTCGTGACGAAGCCGAGCTTCGCGCTCGTCGCGCCCGCGGGGATGTTGTCGACGTTGAACGCCTTGGCGTCCACGCTGAAGTTGTTCTTCACCCCCGGCGCGGCCGCGTTGTCGGCGTTGGAGACGAAGAAGTTCGACGTCCCGCCGGTCGCGGGCTCGGCGGCCGGGGTGCCGTCGACCAGGAACTGGTCGCCGGAGCCACCCCAGTCGCCGTCGTAGGCGGTGACGCCGAGGTGCGCGTCGGCGGCCGCCGCGCGGAAGCCGGTGATCGTCGTTTCCGTGGGGACGTCGGAGGCCTGGCGGACGTGTCCGTCGTAGACGACGACCTTGCGCTTGTTCGGCGCGAAGTCGGGGTTGCGGGACGGATACGCGTAGACGAGGGCGACCGACCAGCCGCCGGCGCAGTCGAAACCCTGGGGCGCCCAGACGTTGCCGACCGTCACGTCGAGCGCGGCGCCGGTCGGCACGCCCGCGAACTCGCTGGTCACGTCGGCGTGGGCGGAATAGTACGGGCCATCTTCCGCGAAGGCCGACGGATAAACGTCGACGGACTTCGCACTGCCCACCGAAAGCCGGACGTCCTGCGTGGCGGGGTTCCCCGGCGGCGCAACGGCCGGGACACCCTCGCGAAATCCGCACGTCTTCCCCGTCGTGTTGCCCGCCCAGTTCAGGCGGGCGAAGACGATCCGCGCACCGGGCGGGATGCGCACGGACGCGCTCGCGGAGTCGAAGGTGGCCGGGTCGGCGTCGACGTCGGCCCAGTGCATGAAGAAGTCGTCGTTGACCAGGGTTTCCTTGCGGTCCGCGGTGTTCGCGCACGCCGCGGGCGTGTCCGCCGCACCCGCTACCGGCGCGTGGTCGGCGGCGACCGGGCAGCGCAGGACGCCGTTGCCCGCGTACAGGAAGTCGCCGTAGACGACGTCGTCATAGCCGACCGCGAAGGGCGGGGCGCCGGCCGCACCGGCCGCCGGCGTCAGCGCCGCGGCCAGAAAGATCGACACCAGAACGAAAACCGAGCGAAGCGGTCTCTCGGTCAACCGCATTCCTCGCTACCTCCGGGGCCGGGACGACCTTCCGGAGCTTGGCACGAACGAGGGGTTTACGCCCCCATTCTCACCCGTCCGTGGAGCCGGTCAGCTTCACCGTCGACTCGTGGGTGAGGGCGGTGGCTGCTTCGACGAACCCGATCACCGTGCGGAGCTCGTCGTCGGTGTAGCGGTCGCACAGCTCGTACATGCGCTTGACGAGGTTGTCCCACAGGTGCACGCCGCTCGCGATGGCCTGCTCGTCCAGCGCGATGAGGACGCGGCGGCGGTCGTCGGGGTGCGGCCGGCGGTCGACGATGCCCTTGCGCTCCAGCCGGTCGATCATCGCGGTCACCGACGCGGGCGCCAGGCCGGAGAGCCGCGCGAGGTCCTTCGGCGTCTGCGGCCCGAAGCGCGCGAGGTAGTCCAGGACCTTGGCGTCGACCGCCGACAGCCCCCGCGTCTCGGAGATCGCGGTGTGGAACATGACCGTCTCCGTCGACAGCTCCCGGGACCTGAGCAGGACTTCTTCGACCAGGTGCGCTCGCTCGCTTGACACGGGCTCCAGCCTAGCCCACTCTTTAGTTCGACAGAACGAATTAGTTTCTAAGAGATTCGAGGGGACGAACGAGATGACACGAGCACTGATCATCGGGGGCGGCATCGCGGGCACGATCACGGCCATCGCCCTGCACGAAGCCGGGCATGAACCGGTGTTGTTCGAGGCGTACGACCGGGGCGCCGAGGGCGTCGGCGCGTTCCTCACGCTGGCCGTCAACGGCCTGGACGCGCTGCGGCCGCTGGGACTCACGGACGTCGTCAAGAGCACGGGCTTCGACTCGCCCAGCATGTCGATCGGGCTCGGCAACGGCACCCGCCTGACCGAATTCATCCTCGGCGGCACACTGCCGGACGGCACCGTGACCCAGACCGTGCTGCGCTCCGACCTCTACGTCGCCCTGCGCGACGAGGCCGCCCGCCGCGGGATCCGAGCCGAGTACGGCAAACGCCTGATCGGCGCGAGCCAGACGTCCGGCCAGGTCAGAGCCGACTTCTCGGATGGCTCACACGTCGAAGGCGATCTGCTGGTCGGCGCCGACGGGCTCCGTTCGCGCGTCCGCACGATCATCGACCCGGACGCGCCGGCGCCGCGGTACGTGCCGCTGCTCAACACCGGCGGGTTCGCCGAAGGCCTGACCCTGCCGGACGAACCGGGCGTGCTGAACATGGTCTTCGGCAAGCGCGTGTTCTTCTGCCACGTCGTGAGCCCGAAGGACGGCCGCGTCTGGTGGTTCGCCAACCCGGCCCGCAAGACCGAGCCGACCGCGTCCGAGCTGGCGACGCTGGCCGGCGAGAAACTGCGCGCCGAGCTGCTGGACCTGGTGGCCCGCGACCGCACGCCGGCGACGGAGATCATCCGCGCGACCCGCGACGTCTACCCGGCGTGGCCGACGTTCGACTTCCCGACGGTCCCGGTCTGGCACCGCGGCCGCATGGTGATCATCGGCGACGCGGCGCACGCCACGTCACCGGCGGCGGGCCAGGGCGCGTCGATGGCCATCGAAGACGCCGTCACGCTGGGCAAGTGCCTTCGCGACGTGCCGGACATCGAGCGCGCGCTGAGCACGTACGAGAGCCTGCGGCGGGAGCGCGTCGAAGCCGTCGTCGCGGCGGGAAAGCGCAACGGCGACAACAAGGTGATCGGCCCGGTCGGGCGCGTCGTCCGCGATCTCTTCCTCAAGCGGATCTTCTCGAAGCCGTTCGACGAGGACCCGAACGCCTTCATGTGGCAGCACCGCATCGACTGGGACGAGAAGATCTCCGCCTAGCGCCAGGTGTCGACGCGGTGGAAGTTCTTGTACGCCCGGCTCGGGGTCGGACCGCGCTGTCCCTGGTAGCGGGACCCGGCCTCGCTCGAGCCGTACGGGAACTCGGCCGCGCTGGAGAGCCGGAAGATGCACAGCTGGCCGATCTTCATACCCGGCCAGAGCGTGATCGGCAGGTTCGCGACGTTCGACAGCTCGAGCGTGATGTGCCCGGAGAAGCCCGGGTCGATGAACCCGGCGGTCGAGTGCGTGAGCAGCCCGAGGCGGCCGAGCGACGACTTGCCTTCGAGCCGCCCGGCGAGGTCGTCGGCCAGGGTGACGAGCTCGAACGTCGAGCCGAGCACGAACTCACCCGGGTGCAGGACGAAGGGTTCTTCGCCCTCCTTCTCGACGAGCGAGGTCAGCTCGTCCTGCTGCAGCTGCGGGTCGATGTGGGTGTACTTGCTGTTGTCGAAGACCCGGAAGAACCGGTCGAGCCGGACGTCGATGCTGGACGGCTGGACCATGGCGGGATCGAAGGGGTCGATGCCGAGCCGGCCGGCGTCGAGCTCTTTGCGGAGGTCACGGTCACTGAGCAGCACGGGCCGAAGCCTAACGGGTGTGCTGTGACATCCGGGGCTCCGCCCCGAGCCGGGGGCTCCGCCACCCGGACCCCCGAAAAGCAGGTCAGGCCACCCGCATGTGCTGCGCGTAGGAGGTGTCGGGCGCGAAGATCTTCTCGAGCCGCTTCACGTACCCGCGGCGCCCGGCCTCGCCGATCCGTTCCTGCAGCGCGGTGGCCCCGGGGATGAACCGCCGCACGGTCTCGGCGGCGAAGTTGACGCCCGCCACGGCGACGATCGCGGCCTGCGCGACGGGGTCGTTCGGCAGCCCGAGGAAGTCGGCGTTGGTCTTCCCGAGCACGAGCCGGCTGATCGAAGAGTGCACGGCGACGGAGACGTGCGAGAGCACCTTCCCGACGGCGCCGCGCCCCTCGCCGACGGCGGCGTTGGCCTCGATCAGCGCTTTGGCGAGGCGTTTCGAGTCGTCGTCCGGGATGAACTCGGTGGCGGCGAGCAGCCAGAGCAGGCGCCAGGCGTCTTCTTCGGAGGTGGGCAGCAGCTCGTCGTCGACGCCCATGAGCCAGCCGATGTACCGCCAGAGGTGCAGGATGTCGCCGCGCTCGCGGGCGGAGTAGCGCAGGCCGAGCAGCTGCGTGCCGAAGACGTAGACGAGGGAGAAGAGCAGGAGGGTGCCGGCGGTCTGCACCTGGTTGACGGGCCGGTCCCAGGCGTCATAGTCCCAGTCCTCCCGCCGGTTCATGGCGGCGCGCACGTGGGCGTGCACGAGCCGGATCCGCAGCGCCGAGGCGTAGCCCCGCTCGCCGTGCTTGAGGGCGCCGGGCGTGGTGACGTCGATCCACCAGGTGGCGGTCTCGACGAGCCGCCGCGTGGCCTGGTATTCGATCTCCCCGGTCCCGACCAGGGATTTCGTGGCGCGGGACGCGAGGTAGCCGCCCATGAGCGACATGTCGCCGAGCGGGAAGAGGCCGAGCAGCCCGGCCCGCGTGATGGCTTTGGCGCCACGCTCGAGCCGCTCGTCGTCGACCCAGTAAGGCTTGGCGTCGACCTCGTCGAAGAAGGCCTTCAGCGGGCCGGGAGTCGTGACGCCGTTCTCGAGGGCGTCTTCGAAGAGCTTCCGGCCCTGCCCCTTGGGCTGCCGCGCCATCCAGGCGACGACGTCGTCGGCGCGCTGGTCCTCGACCTGGGCGAACTCCCGCAGCCGGGCGACCTGCCGTTCGTCACCCCGGATGTCCCCTCCGACGAACAGCCGCTGGGCCAGCCGGAACCCGCCTTGCCGGAACAGCTCGGGCTCATCCATGGCGCTCACCTCCGAGGTCGACAACAAGTGTTGTCACTTGAGCCGGAGGAGTCAAGGAGGGAGGGGTCTGGACACGGGGATCACGCCGCCGTGTATGCTGGCGACGCACTGCGGATGTAGTTCAATGGTAGAACATCAGCTTCCCAAGCTGAATACGCGGGTTCGATTCCCGTCATCCGCTCTCAACGAAACCCCGGACATTCATTCCGGGGTTTCTTTTTGTATCCGGGCCCGCAAATGAGCCGCGTGCGCGTCCGGCAAACCGGTTTCCACTGCCCGCTCCAGAGCGTCGGAGGCCGACGGCGATCCCAAGCGGTGCAACAACTCCGCCCGCGACGCGTGCCACCACGGATAATCGGCCAAGTCCGCCAACGCATCCACCAGTGCCAACCCCGCCGCGGGTCCGTCGCGCTCCGCTATGGCGGCCGCGCGGTTCAAGTGGACCACCGGGGTGTCCTGGACCGACAACAGCACGTCGTACCAGGAGATCACCGCGTCCCAGTTCGTCTCCGAATACGACGGGGCCAGGTCGTGGCAGGCCGCGATCGCCGCTTGGACGACGTACGGGTTCGGGGCCGACGGCGTCCGGCGCAGCCCCACGCCCACCAGTTCGACGCCCTCCTTGATCAGCGAACCGTCCCATGCCGAACGGTCCTGGTCGGCCAGCAGCACCGGCATCCCCGCGGAGAACCGGGCCGCGCGGCGGGCGTCCTGGAGCAGGACCAGCGCCAGCAACCCCAAGGCTGTCGGCTCGTCCGGCATCAGAGAAGCCAGCAGGCGCGCCAGGCGGACGGCCTCCGTGCGCAGCGCATCCCGGCCCGTGTAGCCCTCGTTGAAGATCAAGTACACCGTCGACGCCACTCCGGACAGGCGTGCAGGCAACTCCGCAGCGGACGGCACCCGATAAGGAATGCGGGCCTGAGCGATCTTCTGCTTCGCGCGCGTCAGGCGCTTCGCCATCGTCGCTTCGGGGACCAGCAGGCCGCGGGCCACCTCCGCCGTCGACAAACCGCCCAACGTCCGAAGCGCCAGGGCAACCTGGGCGTCCACCGACAACGCCGGGTGGCAGCACGTGAACACCAGCCGCAGCAGGTCGTCGCGGACCGCGACCGGGTCCGGGAACGGGTCGACGGCCGGCATCGCGTCCGCCTCCTTCCCGAGCCGCTTCGCTTCGCGGCGGACGACGTCCACCGCGCGGCGGCGGGCCGCCACCAGGAGCCAGCCGCGCGGGTTGTCCGGGACGCCGTCGCGCGGCCACGTCTCCAGCGCGCGCACGACGGCGTCCTGAACGGCGTCTTCGGCCAGGTCGACGCTGCCGGTGACGCGGACCAGCGTGGCCAGTACCCGGGTGCCCTCGTCCCGGACCAGCCGCGCGACCGCGTCCCCGGCGTGCGTCACTTGCCGAAGTCGACGACCGGCCGGACCTCGATCGCGCCGTCCCAGGCGCCGGGGATCTGCGCCGCGACCTTGACGGCTTCGTCGAGGTCGGCGCACTCGATCAGGTAGAAGCCGGTGAGGGCTTCCTTCGTCTCCGCGTACGGGCCGTCGCTGGTGACGATGTCGCCGCCCTTGCCGCCGGTGACGCGGACCGTCGTCGCGGTGGCCGTCGGGTACAGCGCCGCGCCGCCGCGGATGACGGCCTGCGCCGCCGCGCCGAACTCGTCGTAGTCCTTCATCATGTCCGTGGCCTCGGGCGTGGTCGGGTCGACGTCGGAGGCGTAGATGATCGCGGCGTACTTGGGCATGGCTGCTCCTCACAGGATCCTGACCGGCGCCGATCGCCGGCTTTCACTGTAAGGACGAACGGCGCGGACGTCCCCGGGACAACCGCGCCGGACTTTTTTCTCAGCCCTCGACGAGCTCCCA
This sequence comes from Amycolatopsis sp. NPDC051106, assembly GCF_040682775.1. Taxonomy (NCBI): domain Bacteria; kingdom Bacillati; phylum Actinomycetota; class Actinomycetes; order Pseudonocardiales; family Pseudonocardiaceae; genus Amycolatopsis; species Amycolatopsis sp. NPDC051106. The sequence goes on along the minus strand of NZ_JBFBBQ010000001.1, from coordinate 179,076 downwards.
CTCGGAGTCCGGGGTCGCGCGGTCGTAGACCTGGCCCGGCGCCGCCTTGAGCACGGTCCGGACGTCCGGGTACAGGTTCGCGACGTGCTCCAGCTCCAGGCCCTCGACCTCGAAGTCCTCCGCCTCGGGCACCTCGAAGCCGACGAACAGCCAGGTGCCGTCCTGCTCGCGCACGACCTGGCGGACCGCGCGCACCGGCTGCTGCCAGCCGGCCGGGATCTCGGTGAGGCCGGTGCTGATCTGGGCTTCGTCGTCCGGCGAGCCTTCGAACTCCCAGGCCGCGCGGCGCTGGGAAAGCAGCCGGACGTCCTCGTCTTCGTCGTCCGAGCCGGCCACCGACGACAGCAGCCACGTGCGGCGCTCGGGGTCCCAGTCGGCGGCCATCCCCGTCGGCAGCCCGGCCAGCGCGGCCAGCTGCGGGAGCAGCTCGAGCGCCTCGCGCACCGACAGCTTGCCGAAGCTCTCGCGGTTGACGAGCACGTCGTCGGACAGCTCGGTGCCGTCGCTGATGAACCAGTCGTCCTCGTCGTCGAGCACGACGAAGCCCAGCGCGTCCGGGTCGTTCACCAGGGCCAGGGCGATGATCACCGGTGCTTCCGGGTCCTGGCGCAGCGGCCATTCGGTCGACATGCGCCATATCCCACCATCGGGCGACCTCCGGCCGGGAAGCGGGGGTCGGCCCCTCGATCAATTCATCAAGCGTTGATATTATCCCGGCATGGTACTGCCCAAGGGACTCGCCCGCTTCAACCGCGTGGTGACCAACCGGATCAACAAGTACGTCGTGAACTGGGCGCCGGGCTTCGGCCTGCTGGTCCACAAAGGACGCAAGTCCGGCAAGGAGTACCGCACGCCGCTGAACGTCTTCCGCACGGACGACGGCTTCGTCGTCGCGCTCACCTATGGCCCCGACACCGACTGGGTCAAGAACGTGCTGGCCGCGGAGAGTTGCACCGTGGTCACCCGGCGGCGTAATTACCGCGTGCATTCGCCCGAGCTCGTGCATGATGAGTCGCGCCGAGCGATGCCCACGCCCGTGCGGCAGTTCCTCGGCCTGCTGAACGTCCACGACTTCCTGCTGCTGAAGCGGGACTAGGGGGAGCCATGCTCGAGGGGAAGCTCGTCCGGCTGCGTGCGCTCGAACCGGAGGACGCCGAAAAGATCCACGCGTGGATCCACGATCCCGAGGTCGGCCGCTGGATGACCAACAGCCACCCGCGGTCGCTCGCGCAGATCCGCAAACGCGCCGAGGAACGCCCGGTCAACAGCTACGAACTGGTCGTGCTGGGCATCGAGGCCGACGGCAAGCTCATCGGCATCGTCGACCTGCGGGACGCCGAACCCGAGGTCGGCAACGCCGAGCTGGACATCTACATCGGCGACCCCGAGTACCGCAACGGCGGCGGCTACGGCACCGAGGCGCTGCGCCTGATGTGCCGCTACGGCTTCAACTCCATGCGGCTGCACATGATCACGCTCTGGGTGGTCGCCGAGAACGAGCGCGCGCGGCACGTCTACCGCAAGGTGGGGTTCTCCGAAGACGGCCGCCACCGCGAGGCGTTCGTCGCGGCCGACGGCGAGCGCCACGACATGATCCTGATGAGCATGCTCAAGGGCGAGCTCAAGTGGTGAGCCGGCGGGGCGCCCGCAGCCGCCACGCCTCTTCGAGCAGCTCGCGCAGCTGATCGACGGCCACGCGCTCCAGGTCGACGATGACCATGCCGTGCCCGTCGTAGTGCGGTGTCGTGAAGAAGGCCGCGTCGCCGGAGTCCAGCAACGCGGCCTTCTCGTCGAGCCCGCACAGCACGACCAAGCCGCCTTCGGCCTCGGTCCGCAGCCGCGCGAACCCCTTGCCCGCCACCTTGAGCGCGGGCGTGCGGTACCAGGTCGACGCCTCGACCTCGGGTAGATCCGAGGCCAGGCGTACGACGTCTTCCCAAGTCGTCATGGGTCCATTGTCGACCCGCTGTCTTGGAAAAAGCGGACTACGGCAGCCGCGTGATCCGGTCCGCCGCGGGCGGCGCCAGGTTCGGGTGGGCGCCCAGGTACGCGATGAACGCGTCCAGGTCGACCGGCCCGCCGGCCAGGTTCGTGCCCTTGGTGAACTCGGTGAAGCCGTCCCCGCCGGCGGCGAGGAAGTTGTTCACCGACACGCGGAACGTCGCCGCCGGGTCGACCGGCGTGCCGTTCACCGTGATGTTCGAGACCCGCGAGCCCTGCGGCGCGGACGCCGAGTAGCTGTAGTGCAGCGAGCTCGAGATCTGCAGGATGCGCGTGGTCGTGCCCTGCCACTGCTGTTCCAGCACGTTCTTCAGGTTCGCGCCGGTCAGCGTGATCGTCTGCATGATGTTCGCGAACGGCTGGACGGTGAAGGCCTCGCCGTAGGTCACGACGCCGTCGCCTTCGCCGTTCGCGGACGACTTGTACGTCAGGTCGGCGCGGATGCCGCCCGGGTTGGTGATCGCGATGACCGCGTTGTTCGCCTGCGTGCCGGCGAGCTGCGCGTCGGCGATGACGTCACCGAGCGAGGACTCACCGGCCGCGTTGCCCGCCGCCGGCAGGTCCGCGGTGATGGTGCCGACCTGCTTGTTCGCGATCGGCGCCGCCTTGGTCTTGGCGTCGGCGACGAGCGCCGCCACGGCCGGGTCCGGCGTGACCGTGCGGGTGACGATCTCGTTGTGCGCCTGGGTCTGCGACCGGACGACGTCCCGCGTCTTGAGGTTGATCTTCAGGTCCACCACGGAAAGCAGGCGGCCGAACGACGAACCCTGGATGACCGTGCGCGGCTGGCCGGCCGGGTCGTTGATGACGCAGTTGTACTGCTGGTGGCTGTGGCCGGTGAAGATCGCGTCGACCTTCGGCGTCACGGCCTTCGCGATCGCGGTGGCCGGGCCGGGCAGGGTCTTGCAGTCGTTCGGGCCGGTCGCCTCGGTGTTGTCGCCCTGGTGCAGCAGCACGACCTGGGACTTGACGCCGAGGAAGTCGAGCAGGTTCGCGGTGCGGTTGATCGCCTCGACCTCGTCGCCGAACTTGAGACCCTTGATGGCTTCCGGCGTGACGACGGTCGGCAGGTCCTTCAGCGTCGCGCCGATGACACCGATCGGGACGCCGCCTTCGAACTTGACGGTGAACGGCAACAGCGCGGGCAGCCCGTTGGTGAAGTACACATTGGACCCGAGGAAGGGGAAGTCCGCACCCTTGAACTTCTTGTCGAACTGGCAACCGTCGGTCGGGTGGCAGCCGCCGAACTGCATGCGCTGCAGTTCCTTGTAGCCCTCGTCGAACTCGTGGTTGCCGACGACGGACGCGCCGACGCCGAGCTGGTTCAGGAAGTCGATGGTCGGCTCGTCGTGGAACAGCGCGGAGATCACCGGCGACGCGCCGACGTTGTCCCCGGCCGACAGCACGAGCGAGTTGCGCACCTGCGAGCGCAGCTGCTTCACGTGCGTCGCCAGGTAAGCGGCACCGCCGGCGTCCACAGTGGTCCCGTCGGACTGCGTGACCCGGCCGCTGGAGCCGGACGGCGGCTCCAGGTTCCCGTGGAAGTCGTTGAACGTGATGATCCGGACGTCGGTGGTGGGGTCCGGGCGCTGGCCCGCGGACGCGGGTGCGGTGGTCACCGCCGTCGTCGCCAGCGCGGCCGCGGCGAGCACCACGAGCCGGGTTGAAAGCCTCATGCGTGTTTCCTCCGATTCGCGCCCAAGTCCCCTAACGGGCGCACGGCGGAGGATTCTGCCTCGCTGGGCAGTCGGCTACCAGGGTCAAAAGACGGACGTAAAGCGAATGTCACCTAACGGCTTCCCTGGAGCAGCACGCGCGCGACGAGCGCCGGGTCGTCGTTCATCGGCACGTGCCCGCAGCCGGGCAGCAGCCGGAACGTCCCTTCGGGCGCGACCTTCCGCAGGTCGGCGACGCGCGGCCGGGCGAGGATGCGGTCGTGCTCGGCCCAGGCGATGGTCACCGGGACGCCGGTGACCGGCCCGGTGAAGCGGAAGTCCCCGCGCGACTGGGCGGCGGTCGGCTCGAAGCCCGGGGCGGTCGCGAGCGCGTGGGCGTCCCCGACGACGTCGTCCGGCGTCAGCAGCCCCGGCTTCCCGACGATCATCCCGGTCAGCGCCTTGCGTCCGGCCGCCGTCGCGGCGATGCGACGCACGACGTGCGGTGGCGTGCGCTGCGCGAGCGCGCGGTGGGCCTTGAGCGTGGCGATCGCGTACATCTTCTGCGTCCGGTTCCACAGCCCGGCCGGCGACAACGCCGTGACGCTGCGGACCAGCCCGGCCTGGCCGAGCGCCAGCGACAGCAGCCCGCCGAGCGAGTTCCCCGCGACGTGCGGGCGGTTGAGACCCAGCTCGGTGAAGAGCTCCTTGAACATCACCAGCGCGGGCTCGACGCCGTACCCGCCGGCCGGCTCGGGCGACTCACCGAAGCCCGGCAGGTCCACGGCGATGACGTCGCGATGCGGCGTGAGCAGCGGAAACACCGGCGCCCACGCCTGACGGCGGTGGCCGATGCCGTGGATCAGCACCAGTGGCGCGCCCTGGCCCTCACGGTCGTAGACAACGTCGTCCATTACCCGAGAGTAAGTCCGGGCCGAGAGAAAAGCTACTACCGTCGGTAACAGTTACTCGGCGTCCAGGTGAACCCGCTTCCCGGCGTCGGCCGACCACTGGACGGCGTCCAGAACCCGGTGCACGCGCAGCGCGTGCGCGAAGTCCGGCAGGTCGCCCTTGAGGTGGCGCGCGTAGGCGTGCGCGACGTTGTACGACGGCTCGGCGGCCCGCCCGGCCAGCTGCGGCAGTTCGTACCGAGCGGGGACGGTGAGCTTCTCCAGCGTGCCGGTCCGGCTGCCGCGCAAGGTCACCTTCGCGATCCAGAACAGCGGGTCCGCGGCGTCGACGACGAGCGTGCCCTCGGTGCCGTTGATCTCCCAGTGGAAGTCCGTGGCGGGCGAGGACCCGCCGCGCAGGTGCAGCGACGCGACGGCGCCGCTGTTCAGCACGCCACCGACGGCGATCTGGTCCGGCGCGGTCATCGGGACCGAGTCGCCGGTGACCTCGTCGCGCACCCGCGGCCGGACGGTCGCCACCGTCGCCGACAGTTCGGAGAACCGGCCGAGCACCATGTCGAACGCGTCGACGGTGTGCGCGAACGGGATCGTCAGCATGGTCGCCCCGCCTTCGGGGTGCAGCTGGTAGCCGCGCCCGGCCCGGACCGCCGGACCCCAGTTGCCCCCCGAGCCGATCAACGACGTCGAGAGCACGCGGCCGACGTACCCGTCCTTGATGAGGTCACGCAGGTAGCGCAACGCGGGCGCGGACCGCCCCTGCAGGCCGACCGCCGTCTTGGCGTCCTTCGCCGCTTCGGCCAGCGCCTCGGTTTCGGCCAGGCTCACGCCGAGCGGCCACTCGCTCAGCACCTGCTTGCCCGCGGCCAGCGCGGGCTCGATCAGCGCCCGGTGCTCACTCACCTTCACCGCGACGACGACCAGGTCGACCTCCGGGTGCCGCGCGAGCTCCCCGGCGTCGCCGAAGGTCAGCGGCACGCCGTACTTCTCCCCGGCCACCCGCGCCGACTCGGCGCTGCTCCCGCTCAGGGCGCGGAGCTCGTAGCCGTCCACCGCGGCCAGCGCGGGCACGTGCGCGGTGGCGGCCCAGCCGCCGTTCGCGCTGAGCCCGACGATGCCGACCCGGACCGGTGCCATGAGCGTTCCCTTTCGTCGCCCCCACAAGACTTCGACGTGCCGAGCGTCGTGGTCATTCCCGGTTCAGCGCAAGCCGCATCCGGTTACGTCTCCCTTTTCCGGCTATGACTTCGGACTCGCCGGTGAGGACGAAGCCGAGCCGCTCGTAGACGCGTCGCGCGCGGTCGTTTCCTTCGAAGACGTGCAGACCGATGGCTTCCGCGCCCGCTTCCTCGGCCGCTCGGCGGACGGCGTGGATGAGGTCGGCGGCCAGCCCGCGGCCCCGCGCCTGTGGCGCAACCCACATCGAGAAGACCAGCCACTCCGGTTCTTCCGGCCAGCCGCAGACGAGCGCGACGGCGGTGTCTCCGTCGAACGCGGCGAACCAGGCGCGGTCGCGGAGCCACGCCCGCCAGTCGTCGTCGGGCTTGGCGCGTTCGGCCGCGACGAGCGAGCCGAAGTTCTCGGGCGTGTCCGCGAGCGCGCGGAGCCGGATTTCGCGCAGCACGGGGACGTCGTCGGGAACCAGCCGTCGCACGTGGACCATCCGGGCAGGTTCGCACGCACCGAAGGTTCGGTAACACCCATTAACCCGGGCGCGATGAGCCGAGCGTTCCGGCAACGGGGGGGAAGCATGGGCATCGAGGTCGTCCTCGTGGTGCTGGCCGTCGTCGTGCTGATGATCGGGGGCACGGTGTTCAGCGCGTGGCGGGCCGAGCGCTCCGAGGACCGCGAGGACGACTGACCGATCGGCTCGAGGCGGTCAGCCGAGTGGCCGATGGGGTCCGGCCCTTCGACCGAAGCGGCTCCCGGGTCATGATCCATAACGTCGGTGGCATGACGAACGCACAGGTCACCGCCCTGCAGTACGGACTCATCGGCTTCCTGGCGCTGTGGACCGTCGTGCTGGTTCCGCAGCTGATCACGCAGCTGGCCCGGCACGGCGGCCTGCGCCTGCGCGGCATCGTGACGACCGGCGCGGTGCTGCTGTACGGCTGCATGACCCTGGCGGTCGTCTTCCTGCCGCTGCCCGGCCCCGGCGCGCGCCGGCTGAGCCAGACGGTGCAGCTGCACCCGTTCCAGTGGATCACCGACATCCACACGGAGCTGCTGAAGCACGGCGAGCCGCTGTCGCAGTGGTTCATGACGCAGACGTTCCAGCAGGCCTGCATGAACGTGCTGCTGTTCGTCCCGCTGGGGGTGTTCGCCAGGATCCTGTGGCACCGCGGCCTGACCGGCACGGTCCTGATCGGCTTCGCGGTGTCCCTGCTCATCGAGTTCACGCAGGTCACGGCGAACTTCGGGACGGCGCCGTACGTCTACCGCATCTTCGACGTGGACGACCTCATGAACAACACGTTCGGCGCGGGAGTCGGCTGGGTGTTCGGCGCGCTGCTGCTGGCGGTCCTGCGTTCACCGGTCGGCGTGCAGCCGGCCCGGCGCGAGCGGGTCCACCTCGCCGAGACGCGCTAACCGCGCCTTCCGCTGCAGGGCGGCCCGCTTGGCGGCCCGCCGGTCCTCGAGAACGACAACGAGGGCGGCGACGGCCAAGACCAGCGCGACCAGCCCGAGGACGATCGGAAGCTGCACGAAATCCTCCTCGGTACGGCGCTGTGCGGGAGATCACAACAGGTTACGCAGGTCCGTGGTGAATTCGCTACCCCCAGCGACGGGTCACGCTCGGGTCGTGTGCCGGAGACTGGACGGGTGAGCACCCGACCCACGAAGGACCAGCTGGCCGCCGCGCACAACACGACCATCCCGGACGTCATCGCACCCGGCCTCGACGTCCTGTTCTGCGGCATCAACCCCGGCCTTTACTCGGGCGCGCTGAAGCAGCACTTCGCCCGCCCCGGCAACCGCTTCTGGCCCGCCCTCCACGCCGGCGGGTTCACGCCGAGGCGATACCAGCCCGACGAACAGGACCAGCTGCTCGACCTCAAGCTCGGCATCACGAACGTCGTCGCCCGGACCACCGCCCGCGCTGACGAGCTCACCGACGACGAGTTCCGCGAGGGCGGGAAGCTGCTGGAAGCCAAGGTGCTCGAGTACCGGCCGCGGTGGCTGGCCGTCGTCGGGATCACCGCCTACCGGACCGCGTTCGGCTTCCCGAAGGCGCGCGTCGGGCAGCAGGAGCACCGGATCGGCGACACCCGCGTGTGGGTGCTGCCGAACCCGAGCGGCCTCAACGCGCACTGGACGCCGGCCGGGCTCGCGGCGGAGTTCGCGGAGCTGCGGGCCGCATCCCGAGATCGTCGAAATCGTTGAACAAGGGGCGAGCCACCCTCAGTAGCGCCAACCGCCCCATCAGGTCCTTTCCGGCCCGGTCGAGCCCCCTTCCCCGGAAGGTTTTCTACCCAGAGTTTGCTGTGACCGGGCGATTAGGCCATGAGGGGGAGATGGCGTCATGAGCTGCGCAATCGCGACTCGTACCAAGCAGGAGGAGTCACTTTTGGCCGGTCCCGGCAGGGGAGACCGGACGGTGCCGGACGCGTGAACCGAGGGGGCGCGTCCGGCGTCCCAGGAGCGACGGCGCAGGAGACGGAGGCCCACGATGCACGGCATCGAGCCCACCCGAAGGCCGATCGGGCCGACCGGACCCGGCGGGCGAAGTCTCGGCGTGGCGGTGGTCGACCCGGTCCCGATCTTCCGCGACGGCCTCGGCGCGCTCGTCCACCGCAGCCAGGGGCTGCACTGGGCGGGCCAGGCGGCCAGCCACCACGCCGCGCTGCAGCTGTGCGAGCAGGTCAAGCCGGACGTCGTCGTGCTCGACTCGGCGCTCGACCCGAACTGCCACCTGACGAAGCTGCTCAACGCCGGCGACCCGGCGCTGATCATCGTCACGCTCATCCGGGACACGAACCGCACGCAGCAGTACCTCGCGGCCGCGATCGCCGCGGGCGCGCACGCGATCGTGCCGCGATCGATCGACTCGCGACGGCTAGCCGAAGCGATCCGGCGGGCGCACACCGAGCGCCGGTACATCGACCCCGGACTGGCCGCGCTCACCGTCCGGCCGAAGCGGTCCACGGTGCCGAAGGGCGATCTCGCCTCCGAGAGCCCGCCGGGGCCGCGCGGCGGGATGCCGCTGTCCCGCCGCGAGTACCAGGTGCTCCAGCTCGTCGCCGAAGGGCTCGAGAACTCGGCGATCGCGAAACTGCTGTTCCTGTCCGTCGAGACGGTCCGGACCCACGTCAAGAGCATCCTGCGCAAGCTGTCCGCGCGGGACCGGACGCACGCCGTGACGATCGCGTTCCGCGGCGGGATACTGGTCGCGCGGGCGGAGGACGGCCACGTGCCGGTGACTGCCGACACAACAGCGCTTCCCGGGCAGCGCTGACCCCTCAAAAGGCCCGGATTTCCGCACCCGGAAGTGCGGATCTGCTTGCTCCAGTTACCCGCAGGTAATATCCTGAAGTTACCGGCGAGTAAGGCGAACATGTGCCCGGCCGGGGAGCCGAACACATTGGAGTGACGACATGGGCCACTACAAGAGCAACGTCCGAGACCTGGAGTTCAACCTCTTCGAGGTGCTCGGCGTCCAGGAACGCCTGGGCAAGGGTGTGCTCGCCGAGTCCGACGAGGAGACCGCCCGCGGGGTGCTGTCCGAGCTGAACAAGCTCGCGACCGGGCCGCTCGCCGAGTCCTTCGCCGACGCCGACCGCAACCCGCCCGTGTACGACCCGAAGACCTTCAGTGTGAAGATCCCCGAGTCGTTCAAGAAGAGCTACAAGCAGCTCCTCGACGGCGAATGGTGGCGGCTCGGCCTCACCAACGACCTCGGCGGCTTCGGCCTGCCCCCGACCGTGCAGTGGGCCGCGTCCGAGCTCATCCTCGGCGCGAACGCCCCGCTGTTCATGTACCTGGCGGGCCCGAACTTCGCCATGATCGTGAACAAGAACGGCACCGAAGAGCAGAAGCACTGGGCCCAGCTCATGATCGACCGGGCCTGGGGCGCCACGATGGTGCTGACCGAGCCGGACGCCGGCTCCGACGTCGGCGCGGGCCGCACCAAGGCCACCAAGCAGGAGGACGGCTCCTGGCACATCGACGGCGTGAAGCGGTTCATCACCTCGGCCGAGCACGACATGAGCGAAAACATCATGCACCTCGTGCTGGCGCGCCCCGAGGGTCCCGGCATCGAGACCAAGCCGGGCACCAAGGGCCTGTCGCTGTTCCTCGTGCCGAAGTTCCACTTCGACTCGAAGACCGGTGAGCTGGGCGAGCGCAACGGCGCCTTCGTCACGAACGTCGAGCACAAAATGGGCATCAAGGCCTCGACGACGTGCGAGCTGACCTTCGGCCAGCACGGCACCCCGGCCAAGGGCTGGCTGCTCGGCGAGGTCCACGACGGCATCGCGCAGATGTTCCAGGTCATCGAGTACGCCCGGATGATGGTCGGCACCAAGGCCATCGCGACGCTGTCGACCGGTTACCTCAACGCGCTCGAGTACGCCAAGGAGCGCGTCCAGGGTGCCGACCTGCCGAACATGCTGAACAAGGCCGCCCCGCGCGTCACCATCACGCACCACCCCGACGTCCGCCGCTCGCTGATGCTCCAGAAGGCGTACGCCGAGGGCCTCCGTGCGGTCTACCTGTACACGGCGTCGTTCCAGGACCAGCTGTGGACCGGCGAGGGTGACCAGAAGGTCGCGCACGGCGTCAACGACCTGCTGCTGCCGATCGTCAAGGGTGTCGGCTCCGAGCGCGCCACCGAGCAGCTCGTGCAGTCGCTGCAGACGCTGGGCGGGTCCGGCTTCCTGCAGGACTACCCGATCGAGCAGTACATCCGCGACGCCAAGATCGACTCGCTCTACGAGGGCACCACGGCCATCCAGTCGCTGGACTTCTTCTTCCGGAAGATCGTCCGCGACAAGGGTCAGTCGCTGGCCTTCGTCGCCGGTGAGATCACCAAGTTCATCGAGTCCGAGGCGGGCAACGGCCGGCTCAAGAACGAGCGCGGGCTGCTCAAGCAGGCCCTCGAGGACACCCAGGGCATGCTGGGCTCGCTGATCGGCTACCTGACCGCGTCGCAGGAAGACCCGCAGAACATCAACAAGGTCGGCCAGCACACGGTCCGCCTGCTGATGTCGGTCGGCGACCTGCTCATCGGCTGGCAGCTGCTCAAGCACGCCGAGGTCGCCATCGCGAAGCTCGACGCGGGCGCGTCCGCCAAGGACGTCCCGTTCTACGAGGGCAAGATCGCCGTGGCCTCGTTCTTCTCGAAGCAGGTGCTGCCGGAGCTGACCGCCCGCCGCGCCATCGTCGAGGCCGCCGACAACGCGCTGATGGAGCTCGACGAAGCCGCCTTCTGATTGGTCACGAAAGGGCCCTCCTCGCGTGAGGAGGGCCCTTTTCGTGTTTCAGGGCCGGACGGCGCGGGCACTCCGCTCACCGAGTCCGACGGACCCGAGTGGCCGGGTCCGCGGATCCTTGAGAGGAGAAAGTGATGACTGTCGCCGGCATCGTCAGCGCCATCATCGTCGGGCTGATCATCGGTGTTCTGGGCCGGCTGGTCGCGCCCGGCAAGCAGGGCATCCCGATCTGGCTGACCATCCTGATCGGTATCATCGCCGCCTTCATCGGCACGGCGATCGCCCGCGGGCTCGGCTACGCCGACACGAACGGCATCGACTGGCTGGAAATCCTGACGCAGGTCGTCCTGGCCGCGATCGGGGTGAGCATCGCCGCCGCCGCCTACGGACGCCGAGGCGTGACGAGGTAGCCCCTTCCCAGGCCGATCCGGCCCGGTTCGCCCTCGCGGGCGAGCCGGGCCGGATCTTTTTCGTGGTCACTCCATCGGGGGTCTGCGCGGGCGATGCGCCGGGATCGGTGCCACCGTGGCGCTTATCGCGCTATCCGAGGAGGCAGCCGTGCTCGGCGGACTTTGGGGCATCATCTCGACGATCATCGTGGGCCTGATCCTGGGCGTGCTCGGCCGGCTGTTCGCGCCGGGCGACCAGAAGATCCCGATCTGGCTGACCATCGTCGTCGGCATCGTGGCCGCGTTCATCGGCAACTGGCTCGCCGGCGTGTTCGGCGTCAAGGACACCGCCGGCATCGACTGGATCCGGCACATCTTCCAGATCGTCGCCGCCGTCGTCGGGGTCATCGCGGCCTCGGCGATCTACGCCAAGGTCAAGGGCGGCAGCCGCACTACCGCCTGACGGCCAGGCCTGCGCCGGCGAGCAGCAGCGCGGCGGCGCAGGCCATCGTCGTGGTGAGGGCGTGCGCGGACGACGTCGCGGCGAGGGTCAGGAACAGGCTGCCGAACGTGGCCACGCCGATGACCTGGCCCAGCTGCAACGTGGTGGTCAGCAGGCCGCTGACGTCCGCCGCGCGCTCGAGCGGGACGTGCGTCAGCGCGTTCACCATCAGGGAGCCGAACGCGGGTCCCATCGACACGCCGAAGAGCAGCAGGGCCACGAAGAAGAGCGTGCCGCCGTCCCGGCCCAGCCCGAGCAGCACGTAGGCGATCGCGGATCCGATGTAACCGCACGGGGTCAGCCAAGCGTGCACCCGCCGCGGCAGCCTGTTCCAGAAGAACCCGCACAGGCCGAAGACGACCCCGCCCGGCGCCATCGCCAAGCCGGCGGCCAGCGCCGTCTTGCCGAGGCCCGACTGCAGGTGCAGTGCCACGCAGAAGAGGAATCCGCCGTAGGACGCGACTCCGGCCCCGAGCGTGGCCAGGCCTGGCGCGACCCCACGGATCTTGAGCACGGCGAGGTCGACGAGCGGATCGCGCACGCGGCGTTCCACGACGACGAAGAGCGCGGCCAGCAGCGCGCCGAGGGCGATCGAGCCGAACGCCCACCCGGGCCAGCCGGTTTCGTGCCCGAGGACCAGCGGCAGCACGACGAGCACCACCGCCGGCACGGCGATCGCGAGTCCGGCGAGGTCGAGCCGCCGGCCCGCCTTCGCGGCACCGCCGCGCACCAGCTTGACGGCGAGCACGGCCACGAGGACGCCGATCGGGACGTTCACCAGGAAGACCGGCCGCCAGCCCGCCCCGAACAGGTCCGCGCCGACGAGGACGCCGCCGAGCACCTGACCCGCCACGAACGCGACGGAGATGACCGCGGTGTACGCGCTGAGCGCTTTCGCCCGCGCGGCCCCGGTGAACTGCGCCTGGATGACGCTGATGACCTGCGGCATCATCAACGCGGCCCCGGCGCCCTGGGCGATCCGCGCGACGACGAGGACGGGTGCGTCCGGCGCCAGGCCGCAGAGCGCCGAGCACACGGTGAAGGTGATGACGCCGGTGACGAACAGCCGGCGCCGGCCGAACAGCTCACCCAGCCGGGCGCCGGTGATCAGCAGCATCGCGTAGCCCACGGTGTAGCCGGAAACGACCAGCTGCAGTGCGGCGCCGGACGCGTTCAGGTCGGTGCGGATGTCGGTCATGGCGACGTTCACGACGGTGACGTCGAGCAGCGCCATGAACTGGCCGAGCAGCAGGACGGCCAGCATGAACCACGGCCGCCGGTCCGGCCGGGCGGCCCGGTCCGAGGCCGGGGCAGGAGTGGTCAGTGTCATGCCGCTGACCTTGGGCCTCGTGGCTCGCCCGCGGAGAGAGCCTGGGGATGCTGGTACTCCCAGCACCTGCTTCGCCTGCTGAACCTTCTGAAACTGTCGTACCCCTCCGGCACCATGTCCGCATGACCCGGACACAGGTTCGAGCGGGCCGCCGAGAGGAACTCGGCGGGTTCCTCAAGGCGTGCCGGGCGCGGATCGGCCCGGAGGAGGTCGGGCTCGCGCCCGGCCCGCGCCGTCGGCTCAGCGGGTTGCGCCGCGAGGAGGTGGCGCTGCTCGCCGGCGTCGGCGTCACCTGGTACACGTGGCTGGAGCAGGGGCGGCCGATCAACGCGAGCGCGCAGGTGCTCGACGCGGTGGCGCGCACGCTGCGGATGGACCACCCGGAGCGGGAGCACCTGTACCGGCTGGCGGAGCTGACCCCGTCGCGGCTGCCGCCGTCGGCCGAAGTGGTGCCGGAGGCGGTGCGCGAGGTGCTGCGCGCGCTGGATCCGGTGCCCGCCACGGTGGTCAACGGCCGGTTCGACGTGCTGGCGTCGAACGCGGCGCAGGAGGAGCTGTTCTGGGAGTGGCACAGCATGCCGTGCCTGCACAAGAACCTGCTGTGGTGCTGCGTGACCGAGCCGAACGCGCGGGCGTTCCTGCTCAACTACGACGAGGAGGTGCCGCACATGGTCGCGCGGATGCGGGCCGAGTACGGCAGGCACGTCGGGGATCCGGGCTGGGAAGAGGACATCCGGCGGCTGTCGGCACTGAGTCCCGAGTTCGTCGAGCTGTGGGAGCGGCACGAGGTGGCCGAACCGCGGGCGCGGCTGCGGCGGCTGCACCACCCGCGGGCGGGGCGGATGACCTTCCGGCTGACCGAGCTGGCGGTGTCGGAGGTGCCGGGCCTGCGCGTCCAGGTGTCCACTCCGGACGATGCCGCCACTTGGGCGTTGCTGCCCGCGACGCGGAGGTCGTCATGACGTCACTCGACCTGAGCAGCCGGGGGCTGACCGAGTTCCCGGTGTTGCCGCCCGGTCTCACCCGGCTGGACCTCTACGCGAACGAGCTCTCGTCGGTGCCCGCTTCGCTGTGGGAGCAGACCGAGCTGGAGGTGCTCAACCTCGCGGTGAACCGGCTTTCCTCGCTGCCACCGGGCATCTCGGCGCTGAAGTCGGTGCACACGCTCGATCTGGCGCACAACCGGTTCGGCTCGCTGCCGGACGAGCTGGGTGAGCTGGCCGGGCTCACCGAGTACCTGTACGTCAGCGACAACCGGCTGACGGCGTTCCCGTCGGCGTGGTGCCGCCTGGGTGCGCTGAAGTACCTGGGGTGCACGGACAACCGGCTCACCGCGTTGCCGGCTGATCTGTCCGGGTTCTCTTCGCTGCGGGAACTCCGGTTGTACCGCAACGCGTTGACCGCGCTGCCGGAGTCGATCGGCACGCTCGGTGCGTTGCGGGAGCTGCACCTGCGGGGCAACCGGTTGACGGCGCTGCCGGAGTCGATCGGGTCGCTGAGCGAGCTGCGTCAGCTCGACCTGCGGGAGAACCTGCTGGTCTCCCTTCCTCCCTCGCTCGCCCGGCTGTCCAAACTGGACAAGCTGGATCTGCGGTGGAACAAGCACTTCCGGGAGCCGGCGTGGCTGCGCGACTTCGAGGAGGCGGGGTGCATGGTCCTTCGCTGACAACTCAACAGAGGATGGTCGGGCGCGGGCCGTAGGTCGCGGTGTGCGACGTCCGGCGGACTTCGGCACCGCTCGCGACGTCGTAGAGCACGCGGGTGTCGGTGACGCTGAAGCCGGGCGTGCCGATCGACGGCTGGCAAGGGCTGCCGGTGCTGCCGCCGCCGAACTGGACCGGTGGCGGGTCGCCGGGCGTCTGGGCGCCGGTCTGGCCCTCGACGCGGTAGTGGCGGGTGCCCCAGATGCGGACCGTCACGGAGTCGCCGGAAACCGTGGCCTGAATGGCGATCCCGGTCGGCGAGTCGTTGGTCAGCTTGAGCTCGACGGGGCTGCCGTCGGCGTTGACGGCCTTGGCGTCGCGGCCGGCGGGATAGCGGTCGAGGTAGTGGTCGTGCTCGAGGTGGCCACCGTCGGTCAGGCCGGCGAGGTAGCCCGCGTTGTACAAAGTGGACGCGAGCTGCGAGACGCCACCGGCGACGACGATCGCGCCGGTGCCGTCTTCATCGGCCGGGGCGGGCACGTAGCCGTTGTCGGCGGTGCGCGGGCCGGAGCGGGCGCCGAGGCTGAACGTCTCGCCGGGCTTGACGATCGTGCCGGACACGCGGGCGGCGAGCGTGCGGTTGTTCGTCGCGGCCGGGCCGGCCAGGCCGCCGGTGGTGAACTCGCCGACGACCTCCTTGATGCCGAGCGCGCCGGCGGCATCGGTGGTCACGCCGGGCTTCGACGCGCTGTAGACGACGGGCAGGTCCCGGCCGCCGGTCTTCTTGAGCACGTCGATGAGCGGCAGGAAGGTCTTCTCCCAGTTGATCTTCCGGGCGTCCTCGGACGGGTCGACGGCCGGTTGGTCGCCGGTGAAGACGATCTGGGCGTCCTTGCCGTCGGTCTCGGTGCTCGCGAGCCCGTCCTTCAGGGCGGCCTGCAGCTTGCCCTGGTCGATGCGGACCTCGACGGCCCCGCCCTCGACCGCCGCGAACTGGAACGAGGACGCGATCGTGGCGGGCGTGAGCGGAACGTCCTTGCCCTGGCCGTGCACCACGACCGGCTTCGCGACGGCGGGCACGACGATCTGCTGGTAGGCGGCCTGCACTCCGGCCGCGGTCGCCTTCACGGGCGTGATCGCCATGCCGAGCTTGACGCCGCCGGGGTCGAGCCAGTGGTCGGTGACGGCGTGCACGGCGCCGGCGAGGTCGGTCAGCTGCTGGCCCTGCCGCGGCAGGATCGGATAGGGGGTGACACTGCCGTCGCTGCCCTGGACCGCCATGAACCCGACCGAGCCTTCGGTGGCCGGGTGGTCGAGCCTGCGCTCGGCGAGTTCGCGCACGGCCTGGCCGATCTGGTTCGGATCGGTCTGGGTCGCGACGCCGACCTCGCGGCTGCTGAAGAAGGACATGACCCGCGTGATCGGGCTCAGCGGCTGGTGCCCGGCGAGCCCGAGGGTGTTCGGCCAGTCGAGCCCGAGCCCGGACCGCGAAGGCACGAGCTCGGCCTGGACATCACCCCCGTGGATGACGACGGGCCGGATCAGCCGCGGCTCGAGTTCCTGGCGCAGCTTGGCTTCCGCTTCGGCATGGGTCAGGCCGCCGACATCGATCCCGGCGACGGTCACGCCCCGCGGCACATCGCCGGCGCTGGAGATGAGGTCGATGGCGTAGAGGATGACGAAGAGCCCGAGCGCGATCCCGATGGACATCATGGTGCGGGCCAGGCCGGTCCGGAGCTTCCGCGCGGGAGTGTCCGGGACCGGGGGCGGAGCGGGGGTTTCGAGGAGTTCGCCGAGCAGGTCGTCGGCGAAGAGGTCGGTGGTGCCGGCGGGCGCAGCGGCAGGGTCGATCGCCGCGGGCGGACCGGCCACCGCGAGTTCGGGTTCGCCCACGGCGGATGGCTCTGCGGGCTCAGGCTCGACGGGCACCGCAGCGGACTCCGCCGCGACTGGCGACTCGGCGAGCGCAAGCTCGGCCGGCTCCGGCGCCACAGCGGGTTCAGCCGCAACAGGCCACTCCGCGGTCGCAAGCTCGGCAGGCTCCACAGTGGTAGACGACTCGGCGGGCGCGGCCTCGTCGGCGGGCTCGGCGGCTACACGCGACTCGGGTGGACCGGCCGCGACTGGCGACTCGGCGAGCGCAAGCTCGGCCGGCTCCGGCGCCACAGCGGGTTCAGCCGCGGCAGGCCACTCCGCGGTCGCAAACTCGGCGGGCTCGGCGGCCGCACGCGACTCGAGTGGATCGGCCGCGGGAGACGACTCGGCGAGCGCAAGCTCGGCCGGCTCCGGCTCCGGCTCCACAGCGGGTTCGATCGCAGCAGGCCACTCCGCGGCCGCGAACTCGGCGGGCGCGGCCACACCGGCGGGCTCGTCTTCCGCAGGCCACTCCGGGGTCACGGGCTCGAGCTCCCGCACCTCGGCACGCTCGCGCGCCTCGTCGTCTGCCACGCCCCCGCCCTAGAGGTAGAGCCCCGTCCCGTGCTCGGTGCGCTCGGTCGCCACCGCGTGGATGTCGCGTTCGCGCATCACCAGGTGCCCCTCGCCGCGGATCTCGACCTCGAGCTGGTCCTCCGGGTTGAAGAGCACGCGGTCGCCCGTCTTGACGTTCCGCACACTGTTGCCGACGCCCAGTACATCACCCCAGGCGAGCCGGCGCGCGACCTGCGCCGTCGCCGGGATCACGATGCCGCCGCTGCTGCGGCGCTCGCCCTCGTCCGGGGAAAGCCGCACGAGTACGCGGTCGTGCAGCATCTGGATCTCGAGTTTCGCCCCGTCAGACACGGTTCGCATGCTACTCGGCGGGTTCCCCCGCCATGACCAGGCTCAGCTCGCGCGCCCCGTCCGCCCGCAGCCGCACCGGCACGCCCCAGTCCTGCCGGGTGATCCGGCACGCGGGGTGCTCACCTCCGTCGTCGCAGCTCGCGGCCTGCGCGACCACCTGCAGCACACCCTCGGTGACCCCCTCGGCGAGCCGGATCTTGCGCGTCAGATCGGTGCCGGTGCCGACACCGTCGGCCAGCAACGAGGGCGGCGACGCGCTGATCTCCAGGCGCGTCGACGGGCCGAAGCGGTCGTCGAGCTTCTCGCCCGGCGGCGCCGTGAAGACCACCGAAAAGTCGATCTCGCCCGGGGCGAGCACGGTCGGCGGCCGGCGGACCGCGTGGGCGTCCCCCGCGACGAGCGTCGGCTCGCTCGCGGGCAGCGGGCCGATCCGGTTGCCCGCCGACTCGACGACCAGCAGCTCGCCTTCGTGCAGCAGCAGGCCCTGCGGCTCCGAAAGCCCGGTGGCGATCGTGGTCACTTGGCGCGTGAAGACGTCGAAGCGGCGCACGGCGCCGTTGTAGGTGTCGGCGATCGCGATCTTGTCGCCGGGCAACACGGCGAGGCCGAGCGGGTGCTGCAGCAGCGCCTGGTCGGCCGGGCCGTCGGTGTGGCCGAAGGAGAAGAGGTCGACGCCGATCGCCGTGTGCACGGTGAACGACTCGCCGTCGGGCTCGATCCAGCGCAGCGCCGACGTCTCCGCGTCGGCGAGCCACAGCTTGTCGCCGTCCGCGGCGAGGCCCGACGTCTGCGCGAAGAACGCTTCGCTCACGTCGCCGTCTCGGAGGCCTTCGACGGTCGTGCCCGCGAAGCGGCGGATGGTGCCGGAAATCGGGTCGAACACGCTCAGCGTGTGGTTGCCCGCCATCGCGACGACGATCCCGCCGGCCGGGCCGTACCAGGCGACGTCCCACGGGCTCGTGAGGTCGACCTCGACGCCCTTGCCGGAGTCCGGTCCGGTGCGCCACTGCGCGCCGGTGCCGGCGACCGTGGTCACCTCGCCGGTGATCAGGTCGAGGCCGCGCAGCCGGTGACCGGCCGTGTCGGCGACGACGGCGTGGTACCCGGCACGCTCGGCGACGTCGTAGGGCAGCAGCGCGATGCCCGACGGTTCGGTGAAGGTCGCGATGTCGAACGGCCCGTCCTGGCCACCGCGCTCTCCGCTGCCGAAGCGCCGGATGACCGTCTCGCCGTCCGACGCGAACTCGACGACGGAGTGGTGCCCGGTGTCCGCGACGAGGACGCGCCCTTCGGCCGTGGCGACGGCCTTGCTCGGGAACCGCAGCTCGCCGGCCTGCTCCTCGACCGGGACGTACGGGCTGCCGCCGCGGCGAAGCGTCCCCTTCGCTTCGTGCTTCGCGACGAGGTCCGCGATGACGCGGCGAAGCGCCTCCGCGTGCCCTTCGCCCGCTGCGACGTGCACGACGTACCCCTCGGGGTCGACGACCGCCAGCGTCGGCCACGCGCGGACCGCGTACTGCGACCACAGCTCCATCTTCGGGTCGTTGACCACCGGGTGGTGCACCTCGTAGCGCCGGACCGCGGCTTCGATCGACGCGCGCTCGCCCTCGTGCAGAAACTTGGGCGAGTGGACGCCGATCGTGACGAGCACGTCCGCGAACTGGGCTTCGAGCGGACGCAGTTCGTCGAGCACGTGGAGGCAGTTGATGCAGCCGCTGGTCCAGAAGTCCAGCAGGACGATGCGTCCGCGCAGCTCGGCGAGGGTCAGCGGGCGGCCGCCGGTGTTCAGCCAGACGTCGCCGCGCACCTCGGGGGCGCGGACGCGGGCCTGCGGTCGGGGTGAAGTCACGGCAAGAGTGAACTACAACTGTTCACGCTCTGTTCCGGAGTTCAGCCGATGAGAGAACAAACTCACCCCATGGGGGGTCCCCGCCAAAACGGCGGAAAAGGACGCGCGGCGGGGTGAGCCGCCGCTTAGGCTCGGGACATGACCCCCGTCCAGCCGGCCGGCGCCCTCACCTTCGAGGAGGCACGGCACCTGCAGGAGAACCTCCGGGAACCGGTGCGTCCCGGGCTGACCGGACCCGAGCTCGACGACGTCGAGCGCCGGTTCGGTTTTCGCTTCGCCGCGGACCACCGCACGTTCCTGTCCGCCGGCGTCCCGATCGGCGACCGCTGGCCGGACTGGCGCTGCGGCAACGCCGAGCAGCTGCGCAAACGGCTGGCCTGGCCGGTCGACGGCGTGCTGTACGACGTCGAGCACAACGGCTTCTGGCTGCCGGAGTGGGGCACGCGCCCGGTCGGCCCGGAGGACGCGGTCCGCGAAGCCCGCCGGCGCCTGGCCGGCGTCCCGCAGCTGGTGCCGGTGTGCGGGCACCGGTACCTACCGGGCTTCGCGGACGCGACGGGCTACCCGGTGCTGTCGGTGTACCAGACGGACATCATCGTGTACGGCTGTGACCTGCGGGATTACCTGAACCGCGAGTTCTCGACCGGCGGCATCAGCACCGCCCCGCCGGACGGCCCGAGGTACATCGACTTCTGGTCCCGCTTCATCGACTAACCGTCTCTGCACCTTTATCGGGTTTTCGCTAGAAAGCCGGATAAGCCGCGAGACGTCAGTTCTCCCGCCGCAGCATCCGGCTGACTCCCGCCGCGACCGTGGTCGCCAGGATCCACCCCGAAGCCGTGAAGCCCGCCGCCACCCAGTTGTCCGTGCCGTGCATGTACCAGCGCGACTTGTTGCCGAAGTCCACGATCGGGACCAGCAGGTCCGCCGTGTAGATCACCGGGTTCCACTGCAGGCCCGTGTCCTGCTGGTTCACCACGCACCGCGGGCCGTTGGCGATGATCTGGTGCGTCTCGTCCGTCTTCCAGGTGATGCAGTCGTCCGTGCCCAAGCCGAACCACAGGCTGCCCAGCACGAGCAGCGTCAGCAGCCAGCCCAGCGCGCGCACCGGGCGGTAGCCGTAGCCGACCATCGACCGCTGCAGCCAGCTCCACAGCCGCACCCCCGGCCCGAAGAACTTGAAGCCGCCGGCCAGCGCCTCGTAGCGGAACTGCTGCTTGCGCAGCGCCACCGTCGACGCGTGCTCTTCGTTCCCCGCCGCGCGGAGCATGTGCGCGAGCTGGTCGTACGGGCCCGGCCGGTAGCCGCGCATGGCCTTGCTCAGCAGCTCGATGCGGTGGTCCAGCGCCTGGTCGTCGGCGAGCGGGATGCTCTTGCCCAGGGCGTCGTAGCGGAAGTCCTCCAGCTCGATGCCGCCGGACGCGGCCCAGAACGCCTCGTTGTCGGTCAGCGTCCCGCAGTGCGCGCGGCGCAGCACCACCCGGCCGGTCGGGGGGAGGTTCGGCGTCAGCGTGAACTCGTCCGCCGCGACGTCGCCCGCGTCGAGCGCCACCAGGAACGGGGACAGCGAACCCAGCTCGGACCCGCGCAGATCCACCCGGCGGGCGACCTGGGCGCCGTCGAGGTTGACGCCGCCCTCCGCGACGAACGGGCGGCCGTTGTTGTCCCGCAGCGTCAGGTCGCGGCCGATCCGGCCGGTGCGGACGTCGAGCGAGAAACTGCTGGTCGAGCGCAGGCCCGGCTCCGTCAACCGCGTGCCGGCCAGGTTGATCGAGCCGCCGACCTCGACGCCCTGCAGCCGCAGCGTGCCGTGGATCGTCGCGTCCGTGAGCTGGAAGTTGCCCGCGATCTTCGCCCGGCGCGCGGAGAACACGTCCCGGCCCGGGTGGCGGAACATCGAGTTCCAGGCCAGGAAGTTGCCGCCGACGGTGACGTCGGCCAGTCGCAGCTGCCCGGTCGGCACGCGCAGGCTCGTGGCCTCGATGTCGCCGCCGATCTCGGTGCCGTCCAGGTGCAGCGCGCGGTCGTAGTACGGCTGCGACTTGCCGCGCTCGACCCGGATCTCGGCGCCGGCCAGCCGCAGCGAGCCGCCGATCCGGGCGTTGACCATGCGCAGCGTGCCCAGCGCCTGCAAGCCGTCCGACAGCTCGACGTTCCCGTCGACGCGCATCCGGTCGGCGACCAGCGCCGGCCGCGGGTCGATGTACGGGTCGTTGGACTTCCACGCGTCGATGGCGATCGGCCCCTGCTGGGACACCGTCAGCTTGGCCTCGCGCAGCACGATGTCGCTGTCCACGGTGGCGCTCGGCAGGTACATGATCCCGGTGGCGGAGAAGCGTTTCCGCTGGCTGGCGGGCCCGTAGTTGTCGACCTCGCAGAGCAGGCTGCCGCCGATGTGCAGGCCGTTGCCGTTGAGCGCGAAGCCGTCCGGGTTGTTCAGCGTGGCGCCGGAGAAGTTGACGTTACCGCCGGTCCGCAGGCCCGGGAGCCGGACTTCGCCGTTCGCGACCATCCGGTAGGCCAGCAGCGCGCCGTTCAGCACGAGCCGGTCGGCGTGGATCGCCTTGCCGTGCGGGTGGGCGATCACCGTGCGGGTCAGCACGAGCGACCCCTCGATCACGGCGTCGGTCAGGTTGACCGCGGCGTTCGGCATCCCGCGTTCGCGGTCGTCCCCGCGCTGGACGGTGGTCTCCTCGATCTCGCGGTCGGCGCCGTCGACCTGCACGACGCTGCGGATCAGCCGGACGTCGTTGCGGCTGCGCAGGTTGCGGGCCTTGAGCCCGGGCAGCCAGCACTTGCGGAAGACCAGGCCGAGCAGGTGCGCCTCGCGCACGTCCGGCGGCTGCTCGAAGCGGCAGCGCTCGAACCGGAAGAGGTACTTGAGGTCCGCGGCGCGCAGGTCGAGCGTGCCGGTGATGTAGGCGTCCTCGACGTAGACGATCGGCGCGTTGGTGGCCTGCCGCCGCCAGCGCAGCAGCCCGCCGTTGCCGGGTTTGAGCAGGTCGGAGGCCTTGACCTCGTAGCGGCGGTCGGGGACGCCCGCGAACGGGTCGAGAGGAGGCAGCGTGTTTTCGGTCGTCACGAGCCGCCCCCTCCCTCACCCTCCTTCAAAGTAACGAAAGCGAACGATATTCGCAGGCGTTTCGCAGGCCCACGGCCTAATTCACCTCAGTCGTTCGGGTTCAGGACCCGGGCCAGGAAGGACTTCGTCCGTTCCTCGCGCGGGCTCCCGATGACCTGGTCGGGCGGGCCCTCTTCGACGACGACGCCGCCGTCCATGAACAGGACCTTGTCCGCCACCTCACGCGCGAACTGCATCTCGTGGGTGACGACGACCATGGTCATGCCGTCCTTGGCGAGCTGCTTCATCACGCCCAGCACGTCCCCGACGAGCTCCGGGTCCAGCGCGGACGTCGGCTCGTCGAACAGCATCAGCTTCGGCTTCATCGCCAACGCCCGCGCGATCGCGACACGCTGCTGCTGCCCACCCGACAGCTGCGCCGGGTAGTTCTTCGCCTTGTCCCCGAGGCCGACGCGGTCCAGCAGCTCCAGCGCGCGTTCCCGCACCTGGGCCTTCGGCTCGCGGCGGACCTGGATCGGGGCCTCCATGACGTTTTCCAGCGCGGTCATGTGCGGGAAGAGGTTGAAGCGCTGGAACACCATGCCGATGTCCTTGCGCTGGAACGCGACCTCTTTCTCGGGCAGCTCGTGCAGCTTGTCGCCGCGCTGCTTGTAGCCGACGAGCACGCCGTCGACGTAGAGCCGGCCGGCGTCGATCTTTTCGAGGTGGTTGATGCAGCGCAGGAGCGTCGACTTGCCCGAGCCGGACGGCCCGATCAGGCAGAGCACCTCCCGCTCGTGCACCTCGAGGTCGATGCCCTTGAGGACGTCGACGCTGCCGAAGCTCTTGCAGATCTTCTGCGCGGAAACGACCGGAGTCATCAGGCCTTCCCCCCTCCGCCACTGGCCCCGGAGCCGAACCGGAAGCCCAGCATCCGGCCCGCCCACTTGGTCTTGTTCGCCTCGCCACGCGACGTGCCGCGGGAGAACCGCTTCTCAATCTGCATCTGGATCAACGTCAGCACCGAGGTCATGAACAGGTACCAGGCCGCCGCGGTGATGAGCAGCGGCACGGTCTTGTAGTTCTGCGAGTAGATGGTCTGCGCCGCCACCATCAGCTCGAAGTACCCGATGACCACGACCAGTGACGTGGTCTTCAGCATGGAGATCGTCTCGTTGCCGGTCGGGGGGATGATCACCCGCATGGCCTGCGGGAGGATGATCCGCCGCAGCGTCTTCGTGCGGCTCATGCCGAGCGCGCTGGAGGCTTCCAGCTGGCCGTCGTCGACCGACTGGATGCCACCGCGGACGATTTCGGCCATGTAGGCGGCTTCGTTGAGGCCGAGGCCGAGCAGCGACGCGGTGAACTGCGTGATCAGCTGGTTGGTGTCCCAGCTGACGAACTCCGGCCCGAACGGGATCCCCAGGCCCAGGCGCGGGTAGGCCAGCGCGAGGAAGTTCCAGATGATCAGCTGCGTGATCAGCGGGGTGCCGCGGAACAGCCAGATGTAGATACCGGCCGCGCCCGAGGTCAGCGGGTTGGGCGACAGGCGCATCACAGCCAGCAGGATCCCGCCGAGGATCCCGATGAGCATCGAGATCACGGTGAGGATCAGGGTGTTCTGCAGGCCGCGCAGGATCCGGTCGTCGAAGAGGTAGTCCCCGACGACCGGCCACTGCAGGGCGTCGTTCGTGATCACGCTGCGCACCACGATGAACGCCACGAACAGGATGATCACGCCGGCCACCCAGCGCCCGTAGTGGCGCACCGGGATGGCCTTGATGGGCTCGGCGTCGATCGGCGCCTCGGCGGGAGGCGCTTCGGAGGAACTCACGAACTCAATCCTTAGTTCAGGAAGCCGGGTTGATCTCCGACTTGGTGACCGCGCCGGTCGCGTTCAGGCCCCACTTGTCCAGGATCTTCTTGTACGCGCCGCTGTCGATCAGCTTCTGGATCGCGCCCTGCACGGCCTTGCCGTAGTCGCCGCTGTTCTTCGGCAGCACGATGCCGTAGGGCACCGTGTCGTAGGGCGCGCCGACCGACTCGAGCTGGCCGTTGGTCTGCTTGACCGCGTAGTCGATGACCGGGGAGTCGGCCAGCTCGCCCTGCACGCGCTTGGCGGTGAGGGCGAGGTTGACGTCGGTCTGGGCTTGCAGCTGCGTGACCTCGATGGCGGGCTTGCCCGCGCCGGTGCAGGCGGCGGTCTTCTTGTCGAGGTCCTCGACCTGGGTGGTGCCCTTTTGCACGGCGATCTTCTTGCCGCAGAGGTCGTCGACCTTCAGGCCGTCGGGGTTGCCCTTCAGCACGGCCAGCGACGTGCCCGCGCTGTAGTAGGAGATCATGTCGACCGACTGCAGCCGCTCGGCGTTGATGCTGAACGACGACATGCCCAGCTCGTACTTCTTGGCGGCGATGCCGGGGATGATGCCGTCGAACGAGGAGTTCTGGAACTCCATCTGCACGCCGAGCACCTGGCCGATCGCGGTGCCGAGGTCGACGTCGAAGCCGGTCGCCTTGCCACCGTCGACGAACTCGTTCGGCGGGTAGCTCTGGTCCTGGCCGACCACGATCTTGCCGTCGGTCTTGACGTCGGCGGGCACCAGCGCGGCGAGCGCGTCGTCCTTCGCGACCGTGCCCGCGTCACCCGATCCAGTCCCCGCCGGAGCGGAACTGCTCAAGCCGACGTCTCCGGCACCGCTGCCTCCTGCGCCACAGGCCACGGTCAATCCGACCAGGGCGAATGCCGGCAACAGGGCGAGCGCCTTGAGTTGGGGTCCTCGGGCCACGTCGTCACTCCTCGTAGTTCTCAGTTCGTGAGAGCACGCATATTGCCACTCATCCATACCAAAGCACAGCACTGTCGAGTTACAGCGACGTTTCGCACCCAGCCCACCAGCGTCAGAGTGTCGCGCGCGGGTGCGCACGTGGGTGAGGATGTCGTTCATGAACGCGACCCCGCCTCGGCTGCCCCCGTCCGGTCGGCGCGCGAGGAAGGCGACGACCCGGCGGATCACCCGGCCGGGGGCCCGGTTCGACGGCTACCTCTCCCCGGACCGGCCGCACGCCGGCGCCTACGACGAGATGTTCGCCGCCGACGGCACGGTCCGCGGTCCGTACCGCGCGCTGTACGAGTCGATCGCGGCGCTCGACGCCCACGACCTCAACTCGCGGTCGCTCGCGCTGGACCGGGCGATGGTCGACCAGGGCATCACGTTCTCCCTGTCCGGACAGGAGCGGCCGTTCCCGCTGGACCTGGTGCCGCGGGTGATCCAGGCGGCCGAGTGGGCGAAGATCGAGCGGGGCGTCGCCCAGCGCGTCCGCGCGCTCGAGGCGTTCCTCGCCGACATCTACGGCGACCGCCAGATCCTGCGCGAGGGCGTCCTGCCGCGGCGGCTGATCACCTCGTGCGAGCACTTCCAGCGGGAGGCGTTCGGCATCAACCCGCCGAACGGCGTGCGCATCCACGTGTCCGGAGTGGACCTGGTGCGCGACGAGGAGGGCACGTTCCGGGTACTGGAGGACAACCTCCGCAACCCGTCCGGGGTGTCGTACGTGATGGAGAACCGGCGGACGATGGCGCGGGTCTTCCCGGACCTGTTCGCCCAGCACCGCGTCCGGCCGGTCGGGGACTACGCGTCCCACCTGCTCCGGGCGCTGCGCGCGGCGTCCGCGGCGAACGTCGCCGACCCGATGGTCGTCGTGCTCACGCCCGGTGTCCACAACTCGGCGTACTTCGAGCACTCGCTGCTGGCCCGGCTGATGGGCGTCGAGCTGGTCGAAGGCCGCGACATGTTCTGCCGCGACAACGTCGTCTACCTGCGGACGACCGAGGGCGAGCGCCAGGTCGACGTCATCTACCGGCGCATCGACGACGAGTTCCTCGATCCGGTGCACTACCGGCCGGACTCGGTGCTCGGCATCGCCGGCGTCCTCAACGCGGCGCGCGCGGGCAACGTCGTCGTCGCGAACGCGGTCGGCAACGGCGTCGGCGACGACAAGCTCGTCTACACCTACGTGCCCGAGATGGTGAAGTACTACCTCAACGAGAAGCCGCTGCTGCCCAACGTGGACACGTTCCGGTGCTGGCTGCCGGACGAGTTCGACCACGTCATGGCGCACCTCGACGAGCTGGTCGTCAAGCCGGTCGAAGGCTCCGGCGGCTACGGGATCGTCTTCGGGCCCGAGGCGACCGCGGCGGAGCTGGCGACCCTGCGGCGGAAGGTGCGCGCGAACCGGCGCGGCTGGATCGCGCAGCCGGTGGTCCAGCTCTCGACCGTGCCGGCCAAGGTCGAGGACCGGCTGGCGCCGCGGCACGTCGACCTGCGGCCGTTCGCCGTCAACGACGGCAAGGACATCTTCGTCCTGCCCGGCGGGTTGACGCGGGTGGCGCTGCCGGAGGGCAGCCTGGTCGTCAACTCGTCGCAGGGCGGTGGCTCGAAGGACACGTGGGTGCTGACATCCCGGGCGTCGACCGCCGAGCGCGAGCTCGAACAGCCCGCCCTCGGCGCGATGTCCACTGTGGACGGGCTGGTCGCCGAGCAGGGACCCGAGCTGACCTCGTCCCAGCAGCAGCAACAGCAACAGAGCTAGGGGGTCCGGATGCTGGCACGCAACGCGGAGTCGCTCTACTGGATCGGCCGGTACGTCGAACGCGCCGACGACACCTCCCGGATCCTCAACGTCTCGGTCCACCAGCTGCTGGAGGACGCGACGGTCGACCCGGACCACGCGAGCCGTCAGCTGCTGGCCGTCCTGGGCATCGACACCCCCGACGGGGACGCCCTCGACGTCTGGAAGCTGACCGAGCTGGTGGCGTACGCGAAGGACAACCCGGCGTCGATCGTCGGCTCGATCAACTCGGCGCGCGAGAACACGCGGGGCGCGCGCGAAGTCGTCCCCACCGAGCTGTGGGAATGCCTGAACGCGACGTGGAACGCGGTGCCGGACCGCCAGCGCTACGCCCGGCGCGCCGGGCCGCACGCGTTCCTGTCGTTCATCGAGGAACGCGCGGCGATGTTCGCCGGCCTCGCCGACTCGACGATGAGCCGGGACGACGGCTGGCTGTTCATGGTTCTCGGCCGCTCGATCGAACGCGCCGACATGGTGGTCCGGCTGCTGCTGTCGCGGGTCGCGGACCGCGCGTCCTCGCCGGGGTGGATCACGGTGCTGCGCTCGGCCGGCGCGCAGGACACGTACCTGCGGACGTACCGCGGCGCGCTGGATGCCGGACGCGTCGTGCAGTTCCTGTTGCGGGACACGCTGTTCCCGCGCTCGGTGTTCCACGCGCTGCGCCAGGCGGAGGACTGCCTGCAGCGGCTCGACCCGGGCGGCGGCGCGCGCACGAACGAGAAGTCCGACGCGCTGCGGGAGCTCGGCCGGGCCCGCAGCGAGCTCGAGTTCCTGCGCCCGGCGGACCTGCTGACCGACCTGCCGCGCCGGCTCGGCGCGCTGCAGACCTCGATCAAGGAGATCGGGGAAGCGGTTTCGTTGCAGTACTTCAGCACGTCGCCGTGGGTGGCGTGGAGCGGCGCGGAGGTTTCGCTGTGACGTGGCAGCTGCGGGTGGCGCACCGGACGGGGTACCGGTACGCGACGCCGGCGACCCAGTCGTACAACGAGGCGCGGCTCACCCCGCGTTCGGACCGCCGCCAGACGACGGTCGCGACGCGCATCGAAACGACGCCGGCGACCCGCGCCTACCGGTACACGGACTACTGGGGCACGGTCGTCACCTCGTTCGACCTGCACGCGCCGCACACGGAGTTCACCGTGCTGGCGACGTCGGTGGTGGAGACGGCGGACGAAGCCGAGCCGATCCGCACGGCGTCGTGGAAGGACCTCCGCAGCGACACGGTCGTCGACCACCGCACGGAGTACCTGACCCCGACCGACTACACCCCGCGCGACGCCACCTTGGCGCGCGAGGCCCGTGCGCTGCGGACCGGCCTCGACCCGGCCGAGTCGGTGCTGGCGGTCTGCGAGTGGGTGAACAAGCAGCTGAAGTACCAGCCCGGCACGACCGGCGTCCACTCGACGGCGACGGACGCGTGGCAGGCGCGCGAAGGCGTCTGCCAGGACTTCGCGCACGTGACACTGGTGATGCTGCGCGCGATCGGCGTCCCGGCCCGGTACGTGTCGGGGTACCTGCACACGAAGCCGGACGGGAAGCTCGGCGAGGTCGTGGAGGGCGAGTCGCACGCCTGGGTCGACGTCTGGACCGGCGGGTGGTGGGCGTACGACCCGACGAACGCGATCCCGGTCGGGCCCCGGCACGTGTGGGTGGCGATGGGCCGGGACTACGCCGACGTGGCGCCGTTGAAGGGGATCTTCACGGGTGGCGGGCAGTCCACTTTGGACGTCTCGGTCCACCTGACCCGGCTGGCTTAGCTCTCACAGCAAGAAGGTGCCGCCCGCCGCTTCGGCGACGTCCGCGCCGAGGGCCGACGCCGGAGTGTGCGCGCCGGGCTTGCCCTCGCCGTGGGCCAGCCGGGCCGCGACCTCGGCCACGACCGCCGTCGTGAAGTCCATGCCCTCGCCGGCGCGGAGCCAGCCTTCGCGCGTCGTGCCGTCGGGCCACGTGACGACGGCGTGGCCCCAGGAGTGCGCGCGGGGTCGCGGGGTCGCCTTCCCCTGAACCCCGGCCAGCTGCCGGACCGCGAACCGGCGCATCGCCGGGAGGGACAGCACCCGGCCGAGCAGGGGCAGCACCACCCGGACCACGGGCGAAGCGGGCGCGAGACCGGACGTCAGCGTGACCGACGGCGCGCCGCTCGCCCGCTGAGCCGCCACCAGCTCACCCGAGGGCACGCTCGCCGACTTCGCCGTCTCGCCGTCCGGGAACGTGAGAGTCTGCGCGTTCGCGCCGAGCCGCGAGGGGACCAAGCGGCCGTCCCGGTACTCGCGGCCGCCGGTGGTCAGGGCGTCGACGATGCTGGCGGCCAGCGCGCCCCCCAAGGCACCCGCTTCCATGGCCACCGACGCGACCGCGTCGACGTGTACCGAACTCGGCGTCGGGCGTCCTTCGCAGAGCTTCGCGACGACGGCTTCCGTGGCCAGGACGCCGAACCCGGCGCCGGTGACGAAGGTGCTGCCACCCGCCAAGGCCTCTTCGTGCAGGTCGAGCAGCTGCGGGACGGCGACCAGGTCCGCGGCCAGGTCGACGTAGTGGCCGCCGGGCAGGCAGGCCCGCGCGATCGTCCCGGCCGTGGCGGCGTACTCGCCGATGGTGTTGACGACGACGGCCGGGCGCTGCCGCCGGATCTCCGCGGCGATGGCTTCGGCCCCGTCGGCGACGACGAACTTCGAGCCGCTCGCCGCCAGCCGCTCGCGATTGCGTCCGACCAGCACGACCGGCAGTCCGCGCGCGGCCAGTTCGGCGGTGATGCCCCGGCCGGTCCGGCCCAGCGCCCCGAGTACCCAGATCTCCATGTCGACCTCCAGTGACGTCTCAGTGTGTCATCACTGAGGCTAGCACGTGACGACACAGTGAGACATCGCTTGTAGGCTGGGACGGTGGCCAGATGGGATCCCGGGACCGCGGACCGGCTGCGGAAAGCCGCGCTGGAGCTGTTCGCCGAGCACGGGTACGACGCCGTCACCGTGACGCAGATCGCCGAGCGCGCCGGGATCACCCGCCGCTCGTACTTCCGCTACTTCCCCGACAAGCGCGAAGTCCTCTTCGCCGGCTCGGAGCAAATGCCGCCCGCGGTCGCCGAAGCCGTCCTGGCCGCCGAAGAGGCGGAGTCGCCGCTTCGCACGGCCCTCGGCGGGCTCGTCGAGGTCGGCACGCAGGTCACGCGGCTCATCGACCCGTCGCCGGAACGAAGGGCCGTGATCGCGTCGAGCGCCGAACTCCGCGAACGCGAGCGGAGCAAGGGCGCGGCGATCACGGCCGCGATCCGGGACTCCCTCGAGCGCCGGGGAACCCCGCCCGAGCTGGCGAAACCGGCGGCGCAGGCCGCGGCGATCATCCTCGGCGACGCCTTCGACCGCTGGATCGACTCGGACGGCGACCAGGAGTTCGCGGCGTACCTCGACGCGGCCGCCTCAGCGTTCCGGGAGGCCTGCCGCTAGCCGCACTTTCCCTACGAAAGTGACGTGGAGGAGTGGCCTCCGGATCACTTTCGTAGGGAAAGTGGCGCTTTGGTCAGCCGCGGGCGTGGGCGTCCAGGATGTGGGCGACCGCTTCGGTGACCCGCTGCGCGTAGTCCAGGTGCAGCCACTCGTCCGGCACGTGGATGTTCGAGTCGGCCCCGCACGCGCCGGTGACCAGGAACTGCGCCTCCGGGTACTTGCGCGAGAGCAGGCCCATGAACGGGATCGACCCGCCCATGCCGGTCGCGCGGTGCGGCTGGCCGAAGACCTCGTCGCTGACCGTGCGCAGGGCGTTCGTCAGCCACGGCGACTCGGTCGGCGCGTTCCAGCCGTCCTCCGCCTGCGGGTTGTGGCCGAAGGTGACCTTCGCGCCGTACGGGACGTCGGTGGTCAGAGCCTGCTTCACGGCTTCGAGCCCCTTCGCGGCGTCGGCCGTCGGCGGGAGGCGGAAGCTCAGCGTCAACGTCGTGCTCTCGCGCAGCACGTTGCCGGCGTCGGCGGGCTTCGGGAAGCCGTCGGCGCCGATCACCGACAGCGTCGGGCGCCACGCGTTGTTGAGCATCAGCTCCAGCGCGTCTTCGGTGACCACGCGACCGCCCTCGACCAGCGGGAACGCCGTCTTCAACGCCTCGGGGAAGTCTTGCGAGACGGCCTTGAGCTCGGCCAGCCGGTTCGCCGGGACGTCGACCTTCAGCTCGTCGAGCAGCAGCTCGCCGGTCGCGCTGTCCTCGAGCCGCTCGAGCAGCCGCCGCAGCACGCGGAACGAGCTGGCGACGACACCGCTCGCGATGCCCGAGTGCTGCGCCGAGTCCAGCAGCTGCACCGTGACGTCGAGGTGCAGCATCCCGCGCAGGCTGGTGACCAGCCACAACCGCTCGTAGTCGCTGCCGCCGGCGTCGAGGCAGACCACCAGCGAGACCTCGCCGATCCGGTCGGCCAGGTGCTCGACGTACGCGGGCAGGTCGGGGCTGCCGGACTCCTCGCCGGTCTCCAGGAGCACCACGATCCGGGCGTGCTCGCCGCCGGCCGCGTGGACGGCTTCGATCGCCGTCGTCGCCGCGTAGCCGGAGTAGCCGTCGTCGACGGACCCGCGCCCGTACAGGCGGCCGTCGCGGATCACCGGGGTCCACGGGCCGAGACCCTCGGACCAGCCGCCGACCGGGGGCTGCTTGTCGAGGTGGCCGTACATCAGCACGGTGCCCTTGCCCGCCGCGCCCGGGGTCGCCGGGACGTCGACGAGCAGCAGGGGGGTGCGGCCTTCGAGCCGCACGACGTCCAGGGTCGCCCCGGGCAGGTCGCGCGCGGCGATCCACTCGCGGACGTGGTCGACGGCGGCGGCCAAATGGCCGGTCGTCTCCCACTCGGCGTCGAAGGCCGGGGACAAGGCGGGGATGGCCACCAGCCCGGACAGGCTCGGGATGACGTCGTCGGTCCACGACGTCACGACGGATTCACGAACGGATTTCTGCTCCACGCCGCCATCGTGCCACGCACGTCCCACCGTGCGGCACGTCACAACGACGTCCCCCGAGCAGGTAATCACACGGGCGCACGACCGCGTGCTCGTGCGGCCACTCCAGGTGAGCGCGCGGACCGGCGCCCTACTCTCGTAGGTCCGATGCTCGGGCTTCCAAGCGTTTTCCCTGTTCAGAACCCCTTTCTCAGCAACAAATCAGCAACCGCGCCTGACCAAAGCCCGGGCCTTCGTGCCAGGATGTCGGCGTGAACCGTCAACGCCGACGGTGACCGAGCGCTTCGGAGACCCGACGCGCTGGTCCCCGCCGGTGCAGTCGCTGTGGTCGCCACAAGCGGCCGCCAGAGGCACCGACACCGAGGAGCAACGCCCATGCCGTCCGAACAGTGGACGCACCCGGAGCCTGGAGACGGGCCGGCCGCCGTAGCGGCTCAGCCTTCCCCCGAGCAGGTGATCGCCGGATTGCGAGCGACCAGCGAAGGTGGCGCTGAGCTGACTCAGCTGCTCACCCCCGAAGGCGAACGGGTCCCGTCGCCCCAGTTCGACAAGTACGTCGACGACATCGACGACGAAGCCCTGCGCCAGCTCTACCGCGACATGGTGCTCGTCCGCCGCGCGGACCGCGAGGCCAACGCGATGCAGCGCCAGGGCCAGCTCGGCATCTGGGTCCCGCTGCTCGGCCAGGAGGCCGCGCAGATCGGCTCCGGCCGCGCGCTCAAGAAGAACGACATGGCGTTCCCCAGCTACCGCGAGCACGGCGTCGCGTACGCGCGCGGGGTCGACATGAAGGACCTGCTGGGCATCTTCCGGTGCACCGACCACAGTGGCTGGGACTACCAGGGCACGGGTTTCCACCCGTACACCATCGTGATCGGCAACCAGGTGCTCAACGCCGCCGGTTACGCGATGGGCCAGAAGTTCGAGGGCAAGGTCGGCGACGACGACGGCGAAGCCACGATCTGCTACTTCGGTGACGGCGCGACCTCGCAGGGCGACGTCCACGAAGGATTCGTCTGGGCCGCCGTCTACGACGCGCCGCTCGTGTTCTTCTGCCAGAACAACCAGTGGGCGATCTCCGAGCCGACCGAGCGCCAGTCGCGCCTGCCGCTCTACCAGCGCGCCCGCGGGTACGGCTTCCCCGGCATCCGCGTCGACGGCAACGACGTCCTGGCCTGCCTCGCGGTGTCCCGCTGGGCGCTCGACGAGTGCCGCCATGGCAACGGCCCGGTGCTGATCGAGGCGTTCACCTACCGGATGGACGCGCACACGACGACCGACGACCCGTCGCGCTACCGGCTCTCCGACGAGCTCGAAGAGTGGAAGCTCAAGGACCCGATCGAGCGCGTCCGGGCGTTCCTGGCCCGCAAGGGCGGCGCCGACCACACGTTCTTCGACAAGGTCCAGGAGGAGGCCGACGCCTTCGCAGCCGACCTGCGCGAGTACACGTTCAACATGCCGGAGCCGCCGCCGGACCGGATCTTCAGCAACGTCTACGCCGAGGGCAACCCGGTGCTGGACGCGCAGCGCGAAGAGTTCCTCTCCTACCTCGACGGCTTCGCATCGGCGGGTGAGCACTGATGACCGACCTCCAGAAACTCACCATCGGCAAGGCGATCAACCTCGGCCTGCGCCGCGCGATGGAGGAGGACCCCAAGGTCCTGATCATGGGTGAGGACGTCGGCAAGCTCGGCGGCGTCTTCCGGATCACCGACGGCCTGCAGAAGGACTTCGGCGAGCAGCGGGTGCTGGACACGCCGCTGGCGGAGTCCGGGATCATCGGCACCGCGGTCGGCCTGGCCGTGCGCGGCTTCCGGCCGGTCTGCGAGATCCAGTTCGAGGGCTTCATCTTCCCGGGCTTCGACCAGATCTCCTCGCAGCTGGCGAAGCTGCACTACCGGACGCAGGGCAAGGTCAAGATGCCCGTCGTGATCCGGGTGCCCTTCGGCGGCGGGATCGGCGCGGTCGAGCACCACTCGGAGTCGCCGGAGTCGCTGTTCGCGCACATCCCGGGCCTCAAGGTCGTGTCCATTTCGAACGCCGTCGACGCCTACTGGGGCATCCAGCAGGCGATCAAGTCGGACGACCCGATCCTGTTCTTCGAGCCGAAGCGGCTGTACCACTCGGGTGCGCTGCGGGCGGAGATCGACACCGACGGCACGCCGGCCCGGGTGTTCTCGTCGCAGGTCGTCCGCGAAGGCACGACGGCGACGGTCGTCGCGTACGGGCCTTCGGTGAAGGTCGCCCTCGACGCGGCCGCCGCGGCGGCCGACGAAGGCAAGTCGCTCGAGGTCATCGACCTGCGCACGCTCTCGCCGCTGGACCTCGGCCCGGTGTTCGAGTCGGTGCGCAAGACCGGCCGGCTGATCGCGCTGTCGGAGGCGCCGTCCGAGTCGTCGCTGACGTCGGAGATCGCCGCGCGCGTCCAGCAGGAGTGCTTCTACTCGCTGGAAGCGCCCGTCCTCCGGGTGACCGGGTTCGACACGCCGTACCCGCCGGCCAAGCTCGAGGAGCACTACCTCCCCGACCTGGACCGGGTGCTGCACGCCGTCGACCGCTCACTCGCCTGGTAAGGGGGATCTCCGCGCAATGCCTACGTACAAACAGTTCCCCCTGGCCGACACGGCCGAGGGGCTGACCGAAGCCGACATCCTGTCCTGGCACGTGAAGCCGGGCGACACGGTGACGGTCAACCAGATCGTGGTCGAGATCGAGACCGCGAAGGCCGCCGTCGAGCTGCCGATCCCGTGGGCCGGCGTGGTCACGGAGCTGCACGTCGAGCCGGGGCAGACGGTGGAGGTCGGCACGCCGATCCTCACCATCGACGTCGACCCCGGCGGGGCGGCGGCGACTCCGGCACCGGTCGAAGAGCCGGCCGAGGAGGAGATGAAGCCGCTGGTCGGCTACGGCTCCAAGACGGTGGTCACGCAGCGGCGAGCGCGCAAGGGCTCGGAACCCGCTCCGGTTGCCGTTGTCGCCGCCCCTCCGGCTCCCGCTCCGGTGGCGCCTCGCGGCGGGTACGTCCCGTTGGCGAAGCCGCCGGTGCGCAAGCTCGCCAAGGATCTCGGCGTCGACCTGCACTCGCTGACCGGCACGGCGGACGGCGGCGTGATCACGCGCGACGACGTCGAGCGGGCCGCGAACGGTGCTGGTGCCGCGACGGCGCCTGCGTCCCCTGTGGACAGTGGGTACGACCCGGCGACCCGCGAGCGGCGCGTGCCGATCAAGGGCGTCCGCAAGATGACCGCGGCGGCGATGGTGCAGAGCGCGTACACGGCTCCGCACGTCACGGAGTTCCTGACCATCGACGTCACGCCGATGATGGAGTTCCGCGAGAAGCTGAAGAAGTCGCGGGAGTTCGCTGGGGTCAAGGTCACGCCGCTGACGTTCGCGGCGAAGGCCGTGTGCCTGGCGGCGAAGCGCACCCCGGACATCAACGCGGTCTGGGACGAAGCGGCGCAGGAGATCGTCTACAAAGACTACGTGCACCTCGGGATCGCGGCGGCGACGCCGCGCGGCCTGATCGTGCCGAAGGTCCGCGACGCCGACTCGCTGTCGCTGAAGGAGCTCGCGCAGGCGCTCACGACGTTGACCGACGTCGCTCGTGAGGGCAAGACGTCCCCGGCGGACATGGCGAACGGCACGATCACGATCACGAACGTGGGCGTGTTCGGCGTCGACACGGGCACGCCGATCATCAACCCGGGCGAGTCCGCGATCCTGTGCCTCGGCGCGATCAAGGACCAGCCGTGGGTGGTGGACGGCGAGATCAAGGTCCGCAAGGTGCTCCAGCTGTCGCTGAGCTTCGACCACCGCGTGGTCGACGGCCAGCAGGGTTCGGAGTTCCTGGCCGACGTCGGCGCCCTGCTGGCCGACCCGGCCATGGCCATGACGTACTGAGTTTTCGCAGGTGAGGGCCGTCTTCGGGCGGCCCTCACCGCTCTCGGAAGACGATCTTCCCGGCGTCGAGGTCGACGTGGGTGCGCGGCGGGGCGCCGTCGGCTTCGTCGTCGACGAGCATCAGCTGGACCTGGCGTTGCTCAAGCTCGTGCTGCTTCGTGCCGCCGAGGATCGCTTCGACCTCTTCGGTCGCCGCGACGCTCGCCACCCGCTGGCCGTCACCGCGGCGGTGCCAGGGCAGGAACCGGCGGCCCCAGACCTCGAACACGGCCAGCAGGAACAGCAGCACGACCAGGATCGGGAACGCCATCGCCCAGAGCACACCCATGGCGCCAACCTATACTCACTTGACGGAGTGAGCACTCACTCCGCACACTGGTCGCATGACACCAGCACCCGAAACCCGGCGGCGAGCGCCGGGCATGAGCGTCGAAGCCCGGCGCGCCATGATCGTGCACGCGGTGCTGCCGCTCCTGATCGAGCACGGCGCCGGCGTGACGACCAGCCAGATCGCCCGCGCCGCCGGCATCGGCGAGGGCACCATCTTCCGCGCGTTCAAGGACAAGGACGAGCTGTTCGACGCGTGCACCGCCGAGGCGCTGCGCCCCGACCACGTGCTCGACGCCATCGCCGAAATCCCGATCGACCAGCCCCTCGAAGACCGGCTGGTCGAGGCCGCCGACGCGCTCGGCGCGCACCTCGAGCGGATGGGCGCGCTGATGGGCGCGCTGCACGCGTCCGGCCGGCACAAGCAGCGCGACCCCGAGCAGCGGCTCAAGGACCGGCGCGGCACGTGGAAGGGCGGCCGCAGCGAGTCGATGGCCGCGATGCGCGGCGCGATCACCGAACTGTTCGAGCCCGACAAGGACCGCCTGCGGCTGACGCCCGAGCAGCTGGCCGCGCTGTTCCTGACCCTGCTGTTCGGCGGCCGCCGGATGGCGCCCCTCGACGACCCCGCCACCACGCGCCAGGTGGTCGACGTCTTCCTGCACGGCGCCGTGGAGGCTCGATGATCCCGGGCGGTGGGGGCGGCATCGAGTTCATGCTGGCTCGGCGAGGAAGACGGCGGCACGCCTCGACGGTCCCGGAAAGCGGGCTCACCGGACCGGTCGAAATCCCCGATCCCAAGCCGGAAGACCAGCCGAAGGACCTTCGCTCGCGGTTGAAGCGCGCGAAGACGTCCGTAGCGGGCACGGTCCGCGGCCTGCCGAAGGTCGTGAAGCTGACGTGGCAGGCCAGCCCGGTCCTGACGATCCTGCTGGCGCTGATCACGTTGCTGTCGGGCCTCCTGCCGACCGCGACCGCGTACATCGCGAAGCTGCTGCTCGACGCCGTCGTCGCGGCGATCCAGGGCAAGGGCACCACCGGCGACATCGTGAACGTCGCGCTGTTCCAGTTCGGCGTGCTCGCCGCGACCGCGATCAGCAGCGCGCTGACGTCGATCGCGCAGTCGCTGCTGCAGGAACGCATGACGCTGACCATCCGCCACCAGGTGATGGCGCACGCCAGCGAGCTGCACCTCGCCTACTTCGAGGGCTCGACGTCGTACGACATGCTGCGCCAAGCCGCGCAGGAAGCGCCGACGCGGCCGCTGTCGATGATGAACTCCGCGCTCGGGCTCGTCCGGACGCTCATCACGTTCGGCAGCATGATCGCGCTGCTCGTCGCGATCAGCCCGCTGCTCGCGCTGGTCGCGTTGGTGGCGCCGATCCCGGCGTTCATCTCGCAGTCGAAGTACGGCTCGCGCGCGTTCTGGCTGACGTTCCTGATGTCGCCGATCAAGCGGCGGATGGACTACCTGTCCTCGCTGGTCACGACGGACACGTACGCCAAGGAGACGAAGCTGTTCGGCCTCGGCCCGTACTTCGTCGACCGGTTCCGCCGGCTCGGCCTGGTGTCGTACGAGCGGCAGCGGAAGCTGACGATCAACCGCAACGTCAGCTCGACGTCGTGGGGGCTGCTGAGCACGCTCGCGGGCTCGGCGATCGCGCTGTACATCGCACTGGAGGCCGTCGGCGGACGGCTGACACTCGGCGACCTGGCGCTGTACACGGCCGCCGCGACGTCCGTGCAGACGTCGGTGTCCGGGCTGTTCACGGCGTTTTCGGGGATGTACGAGAACAATCTCTACCTCGACACGCTGTACCGCTTCCTGGACACGAAGCCGGAGATCACGGCGCCCGCGTCACCACGGCCGTTCCCGTCCGAAGTGGACGGTCACATCACGTTCGACTCGGTGACGTTCGCCTACCCGGGATCGGACGAGCCGGCGCTGGAGGACGTCAGCTTCGAGATTCGCCCGGGCGAGACGGTGGCGGTGGTCGGCCGCAACGGCGCGGGCAAATCGACGTTGTTCAAGCTGCTGTGCCGGCTGTACGACCCGACCGCCGGCCGGATCCTCCTGGACGACGTCGACATCCGCGAGTACGACCCGGACGAGCTGCGCAAGCGGATCAGCGCGATGTTCCAGGACTACGTGACGTACCAGGGAACGGCGGCGGAGAACATCGGCCTCGGCGACCTGACGCGGCTCGAGGATCGTCCGCACATCGAGGACTCGGCCCGCCGAGCGGGCGCGGACGAGCGCATCGAGCGGCTGCCCAGCGGCTACGACAGCCCGTTGGGGAGGTGGTTCGACCAGGGCGTTTCGTTGTCCGGCGGCGAGTGGCAGAAGATCGCGCTGGCACGGGCGTTCCAGCGCGAGGCGCCGTTATTGATCCTCGACGAGCCGACGTCGGCGCTGGACGCGCAGGCGGAGCACGACCTGTTCTCGCGGTTGCGCGAGCTGTCCGAGGGCCGGACGACGCTGTACATCTCGCACCGGTTCTCGACGGTGCGGCAGGCGGAGCGGATCCTGCTGCTGGACCACGGGAAGGTGGCGGAGTACGGAACGCACGAGGAGCTGATGGCGGCGAAGGCCGGATACGCGGAGCTGTTCACCCTGCAGGCGCAGGCGTACTTGGACGAGATCCCGAGCTAGGGAACGAGCACGACCTTGCCGACACCTTCGCGGCTCTCGACGCGCGCGTGTGCCGCGGCGGCTTCGGCGAGAGGGTAGATCCGGTCGATCACCGGCGTCAGCGTGCCGTCCGCGACGAGGTCGAGTGCCTCTTCGCGGGCGGCCGCGACGTCTCGGCCATAGGCGTCGGGACCGCCGAAGCCGACCAAGGTGAGTCCGCGCGCCACGAGGGAGGCGACGGGGAAGGCGGGGAACTCGCCGCTGAGCAGGCCGTAGGCGAGGATCCGCCCGCGCGGGACGAGTTTGGTGGTCAGCTCAGCGGCACGTGACCCGCCGATCGACTCGAAAACGACGTGAATGCCCTCGGGGACGTTCGTCCGCCATTCCGGGTCGTGGTGGTCGAGCACGACGTCCGCGTCCGGGACGAGCTTCCCACCGCCGGCCGTGGCGACCACCCGCGCGCCGCGAGCCTTCGCCAGCCGCGTCAGATATCCGCCGATCGCGCCGGAAGCGGCCTCGACCAGCACAGTTTCTCCCTCGACGACGTTCGCCGTGCGAAACAGCGCGAGCGCCACCGCAGCGGGGACAGCGGCGGCAACGGCTTGTTCGGCGGCAACCCCGTCGGGCACCACCGTGTACTGGCTCGCCGCGACGAACTCGGCGTAGGCGCCGCCGCTGAAGGACATGGTGACGACCTGGCGCCCGACGAGGGTTTCGTCATCGGCCTCGACGACGACCCCCGCGGCTTCGTGCCCGAAGACCGTCGCTTCGCTGCCGGCGGAGAGAAGGCCGGCCCGCAGCTGGGTCTCGTAAAAGGGGACCGCGATCGCCTCGACGCGGACCAGCACTTCGCCGTCCCGCCGGTGGGGTTCGGGCCGATCCTCGACCTTCAGCACTTCCGGGCCACCCGTGCCGTACAGCACCACTACGCGCATCGCCGCTCCCTAAATGGACCACCAGTCAACTTACGGTCGCCTACTATATGGACCGTCAGTCAACTTGTCGAGGAGCTTCCATGGAACGCGCCGATGCGGCCCGGAACCGCCGGGCGATCCTGC
Source organism: Amycolatopsis sp. NPDC051106 (assembly GCF_040682775.1). Classification (NCBI taxonomy): domain Bacteria; kingdom Bacillati; phylum Actinomycetota; class Actinomycetes; order Pseudonocardiales; family Pseudonocardiaceae; genus Amycolatopsis; species Amycolatopsis sp. NPDC051106. The sequence goes on along the minus strand of NZ_JBFBBQ010000001.1, from coordinate 139,045 downwards.
GCGCGACCGAGGAGCTCCTGGAGACGAACGACCTCGCGCAGGTGTCGATGGATCGCGTCGCGGCCGCGGCCGGCGTCGGCAAGGGGACGGTGTTCCACCGCTTCGGCAACCGCGAAGGCCTGATGCGCGCCCTGGTGGAGGAGCGGGTCCGGGCCCTTTCGGACGCGGTGGCGTCAGGCCCGCCACCCCTGGGCCCGGGCGCACCGGCGGCCTCGCGACTGGCGGCGTTCTTCGACGCGGTGGTCGAGCTGGCGACGCGCAACGTGAAGGTGATGGCGGCATTCGAGCAGGCATCGACGGACCGGCTGAACAACCCGATCTACCTGTCGTGGCACGCCCACGTCACGAGCTTGATCACGTCGGCGGCGCCCACGCTGGACGCGGACCTCATCGCGCACCTGCTGCTGGGATCGCTGCACAGCGATTTGATGCTGCACCTGCTGCGCACGGGCGAAACCCACCGGCTGACCACCGGACTCCGCTCGATGATCGAAACGCTGCTGCGCTGATCAGACCGGGGTCGAGCCCCGGTGTCGGGGTGCCGGGAGCAAATCGGACAGGTCATTCGTTGACCCGGTATGGCTGTCGCGTTCCTGCTTTACGTCTTCGCCGAGATCGCCGCGATCTGGGCGGTGGGCTCGGCCGTCGGCGTGCTCGGCACGCTGGGCCTCCTGCTGGCCGGCGCGTTCATCGGCTCCTGGCTGGCCCGCCGCGAAGGCGCCAAGGCGATGAGGGCGTTCACGTCCGCGGCCCGAGCGGGGCAGCCGGCGGAGAAGGAACTCACCGACGGGATGCTGGTGGGCCTCGGCGGCGTGTTGATCCTGGTCCCGGGGTTCGTTTCCGACGTGCTGGGGCTGTTGCTGATGCTGCCGCCGTCGCGGGCGGTGGCTCGGCGGTTGTGGTTGAAGCGGATGGAGAAGCGGGCGGTGCGGTTCGCCAACCAGCGGCGTGGGCCGGTGATGGTGGTGGACAGCGAGGTCGTCCCTCCGAAGGAGCCTCGCCGCGACCAGCCGACGGTCATCGAAGGCCGGATCGTGGAGAACTGATCACGAGTGCGCTGCTCGGTGCAGTGCAAGGTACTTCGTGTCGACGTAGTGCTCTTCCGCCACTCTAAGAACCCCAGTCGCCTTACCGTTGCAAGTCACCGACAGATCGTCGTTCACCAAAATGGCGCCTAGGTCGAAGAGAGCATGGCAGTTCGGACACAGACAGAGCATGTTCTCCGGAATGTCTGGTCCTTTGTGCGCTCCGCCCACCGCTTGGATGTGCGCGCCCTGCGCGTAGCCCCGCCCGGCAATAGCCAGCCTGGTGCCGCACATCTGGCACGTGTAGTCATGAGCTTCTTTGACGAAGCGGGCCACTTCGATCGAACGGACGATCGCTTCGCCAGATGTGGGTCGGCGAGTGGGCTCAAGGGTGCCCACCGGGACCTTCGGGTGCGCGGGCTCAGCGGATAATTCATATTCGCCACCGGGCAGGCCAACGTCGACAGTGCCTGCCTTGACCATCAGGAATCGACACACCTTGTACCCGTGTGACTCCCTTTCGTACCAAGAGTCCTTGACCAGGAAGAGGCCGTCGTACCGGTAACCGCTAGCCGGGCCGTGCTCGGCTTTCCTGCCACGGATAACCCGCACAGGCGTACCATTGATCTTGCTTGTCACGAGTGCAGCGTTCCCGCGGTCTTCGAAGGTCTGATCGCGGACATGCCGGCGACCTTCCAGACCACCGTGGCCCGTGTAGTAGAGGACGTCTCCTTCGTCACGATCCGCGTAGCCGCCAGATACGACGATCGATTCCGCACCACGCTTCCGCGTGCCGGCGATGCCGGCCTGAGTCTCCCGGTGTACACCGCGGTCAAATGCTTCACGCCGGCTGGCGAAGCGCGTACCCACAGGAACTCCCGCGATCTCGCCCCAGGGGTGATCAGGGTCGCGCGGGGTGGCAGCGATGGCAAAGCTGTCCGCTGTACTCATGGATCCACCCTAAAGGTGGACACCGACAGTTTGGTGTCACCGACGCGGTACAGCTAGTCCACTGTCGGCTTCGGGATGTCGAAGTAGCTGGAGAACCGCACCGCCGGGGCGTACTCGCCCTTCACCTTCACCCGGCCCGTCACGAACATCGCCGCAACCGCCGCGTTGCCCGTCGCCATCTTGATGAAGTCGTCCACCGACAGCGTGATCGTGGTGTCCGGGGTTCGGGACAGGTCCGTTGAAGAAACGCACAACCCGTCCTCGATCACCGTCTGGAAACGGTCGTAGCCGTCCTCTCTGGAACCGTCCGTAAAGCGCCACGAAACCACGAAATCCACGTGACGTGCGCGCTCCGGGAGGAAATGCTCGGACATTCGGCGGAATATCTCGTCCAGGAACACCGCGCGCAGCTCCGGGTGGTCCGCGATCGCCTTCAGCTGGTCTCGCGAAGCGCGCTTGACCACGTCCACCAGGACGTCCGTCGACAGGGAGCTCAGCTCGATGCCCGCGCCCGACTCGCCCAGCATGTGCAGTGTCTCCAGGACCTGGATGAACTGCGAAGGCGTCAAGTTGGCGATGACGAGCTTGTCCGCGAACGCGTTGACCGCATGGCCGGCGCGCATACCGCGGGGCCGGGAAAGGCGCCACTTCGCTTTTCGGGGCACGGGGACGGACTATACGGGGTGCGGGAGGTCGAAGAATCCGATCAGGCCCGCCGCGAAGGCCAAATCGCCCTTGACCTTGATTCTTCCCGTGACGAACAACACCGCCGGCGTCGCCTGGTGGGTGATGAGCCGGAAGAAGTCCGCCGGGGCGATCGTGATCGTGACTCGGGGGGCCGAGCGCATGTCACGGCTCACCGTGCACGAGCCGTGCGAAATCACCGTCTCGTAGCGGTCGTAGCCGCCTTCGCCGATGCCGTCCGACAAGCGCCAGTGGACGACCGCGTGCAGGTCACGGGCCCGGTCAGACCGGATGTGCGCGCCCATGCGGGCGAAGATCTCGTCCAACACCCGCTCTCGCAGGGGCCGCTCCGCGACAACGCTCTCGAGCTGCGCGCGAGACGCCGACGACACCAGGGACGCGAAACGCGCCGGGTCGACCTTGCTCAAATCGAACGCCGGGGCGCGCGAAGCCAGCGCGAGGAGCGCCTTCAGGAAACGGCGGAAGTCGTCCTTGCCGAGGTCGCGCGGGTCGATCGCCTCAGCCAGGGTGTCGGCGTCGAGAGCGTGCGCCTCGGGGCTGAGCGGGTCGAGCCGCTCCAGCGCGTTCAGCAGCGCCGCCCCACGGAGCTCCGCGACCTGATCTGCGCTGGTCATCCCGGCGTTGTCGGCCATGGTCACTCCCTCTCAAGCTACTCACCCGTAGGCTACCCGCCAGTAGGTAGGCGGGCAAGCGTGCCGAAATCACCCTCCCGGGGCAACGCCCGGTACCGTCTCCGGGCAGCAACAGGGAGGTCCAGCGTGTCAGAGGATGATCAGCGTCCGCCCGAACGGGCCCGGCGGCTGCCGCGCGCCGTGCGCGAGCGGCAGATCCTGGACGCCGCCGTCCAGGTTTTCTCGCGCCACGGCTACCACGCGGCCTCGATGGACGAGATCTCCGACGTCGCCGGTGTCTCGAAGCCGATGATCTACACCTACCTCGGGTCCAAGGAGGACCTGTTCGGCGCGTGCATCCGCCGCGAGGCGACCCGCCTGCTCGAGGCCATCCAGGCCGGGGTGAAGCCCGATTTGCCGCCGGACATGCAGCTCTGGCACGGCCTGCGGTCGTTCTACCGCTTCGTCGCCGAGTACCGCGAGTCGTGGACGGTCCTGCACCGCCAGGCGCTGACCGTCGGCGGGGCGTTCGCCGCGGAGGTCACCGACATGCGGGTGCGCGCGATCCAGCTGGTCGCCGCGCTCGTCGTGTCCGCGGGTACCCGCAAGGGCGTCGGCGAGCAGGCCGAGTTCTCCGGCGAAGGCCTGTCGGCGGCGCTGGTCGGGGCGGCCGAGTCGCTGGCCGACTGGGCCCTCGACCACCCCGACATCTCCGACGGCGTCCTCGCGTCGTGGCTGATGAACCTCGTCTGGCTCGGCTTCAACGACCTCATCGAGGGCGAGGTCTGGAAGCCGTCAGAGTGAGGTGATCGTCCCCTCCAGGTGGGGCTTCGCCTTGCTCCACAGCTCGAACGCCCAGCCCTCCGGAGTGGCCCACGACGTGAAGCCCGCCTTCGCCGGCAGCAGCACCGGCTGCTTGAAGCGGACGTCCACCGTGAACGCCTCCGGTAGCCGGCCTTCGAACGCGGCCAGGGCGTGGGCCTTCGTCCACATCCCGTGGGCGATCGCCTTCGGGAAGCCGAACAAGCGAGCCGTCAGCGGGTGCAGGTGGATCGGGTTGCGGTCGCCCGAGACCTCCGCGTAGCGCCGGCCGATGTCACCCGGGACGCGCCAGATCGCGTCCGGCGTCGGCGGCGCCAGCTGCTCACGGCGCCCGGACGGACCCGAAGACGAGCCGCGACGCAGGTACGTGCTGACATCGGTCCACACCAGGTCGTCGCCGGCCCAGGCTTCGCTGACGACGTCGAACTGACGGCCCTTCTCGTGCGGGCGCAGGTTCTCCGCGCGCACCCGGATCGTCAGCGGCTCGCTCAGGCGCAGCGCGCGGTGCTGGGTGATCCGGTTCGCCACGTGCACCATGCCGAGCAGCGGGAACGGGAACCCCGGCTCGGTCATCAGCGCCATCTGCAGCGGGAACGCCAGCATGTGCGGGTACGTCGCCGGCAGCTCGTCGCTCAGCCGGAAGCCGCACACCGCGTTGTACGCCGCCAGGTGCGCCGGGTCGACGACGACGCCGGTGCGGACCAGTTCGGTGTCCGGCAACGTCGAGCCGGATGCCTTCCGGAGCACGCCGCCGAGCAGCGCCTTCGGGTACAGCGTCGCCAGGCTCGGCGTGCTGTCGAGTTCGCGGATCGCCACGTCACGCCCCCAGCAGGGCCTGGCCGCAGACGCGGACCACGTTGCCGTTCACCGCGGCCGACGCCGGGTTCGCGTACCAGGCAATCGTCTCGGCGACGTCGACCGGCAGGCCGCCCTGGCCGAGGCTGGACAGCCGCCGCCCGGCTTCGCGGATGAACAGCGGGACCGCCGCCGTCATCTTCGTCTCGATGAACCCGGGCGCGACCGCGTTGATCGTGCCGCCGTACGCCGCGAGCTGCGGCGCGCCGACGTTCACCATGCCGATCACGCCCGCCTTCGACGTCGCGTAGTTCGCCTGGCCGACGTTGCCGGCGATGCCCGCGATCGACGAGACGCCGATGATCCGGCCGTTTTCGTTCAGCACGCGATCGCCGAGCAGCTTGTCGTTCACCGCGAGCTGCGACGCGAGGTTCACCGCGATCACGGAGTCCCACGCGCTTTCGCTCATGTTGCCCAGCGTCTTGTCGCGCGTGATGCCCGCGTTGTGCACGACGATGTCGACGCCGCCGTGACGCTCCTTCAGGTACTCCGCGAGCTTCGCGGGCGCGCTGGGCGAAGTGATGTCGAGCTGCAGCGACGACCCGCCGATCTTGTTCGCCACCTTCGACAAGTCGCCGCCCTGGGCGGGGATGTCGAGCGCGACGACGTGCGCGCCGTCGCGGGCCAGCACCTCGGCGATCGCCGCGCCGATGCCGCGCGACGCGCCGGTGACCAGCGCGACCTTGCCGTCGAGGGGCTTCTCCCAGCTCGCGGGCGCCGACGCCGTCTTGCCTTCGGCGCCGATCCGGATGACCTGCGCGTCGACGAACGCGGACTTCGCGGAGAGCAGGAAACGCAGCGTCGACTCCGTCGCCTCTTCGGCACCTTCGGCGACGTACACGAGCTGAGCCGTCGCGCCGCGCTTCAGCTCCTTGCCCACGGAGCGCACGAAGCCCTCGAGAGCGCGCTGAGCGATTCGCTCGCGGCCCTCGACCTGCTCCGGCGGCGTGCCCAGGACGACCACCCGGCCGGACGGCCCGACGCTGCGGATCACCGGGTGGAAGAAGTCGTAGACCTCGCGCAGGCGCGAAGGGTCGGTGACGCCGGTGGCGTCGAAGACGAGCGCCGCGTGCCGGTCGGCCGCGGAGGTGATGACCTCGATGCCCGCGTCGGCGATCTGGTCGCGAAGGGTCTTCTCGAGCCGGCCGCCGGGCGCGGCGCCCAGAAGTGCGGGACCCTCGAGAGCGGGTTGCCCGGGCTGGTAGCGGCGCAGCGTGGCGGGGTTGGGCAGGCCGAGCTTCGGCACCACGAACTTCCCCACCGGGGTTTTCGTGAACTGCTGGTACCTGTCAGCCATCGCTTGCCTCCCGTGCAGTCTGCGTCACGTCGCAGTCTAACCTACTGTCGAGTAGGTTACAGTGTGAGAGAGCCGACGAGAGAGGTGGAGTTCATGCCGCCGAAGAAAGCCCCCGCCCTGCGCAAGGTCGCGATCATCGGGGGCAACCGGATCCCCTTCGCGCGCTCCAACGGCCCATACGCGAAGGCGTCGAACCAGGACATGTTCACCGCCGCACTCGACGGCCTGGTCAGCCGTTTCTCGCTGCAGGGCGAGGTGATCGGTGAGGTCGCCGCCGGCGCCGTGCTCAAGCACTCGAAGGACTTCAACCTGGCCCGCGAGAGCGTGCTCGGCAGCAAGCTCTCGCCCGCGACGCCCGCGTCCGACGTCCAGATGGCGTGCGGCACCGGCCTGCAGGCCATCATCAACGTCGCGAACAAGATCGCGCTCGGCCAGATCGACTCGGCCATCGCCGGCGGCGTCGACACCACGAGCGACGCGCCGCTGGCCGTCAACGAGGACCTGCGCCAGATCCTCATCCAGCTCAACTCCGCCAAGACGCTGGGCGACCGCCTCAAGCTCGTCGCGAAGATCCGGCCCGGGCACATCGTCCCGGCGATCCCGCGCAACGAGGAGCCGCGCACCGGTCTGTCGATGGGTGAGCACGCGGCGCTGACCGCGAAGATCTGGGAGATCACCCGCGAGGCGCAGGACGAGCTGGCGGCAGCCAGCCACCAGCACCTCGCCGCCGCGTACGACCGCGGGTTCTTCGACGACCTCGTGACGCCGTTCCTCAAGCTCACGCGCGACCAGAACCTGCGCGCGGACTCGACGGCGGAGAAGCTCGCCAAGCTCAAGCCGGCCTTCGGCGGCCCGGACGGCACGATGACCGCGGGCAACTCGACGCCGCTGACCGACGGCGCGTCGACCGTCCTGCTCGCCACCGACGAGTGGGCGAAGGCGCACAAGCTGCCGGTGCTGGCGTACCTGACGTTCTCGCAGACCGCCGCCGTCGACTACGTCCACGGCGAAGAGGGCCTGCTGATGGCGCCCGCGTACGCCGTACCGCGGATGCTCGCGCGCGCCGGGCTTTCGCTGCAGGACTTCGACTTCTACGAGATCCACGAGGCGTTCGCGTCGCAGGTGCTGGCCACGCTCAAGGCGTGGGAGGACCCGGCGTTCGCCAAGGAGAAGCTGGAGCTGGACGAGCCGCTCGGCGCGATCGACCGGGCGAAGCTCAACGTCAACGGCTCGTCGCTGGCGGCCGGGCACCCGTTCGCCGCGACCGGCGGCCGGATCGTCGCGACGCTGGCGAAGCTGCTGCACGAGAAGGGATCCGGCCGGGGCCTGATCTCGATCTGCGCGGCCGGCGGCCAGGGCGTCACCGCGATCCTGGAGAAGTAAGCTCGCAGGAAAGGGCCGCCCCTCGCTCGCGGGGGGCGGCCCTTTCGCGTACTAGTTGGGGAGCGCCTTCTGGGCCCGCTTCGCGAGCTTGTTGGCGCGCTTCTGGCCCTTGCGGCTCAGTTTCCCGGCGGCAGCCGAAACGTCCTTCGCGGCGTGACGCGCGCGCCAAGCCGCCGACGGCTTCCCGTGCGTGTCGCTGACCGCGAGCAGCAGGCCGCCGGCCAGGCTCGCGTTCTTGAAGAACTGGATCTGCTGCTGCTGCTTCTCGCCGGGGTCCTTGATGGTCCAGAAGCTGTGCGTCGCGAGCGTCGTCGGCACGAGGCTGCCGAGCAGCAGCCCGGCCGCCAGCCGCGGCGCCTTGCCGGCCGCGAGCGCGAGACCGGCACCGATCTTCACGGCGGCGTCGATGCGGACGAGCGTCACCGGGTCGCGCGGAACCTGCTCCGGCACGACATCGCCGACCTTCTCGAACGCGCTGTTGAGGAAGGGTTCCGCCGCCTTCGCGTGCCCTTCGGCCTGCCTCAGCGCATTGATTCCGCCCGTCACGAAGATCGTGGCGAGCAGGGGACGTGCCACTCGACGGAGTATCACGGTCGTTTGCCTTCCTCGTACGGGCCGCTGCCTGGTCGAACCTATCGCCTGGGTGCCCGCTCCGCTGCCGCTCGAACCCTCATCGGTGTTTCTGCGCGAATATCGCTCAAACGCTAGAGAAGACTAGAGAGCGTTAGCGGTTGACTTTGACGCTGCGTCAACTTCTATCGTCGAAGGCATGGAGTGGTCGATCCAGGACCTCGCCCGCTCGGCCGGGACCACGAGCCGGACGCTGCGCCACTACGGCGCGGTCGGCCTGCTGGAGCCCAGCCGCGTCGGCCGCAACGGCTACCGCTACTACGACGAGCAGGCGCTCGTCCGGCTGCAGCGGATCCTGCTGCTGCGCGAACTCGGCCTCGGACTGCCGGCCATCGCGGAGGTCCTGGACGGGCAACGCGACCGCGTCGCGGCGCTCGAGACCCACCTGGCGCTGCTCGAACAGGAGCGGCGGCGGATCGGACGGCAGATCGATTCGGTCCGGACCACGCTACGGAAACTGAAGGGAGGTGAACGACTGATGGCAGAGGAAGTCTTCGACGGCTTCGACCACACGCGGTACGAGGAAGAGGTCACGCGCCGCTGGGGCGCCGACGCGTACCGGCGCGGTGACCAGTGGTGGAGTTCGTTGTCCGCCGACGAGAAGAAGGCCCACCAGCAGGAGCAGGTGGACATCGCCGCGGCATTCGGCGCGGCCCTCGCTTCGGGTTCGACGCCGGATGCCGACGACGTCCAGGCGATCGCGCGGCGGCTGCACGAGTGGCTTCGGCCGGCGGTGTCGTCCGTGTCCGCGGGGTACTTCGCGGGGCTCGGGCAGCTGTACGTGGACGACCCGCGCTACGGGCTCGAAGGCCCGGCCGCGGAATTCGTCCGGGACGCGATGAAGATCTACGCGGAGCGGAACCTGACCGCCTAGCGCCACGTCGTAGTGCGCGCTGGGGGTAGGGACGAGCAGGGCTGCAGACCTGTTCGTCTCTATGTACGGCCATCCGGTCGAACCTCGGCGACACGCCTAGGCGTCTATGGCGGAATATCGGGCTCGCGCTAGATACGTCGATAACTTGGCAGAGTGGACCCCATCCGCAACCCCTTCGCGCCGGGCGCCGGGCAACGGCCGCCCGAGCTGGCCGGGCGCGAGCGTGAGCTCAAGGCCTTCGAGGTCGTGCTCGAACGGGTTGCGCGGGGGAGACCCGAACGCAGTCTCGTGCTGACCGGGCTGCGCGGGGTCGGCAAGACCGTGCTGCTCGGGGAGCTGCGCGCGATGGCCGTCCGACACAAGTGGGGCGCCGGGAAGATCGAGGCGCGGCCGGACGCCGAGCTGCGGCGGCCGCTGTCCGCCGCGCTGCACCGGGCCATCCGGGACCTCGCCGTGCGGCACCGCGCGCCGGACCGGGTCGAAGAGGTGCTCGGCGTGCTCAAGGCGTTCGCGCTGCGGGCCAACAAAGCCGACGCCAAGCTGCGCGACCGCTGGCAGCCCGGCATCGACGTGCCCGCCGCGCAGGGCCGCGCGGACTCCGGGGACATCGAGATCGACCTCGTCGAGCTGTTCACCGACGTCGCCGAGCTGGCCGCGGACGTCGGGACCGGCGTCGCGCTGCTCATCGACGAGATCCAGGACCTGCAGCCCGACGACGTCTCCGCGTTGTGCGCCGCCTGTCACGAGCTCTCGCAGTCCGGGGCGCCGCTCGTCGTCGTCGGGGCCGGGTTGCCGCACGTGCCCGCGGTGCTCTCGGCGTCGAAGTCCTACTCCGAGCGGCTCTTCCGGTACGCGCGGATCGACCGGCTCGACCGCGCGGACGCCGACTACGCGGTGATGGCGCCGATCGAGCGCGAGGACGCCGGCATCGAGCCGGAAGCCCTCGACGCCCTTTTCGACGCGTCCGGCGGCTACCCGTACTTCATCCAGGCCTACGGCAAGGCGGCCTGGGACGCGGCGCCGTCCGACCCGATCACGGTCAAGGACGTCCAGGTCGCCGCCCCCGAAGCGGAGTCGGAGCTGGCCGTCGGCTTCTTCGGCTCGCGGTACGACCGGGCGACGCCGGCCGAGCGGGAGTACCTGCAGGCGATGGCCGAGCTGACCCAGGGGCGCGACGAGCCCGCCGGCACCGCCGACGTCGCCGTGTTCCTCGGGCGGAAGCCGTCTTCGCTGTCGCCGGCCCGCGACAGCCTGATGAAGAAGGGCCTCGTGTTCTCCGCCGAGCGAGGCCAGATCGCCTTCACCGTGCCGCACTTCGGCCACTACCTGCTCGGACGCGACTGACCTGGGCTTTTCCGGACGTCTCGCGCTCTATGAGCGTCCCTAAGTTCTTCTTGGGAAATCCCTATAGACCGATAGAGAGCCGTAGCGGGTTGCCTTGCCGTGACCGCGGCCACCCTCGATCTCTCCGGCCCATACCCAGGTTTTCCGATGATTCATCGGCGGGTGTGCCAAGTCACCGGATATTCGTTGGAATCCTTGTGAAAAAAGGTGCATACTAGAGGCACAAGCCACCAAGACCCTTGAAGGGGATGCAGAAACCGATGAACAACATCGCCGCCAAGCTCCGTGCCCGTCGCGCCGAGGTTCGCACTCGCCGGGCGCTGAACCGGGCGATCGACACCGCCGCGACCGCGACGGTCCGTCAGGAACTCATCGCGATCGCGCAGGCTCGCACGGGCTACATGCGCTGACCCGCCCCACCCTGTGGCGGTCGCCCATTCGAGTGACCTATGCCACAAAGTGCTGAGGCTGTAACGCCACCCAAAGTGGCGTCGATACCCCCTACGACCCCGTGATGCTGGCGGACCCCCGACCTGGCAGCATCGCGGGGTTTCCCATGTCCGGGGTCCGAAAATCTTCTTGCCCTCGCCGGCTTGCGCAGTATTCTTTGACTTCGTCAACGAGTTGTTTGAGGTGGTCAATGAACGACACACGGGTGGCCGCGGTCCGTGCTTTCAACCGGCTCTACACCGGCGTCATCGGCGTGCTCGACGAAGGACCGGCGGACGCCGAGTACTCGCTGCCGGAAGCCCGCGTGCTCTTCGAGCTCGCCCACCAGGACCCGCTGCCGGTGACCGACCTGCGCAAACGCCTCGACCTGGACGCCGGGTACGCCAGCAGGCTGCTCGCCCGGCTCGAGTCGCGCGGGCTGATCTCCCGCGAACGGTCCGACGAAGACGCCCGGCGCCAGCTCGTGCGGCCGACGCCGGCCGGCCGGGACGCGTACGCCCTCCTCAACCGCCGTTCGACCGAGCAGATCAGCGGGCTGCTACGCCGCTTCGCCGACGAAGACCAGGAGCGTCTGCTGGCCGCCATGCGCACGATCGGCGACCTGGTCGGCGACCGTCGTCGTGACCCGGCGCTCGTGCTGCGTCCACCACGACCGGGTGACCTCGGATGGGTGGTCGAACGGCATGGCGCGCTCTACGGCCGCGAGTACGGCTTCGACGTCCGGTTCGAAGGGCTCGTCGCCGGCATCGTCGCGGATTTTGCCGCTCGTGACGACTCGGGTCAGGCGTTCTGGATCGCCGAACTCGACGGAGAGCGCGTCGGCAGCATCGCGTGCGCCCGCGGGCACGACGCGGACACCGCGAAGCTGCGGCTGTTGCTGCTGGAGCCGTCGGCCCGCGGCCACGGCGTGGGCAAGCGGCTGGTCACCGAATGCGTCGAGTTCGCCCGAGCGCACGGCTACCGGACGATGGAGCTGTCGACGGTGTCCATCCTCGCCGCCGCCCGCGCCCTCTACCGCGCGGCCGGGTTCGAGCTCGTCGGCGAAAAGGACTTCGACGACTGGGGGCCGAAGCTGACCGAGGAGACCTGGCGCCTGGAGTTCTAACGCGGCACGCGGCCGAGCAGGTGGAACTCCGGGTTCGGGCGCAGCGCGGTCAGGTGCGCGAGCCGGTTCGACATCGCGAACAACGCCGTGATCGCGCCGATGTCCCAGATTTCGTCGTCGGTCAGGCCGGCGTTGCGCGCGGCTTCGAGATCGCCTTCGCCGAACAACGCGGAGTCCTGGGCGAGAGCGAGCGCGAGGTCGACGATGGCGCGGCCGCGTTCGTCCAGCTCGACCTGCCACGGGTTGCTCGCCACGCGGTCGGCGAGCTCGGGATCCTTGGCGCGGATGCGCAGGATGGCCCCGTGCGCGACGACGCAGTAGGTGCAGTGGTTGGCCCCGGACGTCGCGACGACGACGAGTTCGCGTTCGGCTTTGGTCAAGCCGTCGGAGCGCTCCATGAGGGCGTCGTGGTAGTCGAGGAAGGCGCGCAACTCGGCGGGGCGGTGCCCGAGGGCGCGGAAGATGTTCGGCGTGAAGCCGGACTTCTCCGCGATCACGCCGACGCGCTCGCGCAGGTCTTCGGGCAGGTCTTCGAGTTCCGTGATCGGGAACCGGCTCACCGCGTCGCTCATGTCCTTCACGCTAGCCGTGGTTGGCTGTCACCGTGACGGACTGGTACTGCGAACGCCTCGGGCCCGGGCTCTGGGGTGAGCCGCTCAACAGTCTCAGCAATCTTGCCTTCCTCGTCGCCGCCGTGGTGGTTTGGCGGCTGGCCGCGGGGGATCGCGTCGGGCGGGTGCTGGCCGGGCTGATCGGGCTCGTCTTCTTGGCCAGCAGCGTCTTTCACCTCGTCGCGACGCGGTGGGCCGCCGTCGCGGATTCGGTGAGCATTCTTGCTTTCGCGCTCGTGTACGCCGTGTTGTTCGCGCGGGTCTTTTACCGCTGGCGGTTCGCCTGGCTCGCCGCGCCCGCGTTTCTCGCGCTCACCGTGGGCACCGCGCTGCTCGGCGGTGGGCTCTACCTGTCCGCGCTGATCGGGCTCGGGATCTTCGCCGCGCTACTGGCTTTCGAGCGCGACGCGTACTGGACGCACTTCGCCGTCGCGGGTGCGGTGTTCGCGCTTTCCCTGTCCCTGCGCACGCTCGACCGGGACGTGTGTGACTACGTCCCGGTCGGCACGCACTTCCTCTGGCACCTGCTCAACGGGCTGGTGCTCTACCTCGTCTCGCGGACACTCGTCCTCAGAAACAGTCCTTAGTGGACACCGATCGGCCGCAGGTCCTTGTCGTTCTCGTCGGCGTGGTAGTCCTCGGCGTTGGTGTCGTCGGTGCCGTTGAAGATCTTCATCCGGCGCGCGATCACCGTGACGATCGCCGCGACCACCAGGTTGGCGATCAGGGCGACGAAGCCGACGTAGATCTGGACCTGCGAACCCGAGAACGGGTGCCAGCCGAAGATCGACATGTTGCCCAGGGCCAGCGCCGAACCGCCGAAGTGCTGCTTGCCGTTGGCCGGGTTGGGGATGCCGTACAGCATGATCAGGCCCCAGCCGATGCCGACGACCCAGCCCGCGATCAGGCCCCAGCGGTGGAACCAGCGCGTGTACAGCGCGAGCGCCACGGCCGGCAGCGTCTGCAGGATCAGGACGCCGCCGATGAGCTGGAGGTCGATCGAGAACTGCGGGTCGATCAGGATGATCACGGCCACCGCGCCGAGCTTCACGACCAGCGAAGCCAGCTTCGCCTGCTTCGCTTCTTCCTGTGGTGTCGCGTTCTTGCGGATGTACTCCTTGTAGATGTTGCGGGTCCACAGGTTGGCCGCGGCGATCGACATGATCGCGGCCGGCACCAGCGCGCCGATGCCGATCGCGGCGAACGCGATGCCGGCGAACCACGACGAGAACTGGCTGTCGAACAAGACCGGGACGATCGTGTTGCCGTCCGCCTTGCCGGTGGCCGCGTTCGTCAGCGGCTTGACGCCCGCCGTGATCGCCACGTACCCCAGCAGCGCCAGCAGGCCCAGCACCAGCGAGTACGCCGGCAGCGCGACCATGTTCCGCTTGATGACGCTGCGCCCGCGCGAAGCCAGCACGCTGGTCAGCGAGTGCGGGTAGAGGAACAGCGCCAGCGCCGAACCCAGCGCCAGCGTCGCGTACTGCAGCTGGTTGTTGGCGGTCAGCAGGATCGACCCGGCCGGCTTGCCGGTGGCCGGGCTCGGCGTGCCGAGCTTCTTCGCCGCCGTGTCGAAGATGTGCGACCAGCCGCCCAGCTTCGAGGGCAGGTAGATGATCGCCACGAGGATGACGATGTAGATCAGGATGTCCTTGACGAACGCGATCAGCGCGGGCGCCCGCAGGCCGGACTGGTAGGTGTAGAAGGCCAGGATCACGAAGGCGACCAGCAGCGGCAGGTGCCCGACGATGCCGGAGCCGTTGATGCCCATCGTCCGCAGGACGGCTTCGAGGCCGACCAGCTGCAGCGCGATGTACGGCATCGTCGCGACGATGCCGGTGATCGCCACCAGCAGCGCGAGGATCGGGGAGCCGAAGCGGCCGCGCACGAAGTCGGCCGGCGTGACGTAACCGCGCACGCGCGAGACCGACCACATCCGCAGCGCCGGGAGCAGGACGATCGGGTAGACGACGATCGTGTACGGCAGCGCGTACAGGCCGAGCGCGCCGGCGCTGAACACCAGCGCGGGCACCGCGACGAACGTGTACGCCGTGTAGAGGTCACCGCCGAGCAGGAACCACGTGATCCACGAGCCGAACTTGCGGCCGCCGAGGCCCCATTCGTCCAGGTGGTCCAGCGTGCTGCCGCGCTGCCAGCGCGACGCCATGAACCCGAGGACGGTGACCAGCGCGAACAGGATCGTGAAGATGATCAGCTCGGGCCACTGCAGGTTGCTCATCGAGCGTCCCCCTCGTCCAGGTCCTCGACGCTCAGCTTGTCCGGAGCGTCCACCGTGGGCTTGTCCCGCGTCATCATGTAGACGATCCAGGTGCTGAGCACCCCGATCGCGACGAAGAGGAACTGAAACCAGTAGAAGAACGGCATCCCGAACAGCCGTGGACCGTCCATGTTGAACAGTGGCGTGACCAGGACCAGCAGCGGGACGATCAGGAGCAGGTTCCACGGGCTGAACTGCAGCCCGCGCACCTTCCCGTCGTGCTTCTCAGTCGACATCGGACCTCACCTAACACTCCCGTAACCGACCGCCTGACCTTAGAACCTGGGTGACGGCGCGTCACGTCTGTCCGATATCGATTTGATCGCCACGGACCGCGTTGCCGACCAACGTCGGTTGCCCCGCCCCCACCCGGCCTATATCAATAGCCGACTCCGCACGCGAAAACCCGATAAGGGGCAACCGTATGACACGACTCCGCTACGCGGTGGTGATCCCGGCCATCGCCGGCACCCTGCTGGCCGGGTTCACGCCGGCCTTCGCAGGCCAGGAGGCCGCAGCCGGCAAGCAGCCGCTGAACTCCACGAACATCCCGGCGCAGTACGCGAACCAGAAGCTGGACTGGCACAAGTGCGCCGTCCCCTCCGAGCTGCCCACGGCCCCGCCCGCGGGCGCCGAAGACATGGAGTGCGCGACCTACAAGACGCCGCGCAACTGGTACCAGGCGAACGCCCAGATCGACCTGACCATCGCGGTCAGCCGCCTGAAGGCGACCAAGGACGCGACCGCCAGCGTCGTCACCAACCCCGGCGGCCCGGGCGCGCCCGGCCGCAACTTCCCGGCGCGGCTGCGCAACCAGCCGAAGCTGCGGGAGCACCAGGAGATCGTCGGGTTCGACCCGCGGGGTACCGGCAAGAGCACCA
The DNA here is from genome assembly GCF_040682775.1 of Amycolatopsis sp. NPDC051106. Lineage (NCBI taxonomy): Bacteria > Bacillati > Actinomycetota > Actinomycetes > Pseudonocardiales > Pseudonocardiaceae > Amycolatopsis > Amycolatopsis sp. NPDC051106. The sequence goes on along the minus strand of NZ_JBFBBQ010000001.1, from coordinate 123,223 downwards.
ACATCACGTGCGGCGGTGCCATCGGCACCGGCTCGGACCTGGACCCGCGTGACCGCGACCGCCAGAACCTGAACCTGATCGTCCAGGCGACGAAGTACGCGGCGCTGTCCTGCCAGCAGAAGTCCGGCGAGCTGGGCCCGCTGATCAACACCGACCAGACGGTCAAGGACATCGACCTGCTGCGCGTGCTGCTCGGCCGCGACAAGATCAACTGGGTCGGCTACTCGGCGGGCACCTGGATGGGCGCGCACTACGCGCAGGCCTACCCCACCCGCACCGGCCGGTTCGTGCTCGACTCCTCGACGGAGTTCACCACGACCTGGCAGAAGTCGTTCGACTGGCAGCCGCTCGGCTTCGAGCGCCGCTGGCGGCAGGACTTCCTCCCGTGGATGGCGAAGTACGACAAGCTCTACCACTTCGGCACCACCGGCGAGGCGGCCCGCCAGACCTACGAGCAGGTCCGCTACGCCCTGACCCAGGGCGCGGTCACCCTGCCCGACGGTTCGAGCGTGTCGGCCAACGGCCTGGACGCCTTCATCGCGTCTTCGATCTATTCGAAGCGGTCCTTCCCGGGCCTGGCCGACTACCTGGTCAGCGTCCGCACCCTGACCCAGGGCACGGCGTCGGCGCAGGCCAAGACGTCGGCCGCGCAGAAGGTCAAGGCCGCCGACAAGAGCACCGACACCTCCGGCGCGCAGCCGCTGATGGTGCCGACCGACGGTGACGCCTACGACGCGTCGTTCTGGACGATCCCGTGCAACGAGGGTCCGTGGACCGGCACCGTCAACAGCGCGATCAAGGACTCGCAGCGGCTGATCGACAAGCAGCAGCCGCTGCTGGGCGCCGGCTGGTTCATCCAGCCGTGCCTGTTCTGGAAGAAGACCCCGGCGCCGCTGCCCGTGCTGGACGGCAAGGGTGTCCCGCCGGTGCTGATCGTCGAGTCGGAGCACGACCCGGCGACCCCGATCGAGGGCGCGCGGCGCGCGCACAAGGCGTTCGCGAACTCGCGGATGCTGACGATCACGAACGAGGGTGACCACGGGATCTACGCCGGCGGCAACGCGGGTGTGGACAAGGTCGTGGAGGCCTACCTGGTCGACGGCGTCGTGCCGAACGACCAGAGCCTGCCCGGGGTGGCACTTCCGGTGCCTCCCGGCGCCTGACACCACAAGGGCTAGTGGGGCCCCGTCGGACTTCGGTCCGGCGGGGCCTTTTCCACACCTGTGCACAGAGTTGTCCACAGGCGGTGGACAACTCGGGTGGTATTAGAATCAGCGCCATGGTGCGGGTACCGCTGACGAGCGAAGAGCGCGAACGGGGCGAACGCCTCGGCCAGGCGTTGCGGGCGGCCCGCGCCGGGCGGAGCATGGTCGACGTCGCCGGCGAGGCCGGGATCTCGGTCGAGACGCTGCGGAAGATCGAGACCGGGCGGATCCCGACGCCGGCCTTCTTCACGGTCACGGCCATCGCGGACGCCGTGGGGCTGCCGTTGGAGGAGCTGCGGGCGGCCGTCGCGCCGGCGGGGTCGCCACCCCTTTCCCAGGCGAGCTAGAGCGGGCGAAGCTGGTTCAGGATGTGCTCGCGGTCGTTGAGGAACGCGCATCCCGCGACCGGCAGTTCGTAGCTGTTCAGCAGCTTCTCGAAGTCGGAGAACTCGTCCGCGGAGAACCCGAACCCCCGCTTGACCGCGTGCGCTGACAGGACGTCGGCCAGTTCCTCCCACTCGCCGGACCACAGGAGCGTCCGGTAGTGCGTGTACTCCTCCGGCGACAGCCGGCCCGCGAGGCTCGTCAGCACGCTGTCGGCGAAGAAGCTGATCCGGTTCTCCTTGAGGTCCGCCACCGTCGGGTTCGCCGGGTCGCGGGCCGCGTCGGGGTTGCGGACCACGCCGGGGCCCGCCACCGGGTACGCCGTGTGGACGTGGCCGTTCTCCTCGACCAGCACGATCAGGTGCACGTTGAACCGCTCGCCCGCGCAGCGCCAGCGGCCGTTCTGCTGCTGCCACCGGGCTTCGCTCGGATCGTTCGCGACGTCCTTGACGACCGAGATGATGTGCTCGTTGCTCCAGCCGGGCGGGAACTCGCTGGTCGCCCGCCGCCCGACGCCCGGCGCGTGTCCGCCTCCCACGGGTGCTCCCTTCGTCGCAACGAGCGTAGGTCAAACGGCGGCGGACAGCACCACGATGCCGACGAGGAGGAGGTCGGGACCCCGGAAGAGCTGCCGGGTCAGGTTGGCCGGCATCGGCCCCATCGGGGTGTCGACAAAGCCCGGATTGGCGTAGTCGACGGCCGTTCGCGTGACCGTGCGCAGGATCGACAGCACCGCCAGCGGCACGGCGAGCCAGGAGCCCAGGCCGAACGACGTCCCACCCGCGAGGGTGACCACGGCGAGCACGCCCGCCCAGAGCAGGCCGGCGACGGCGAGCACCACGCCGTGCGCCAGCACCAGCTCCCGGTTCGCCGATCCCAGCCAGCGGCGGCGGCCCGGGTTGCGCCACAGCTCGCCGAGCCCGGCGCCGAACGGCGTCAGCGCCACGTACGCGCCGAGGCCGGCCAGGACCGCGCCCGGCAGGGTCGGCAGCGCGATGTGCGCCACGACCACCGCGAAGCCGACCAGCACCGCCGCTCCGGCGTAGCGCGACCGGCCGAGCGTGCCTGCCACGGCCAGCCGCAGCGGAGTCGGCGGCCGGAGGGAAAGCCCGATCGGCGCGGACGGCGGGAGCAGCATCATCGGGTCGAGGAAGGTGACGGCGACCGACCGCAGCACCCGGCCGTCCCATCCGGCGAGCAGCGCGGCCCGGCCCGCGCGCGGCACCGGCTCGCCGCCGAACGCCAGCGGCAGCGCCGCGACCAGCACGCCGGCCGCGACGAACTGCACGGTCACCGGGCCGAGGCCGAGCGCGGCGATCGCCAGCCCGAGCACCGCGAGCGCCAGCGGGCCGATCGCGTCGAACCGCAACGACGTCCGCCTCGCCGAAGCGAACGCGACCACCGCGGTCGCGGCGACGACGGCGATGCCCGCGCGCCATTGGTCGAGGCCGGCCCCGCCGACGGCGAGCATCAGCGCGGCCAGGTACCCCGTCACCGCCACCACGCCGGTCCAGGCACCGAGCAGCCGCAGCGTGACGACGCGGCCGCGGTCCACCGGCGCGAAGTCGAGCCAAGTCAGCTCGGCCGGCTCGACCCACACGAACCCGCGGCGCAGCAGGCCGCGCCAGCCGACCGCGCAGCAGAGCGTGAGCAGCCCGAGCACGGCCGGGAAGTCCACAACGGACGAGCCGTAGACGGCCTGGCGCCACGCGTCGACGTGGAAGAACGCGGTGAAGAGGAACCCGAAGCCGAAGAGGAAGACGAACGAAGCCGTGTCGCCGCTGAAGATCCCGCCGAACCGCTTCCGGCCCGGGATCCGCATCCGGCGCGGGGCAAAGGTCACCACAGTTCTAGGACGCTGTCCGCGGCTTCGAGGAGCGGCGGGTGGTGCGTGGCCACCACGACCGCCGCGCCGGCCGCCGTCGACCGGGCGATGACCTCGACCAGCCACTCCTTGCCCGCGGTGTCGAGCGCGCGCTCCGGCTCGTCGAGCAGCAGCACCCGGTGCGGGCGCGCGGTGACGCCGAGCAGCAGCAGCCGGCGACGCTGGCCCGCGGAGAAGTGCCCGGACGTGACGCGCATGCGTTCCCCCAGGCCCGCGTCCCGCAGCAGCTCCTCGTGGTCACCGAGGTCGGCGCCGAACGTGCCGGACAGGAGCTCGAGGTGCTGCACCGGTGTCAGCTCGGCGAAGAAGTCGGAGTCGTCGAACAGCACGGACACCTTGCGGCGGAACTCGACGTCCCGCTCGTCCGGCGCCTGGCCGTCCACGAGCACGCGGCCCCGCTGCGGCTTCTGCATGCCGTAGAAGCAGCGCATCAAAGTCGACTTGCCGACACCGTTCGGCCCGACGATCGCGGCGCACTCGCCGGGGTCGACGGAGAAGTCCAGGTCGTCGAACAGCCACAGTTCGCCGGCCCGGACGCCGATGCCCTTCGCGTCGATCATCGGAGCGCTTCGAGCACCGGGGCGAACTGCTCCATGTTCTGCTCCAGGACGGTGTAGTAGGTCAGGCCGAACCGCTCGCGGTGCGCGTGGAGCTGCTCGGCGACCTCGGCGGGCGAGCCGATCAGCGCGGTCGGCACCTCGGCGAGCTGGTCGGCGCTCAGCACGCCCTTCGTCAGCTTCGCCAGCTCTTCGAGGGCCGCCGCGCGGTCGTCGGTGATGTGGACGAAGTGGCAGAGCAGGTTGAACTCGGCGCCGCGGCCACCGAGCTTCGACCGGACGAACCCGACGCGTTCCTCGATGTCCTCCGCGCTCGCCGGGACCAGCGCCCCGCCGTCCGGGGTCTTGGCCGTACCGGTGAAGCCAATGATGTCGGCGTGCTCGGCGGCGAGGGTCAGGATGCGGTCGCCGCGGCCGGCGAGCAGCAGCGGCGGCCCTCCGGGACGCACCGGTGCCGGCTTGTGCTCCGGATCGGCGTACCGCCGCTTGAGCTCGGCGATCGTCCGCTCGAGGTGGTCGACGCGTTCGCGCGCGGACGGGAACGGCATCCCGGCGGCCTCGAACTCTTCCTTGACGTACCCCGCGCCGAGCCCCAGCTCCAGGCGGCCTTCGGTGAACTGGTCCGTGCCCGTGACGTCCCGCGCGAGCAGCGTGGGATTGTAGAAGGGCGCGTTGAGCACGAAGGTGTTCAGCTTGACGCGCGAAGTGACCTCGCCGGCGAGCACGAGCGCCGGGAACGGCGGCGCCATGCCGAGGTGGTCGGCCGCGGACAGCACGTCGTAGCCGAGGTCCTCGACCTTGCGGCACTTTTCGACCCATGCGGCACGGCTGTCCGGTACGACCATGTTGACGCCGAAGCGGAATTCCCCAGTCATACGACCAACGTACTCAACGGCCGCGGAGGCGCTCGATCACCGGGGCGAGCCTGGTCAGGTCGTCTTCGAGCACCGTGAAGTAGCTGGCGCCGAGGGTTTCGCGGGTGCGCAGCAGCTGCTCGGTCACCGCCTCCGCCGAGCCGGCGAGGACCGTGGCCAGTGCGCCGAGCTCCTCGATGGCGAGGTGCGGCACGAGCCGGTGTGCCGTCTCCAGGGCCGCCCGCCGGTCATCGGTGATCCGGACGAAGTGGACCATCAGGTTCAGCTCGGCGTCCCGGCCGCCGAGCACCCGCTTCACGAAGCCGGCGCGCTCGGCCAGCGCGGCGGATCCGGCCAGCGCCAGCCGCCCCTCGGCCGCGCCGGGCGCCGTGCCGGTGAGGGCGATGGTGTCGGCGTGCGCGGCGGCGAAGGTCAGCATCCGGTCGCCGCGGCCGCCGAGCAGCAGCGGCGGCCGCGGGCGGCCGGTGAACGCGCGCTCGAGCTCGGTGACCACGTCGACGAGCCGGCCGAACCGGCGGCCGGGTGTGCCCCAGTCGATCCCGGCGGCTTCGAACTCCGCGCGGACGTACCCGGCGTCGATCCCGATCTCCACCCGGCCGCCGGTGAACTCGTCGAGCGCGGCGAGGTCGCGGGTCAAGACCACCGGGTTGTGGAAGCTCGCGTTGAGGACGTAGGTGTTCAGCCGGATCCGCTCGGTGGCCTCGGCGGCGAGGAGCAGTGCGGGCACCGGCGCGACCCGGCCGAGGTGGTCGACCACTCCGACGACGTCGTAGCCGAGGTCCTCGGCCTGGCGGCATTTCGCCACCCACTCGGCCCGTGAGCCGGGCACGTACAACGCCACCCCGAAGCGGAACGGTCTCATGAAGCCGAAAGTACAGGGAAGGGGACGTCCCGCAGGACGTCCCCTTCTCCGGTCACCAAGCTCAGCTCAGGCGCTGGGCCAGCGCGTCGAGCTCGTCACGCAGCGAGGTCGGCACCTCGCCGATCTTCTGGAACCACTCCTCGATCAGCGGCAGCTCCTCGCGCCACTCCTCGGGCTTGACGTCCAGGGCGGCCTGGATGTCCTCGATCGGCTCGGTCAGGCCCTCAGTGTCGAGGTCCTCGGCCCGCGGCACGAAGCCGATCGGCGTCTCGACCGCGTTGCCGCGACCCTCGACGCGCTCGACGACCCACTTGAGGATCCGCGAGTTCTCGCCGAAGCCCGGCCACAGGAACCGGCCGTCGTCGCCGCGGCGGAACCAGTTGACGTAGAAGATCTTCGGCAGCTTGTTCGCGTCGGCGTTCTTGCCCAGGGTCAGCCAGTGCTTGAAGTAGTCACCGGCGTGGTAGCCGAGGAACGGCAGCATCGCCATCGGGTCGCGGCGCACGTTGCCCACGGCACCCGCGGCCGCGGCCGTCGTCTCCGACGACATGGTGGCGCCCATGAACACGCCGTGCTGCCAGTCGCGGGCCTCGTTCACCAGCGGCACCGTCGTCTTGCGACGGCCACCGAAGAGGATCGCCGAGATCGGCACGCCCTTCGGGTCGTCCCACTCCGGCGCGAGGATCGGGCACTGCGACATCGGCGTGCAGTAGCGCGAGTTCGGGTGGGCGGCCTTCTCGTCGGAGTCCGGCGTCCAGTCCTGGTTCTTCCACGACGTGGCGTGGGCCGGCTTGTTCTCCATGCCCTCCCACCAGATGTCGCCGTCGTCGGTCAGGGCGACGTTCGTGAAGACCGTGTTGCCCTTCTCGATGGTGCGCATCGCGTTCGGGTTGGTGTGCCAGTCGGTCCCCGGCGCGACACCGAAGAAGCCGAACTCGGGGTTGACCGCGTACAGGCGGCCGTCCTCGCCGAAGCGCATCCAGGCGATGTCGTCGCCGAGCGTTTCGGCGCGCCAGCCCGGGATGGTCGGCTGCAGCATGGCCAGGTTGGTCTTGCCGCAGGCGCTCGGGAACGCCGCCGCGACGTAGTGGACCTTGTCCTCGGGCGAGATCAGCTTGAGGATCAGCATGTGCTCGGCGAGCCAGCCCTCGTCGCGCGCCATCACCGAAGCGATGCGCAGCGAGTAGCACTTCTTGCCCAGCAGGGAGTTGCCGCCGTAGCCCGAGCCGTAGCTCCAGATCGCGCGCTCTTCGGGGAAGTGCGAAATGTACTTCGTCGTGTTGCAGGGCCAGGAAACGTCCTTCTGGCCCGGTTCGAGCGGCGCGCCGACGGAGTGCAGCGCCGGCACGAATTCACGCTCGCTGCCATCCGGAGCGACGAACTTGTCGAGGGCCGCCTTGCCCGCGCGGGTCATCACGCGCATCGACGCGACAACGTAGGCGAAATCGGTGATTTCGATACCCAGCTTGGGATTCTCGTCGGCGAGGGGACCCATGCAGAAGGGGATGACGTACATCGTGCGGCCGCGCATCGAGCCCCGGAAGAGCTCGGTCATGGTGGCCTTCATCTCGGCCGGGTCCATCCAGTTGTTGGTGGGACCGGCGTCCTCGGGACGCTCCGAACAGATGAAGGTGCGGTCTTCGACGCGGGCGACGTCGGTGGGGTCGGAAGTGGCCCAGAAGGAGTTGGGCTTGGACTTGAGCTGCACGAACGTCCCGGCCTCGACCAGCTCCTGGTTGATCCGGGCGGCTTCTTCGTCGGACCCGTCGACCCACACCACGCGGTCCGGGGTGGTCAGTTCGGCGACCTCCCGGACGAAGGACAGCACGCCGGTGTGCGTCGTCGGCGCGGTGTCCAGTCCGGGGATGGCGACTGCGGTCATCTCTACTCCTGACTTCCGACGACAAACAAGCCCGCACCGGAACGACGCTGTCCCGGTGCGGGCCTCATTGCCGGCGACCGAATGGCTTCGCGCACCGGCTGGCGAACCGGTGTGCGGATTTTGGGATTCTTCGAGAGTAACCGCATGACCGGCAGGTAACAGAGAGCTGACGTGTACGTTCTCTCACAGGACCGATAAGGGGATCGATTCAGAAGGTCGCTTTCTTTTCATTGACGACATGAAGAAAGCCCGAGACCGGAATCTCGGGCTTTCAAACTGTGACCTGGGTTACTTCAGTTGGGGGAGATCCACTGCCCGGTGCCGGAGTCGATGCGCGCGACGCCTTCGAGGGTCTGCGTGCCGGCCGCGCCCCACGCCGCGTCGTCGGCCGGGTCGCCGAGCTGCTCGCCGCTGCCCGGGTCCAGGAGTCCACTGTTGACCTCGGTCCACTGGCCGGGTCCACTGTGCTCGAACGTCGTGGTCGTGCCGTCCGCGTCGGTCTGCACCGCGATGTCGGCTTCGCCGTCGCCGTCCTTGTCGGTGAAGGCGATCGTGCCGCCGCTCTTCGTCTCGACGATGGCGGTGTCGTTGTGGCCGTCGTGGTCGGTGTCGATCGTCGCGGCGCCCGCGTCGACCTCGCCGTCCGGCATGTCCGCGTGGATGTGACCGCCGGAGCCGTCGTCGCGGCCGCCGGTGTCCGAGTCGTCGTGGCCGCCCCCGGAGGCCTCGACCCATTCGCCGCTGGCCTCGTCGTAGACGGCCTGCTCGACGACGTGCCCGGTGTCGTCCAGCACGGCGTACTGGTCGGCTTCACCATCGTGGTTCGTGTCGATGAAGGCTTGCGAGGTGCCGTCGTCGTGTTCGACGATCGCGGTGTCGTTGACGCCGTCCTCGTTCACGTCGTAGTTGACCTCGGCCTGGTACTCCTGGCCGTCGACGTGGACGGTCATCGCCTCGGTGCCGCCGGCATCGGTGTCGCTGCCGCCGCTCTCGTCGACCCACATGGGAACTGCCCCCTTTGAACCGGGTAACGCCGTCTCTGACCTGCTGTCGGAGGGTATGACTCACCGTAGGCCCGTTCGGTTCCGCTCCACAACCGGGCGGCCGGTCAGGCGGTCTTGTCCCGCAGCGCCCGGATCCGGTTCAGGAAGGCTTCGGCCCGCTCGCGTCCGTCACTGACCTCTTTGAGCCGCTTCGACACGACCGCGATCTTCTTGGCGCGCTCCTGAGCGCCCATCTTGATCGTCTTGTCGACTTCCTTCAGCTCGGCTTCGATCGCGTCGATGCGTCGGCCGAGCGCCTCGTCCAGCGCCATCGACAGCTGCTGTTCGGCCTCGATGAGCTGCTCGGCGACGAGCTGGTCGAGCGTCGAGCGGGCGTCCGCGATGGCTTCGACGAGCCACTGCTTCATGTGCTGCTTGTCGGCCGCGTGCTTGCGCGTGCGCGCCATCCACCAGCCGGCGCCGAGGCCGATGATGATCGTCGCGGGCAGCACGACGGGGTTGAGGATCGCGACGCCGGCCAGCGGCAGCGCGGCCACCTTGCCGGCGCCGACCCCGCCCGAGATGCCCATGAAGACGAGCAGCTTGTCCTCGGCCGTCGGCGGCTTCTTGTCCGGCGGCCGCAGCACGACCGGCGGGCCGCCGGCCCGGGCGAACTGCGCGCGGATGACGTCGAGCTCCTCGGCGGAGAACAGCTCCGACAGCGAGACGTTGGTGACGTGGTTCAGGCGCTGGGAAAGCAGCATCGAGATCCGCTGCGACGTCGTCTGCAGCGCGATGTCGACCTGCTGCGGCAACGCGGTGAGCTCGTCGCGCTTCGCCGCGTCGATCAGCTGGCGGAAGTGGGTCTGCGCGTCCCGCATCTGCCGGCTGCTTTCGTGCAGGACCTCGACGCGCGTGCGCTGCACCTCGCCGCGCAGCTTCAGCTGCCAGCCGCGGGTCGACGTCCGGCGTTCGGCCTGCAGCTGGTCACGGCGTTCGCGCAGCTGCTCGGCTTCGGCCTCACCCGCGGACAGCGCACGGCTCTCGGCCTGCAGCTTCGCCTTCAACTCGCCCAGCGCGCTGGAGAGCGCGCGCAGCGTGTTCGCCTCGCCGAGCATCGCGGAACGGCCGACGAGCAGCTCCTGCAGCGCCGTCTGCACCGCGGCGACGCCGGACTTCTCCCGCAGCATCGCGGCCATCTGCTCGTTGGGCGCCTTCGCCGCCGTCTCGAACATCCGCGCCGACACCGGGTGGAACACCGAATCGGCGAAGCGCGGCGCGTGGTCGCGCAGCAGCTGCCGGTCGGCTTCCATGACCTCGCGCCAGCCGCGGAACATGTCCACCTTGGTCAACGCGAACACGACGGTCTCGACGCGCTCGCCGACGTCGCGCAGGAACTGCAGCTCGGTCGAGGTGAACGGCGCCGACGCGTCGACGACGAACAGCAGCGCGGTCGCGCCCGCGGCGGCTTCCTTCGCGAGCTCGCCGTGCATCGAGTCGAGCCCGCCGACACCGGGGGTGTCGACCAGCGAAAGCCGCTCGAGCAGCGGCACCGGCCCGGTGACCTCGACGTAGCGCGGCGGGATCTGGCCGGGTGGTAGTTCGTGCGCGGCGGAGACCCAGTTGATCAGCTGGCCGAGGTCGATCGGCACCGGCGCCAGCTGACCGGGGTAGCAGGCCTGCGCGCCCCACGCGTCGGCGTGGTCGAAGACGAGGTAGGTCGCGGTGGCGACGTCGGCGTCCACAGGAGACAGTCCCGGCGTCGCGAGCAGCGCGTTGACCAGGGAGCTCTTCCCGCGGTTCGTCTCACCGACGACCACGACGGCCGGCTTCTTCGGCCGGGCCGCGCGGACCTGCTCGACCCACTTGGCGGCGGCCGGATCGGCGTCGCGGACGACGGTCAGCAACTGGTCTCGCGCCGCCGCGACCTGCGCGGGCAGGCTCGGCGCGGTGGGGGCGCTCACGAGGTCTTCTTCGCGTAGACGGTGACGATCGGGGCGCGCAGCAGCCGGTCGTGGTCGGCGAAGCCGGTGACTTCGGTTTCGGCCACGATGCCCTCGAGCGCCGGGTCTTCGGTGGGGATCGCGCCGCCGGCCTCGTGCCGGGCCGGGTCGAACCGCTGGCCGTCCGGCCGCAGGGCCTGGACGCCGATGGCGGCGAGGCCTTCTTCGAGCCGTTGGACGACGCCGCCGCTGCGGGCGCGGTCCAGCGCGTACAGGCACATCTGGATCAGCGCCTGGCGATCGGCGAGAGCGCGCTCCAAGTCGGTGACCTGCTGCTGCAAGGGGTGCACATCGGTGTCCGACGCGGCGGCCCCGCGGTCGGTTCCGTCCTTGCGAAACCACGCCATGCGGACAGTGAACCTCATTCAGCCGCCGGCCGGGGGTGGAACCGGACGAAGGAACCGGATCAGGATCGTCCGGAGGATCGCCTGTTCGGCGGCCAGATCGAGGTCCGGGTCGAGGCTCGCCCGCGAGATGATCGCGTCGAGCAGCCCGGCGACCCAGCCGGCGGCCGCGCGCGACGGGAGACCCGGGTCGATCAGCCCGGCGTCGGCGGCCCGCTCGACCAGCACGGCCAGGCCGTCGCGGAGGGCACTGTCGTTGCGGTGGATCAGCTCCGCGAACTCGTCGTCGCGGGCGGCCTGCGCGGTGGCCTCCAGCACCAGCCGGCCGACGGCGGGGTGCGCGAGCTGGCCGGCCAGCTCGGCGACGACGTCGAGCAGCGCGGCCCACGGGTCGTCGGCCTTCGCCGCGGTTTCGAGGCGGCCGGCCGTCTCGACGGCGTCGTCGGTGAAGATCGCCGTGAACATCGCGCGCTTGTTCGGGAAGTAGTGGAAGAGGCTGCCGGAGCTGATGCCCGCGGCCCGGCAGATGTCCGCCGTCGTCGTCCGCTCGAAGCCCTTCTCGGCGAAACAGCCCGCGGCGGCGTCGACGATCGAGGCGCGCTTGGCCGCGTGCTTGGCCGGGTCGACCGTCCTCATCGCTCGACCGGCGGTTCGTCGCGCCAGGGATAGCCGTGCTCGGCGAAGGCGGGCGCCAGCTCGTGGTTGCGCAGGTCGGTCTTCTCGCGGGCGATCTCCCGGCCGTCCGTGGTGCGCAGGACGAGCTCCTTGCCGTCGAGGTAGACGGCTTCGAGGTCGGCCTCGATGCGCCGGGTCTTGTCGCCGCGGACCAGCGTGACCCGGGTCGGGGACACCGTGACGACCAGGCGCTCGGCTGCCCAGATGACCGCGAACACCAGGCCGAGCACGAGCCCGCCGGCGACCGCGGCGAGCGTCGCCCACGGCTGCGGCAGTTTCGTGAGGACCTTGAACACGCCCTGGAACGGGAAGGCGTCGAGGCCGCTGACCCACGCGGCGACGGCCCACACGCCCACGCCGAGCACGCCGCCGGCCAGCGGGCAGCCGATCCAAGACGCGGTACGCAGCCACGACGGCTCATCGACGGTCGTCTCCATGCCGCCTATTATTAGACCGCGTACTCGGTTTATGAAAGCCGGGGCTCAGACCAGCTCGTCGATCACCCCGCGGAGCACGGCTTCGAGTCCGGGGCCGTCTTCGGCGAGGCGAGACGAGACGAGCAGCTGGTCGTCGGCCGTGCGCAGCCAGATCGACCCCGCGACGGAGATCTCGATGACGTTCAGCCGGAACGGGTAGGCGCGCCGCCCCAGCCGGACCTCGGCCTCGCGCACCAGCTGGCCGAGCCGTTCGCCGGCCACGATCTGGCGCCGGTAGAAACCGGGCGCCCACGGCGTGCCACCCGACGGCTCGCCGGCACCGCGCAGGGCCGGCCCGCGCGCGTTGGCGAAGTGGCGGGCCGCGGCCGGGCCGAAGACGTCGAGCGCCTGCCGCATCGCCGACCCCTGCGCGAGCGCGGGCCTGCCGTAGCGGGTGCGCGGGCTGCGGGGGTCCGGGTCTTCGCGGTTGCGGAGGAAGGCCAGGAGGTCGACCCACCAGTCGGCCCACTGCGCCTGGACGGCCGCGCGATCGATCCCGGGCGGGACGTGCACCGGGACCTGCGGCTCCACGGGCGGCAGCACCTGTCCTTCGGAAACGGACAGCGCCAGGGCGTCACGGATGTACAGCGCGACGTCGATCTCGTTCTCGCTGCTCCACCCGGCTCGCCACGATGTCGTGTTTTCTAGGCGCACGAGTCAACAGTACGCGGAAAAGCCTGCCTACCAGCACAAGTCGGCAAGGTGAAACAAGCTCACCCTTCGCGCACCTGTTGCCAGATCAAGAAGTACGCCCGGTGCACGACGTGCGCGACGCGGCTCTGCGCGGGCGTCGCGCCGAAGGACGCGAAGGACCGCCACCAGCCCGCGCGTTCGAGCGCGTGCGCGGCCAGCTCCGCTCGCGGCGCGCCGGGCTTGCCGAGCTGAGCGCCGATGTCGGCGTTGCTGCCCACCCGCAGCACCTCTTCCGACAGGTCCTCCGGCATGTCGACCGCGCCGGAGGCAACCAGCGTCAGGGCTTCGAGCAGCCGCAGCTGGTGGGCCTCGGGCTTGGCGAGCAGGACCTCGATGGCGTCGTGGACGCGCTGGCGCTCGGCCGGGTCGGCCGAGGCGTGCGCGAGCGCGGTGACCGACGCGAGGGCGGCGGCCGCCTTGATGCCGTCGGCGCGCGCGGCGAACACGATCGACAACCGCTGCCGCACGGCTTCCAGGCCCGACGCGTCGAGCAGCGAGCGCCGCAGTGAGCCCGCCGTGATCTCCGGTTCCTTGCGGATGGCCTCGACGGCGTGCGAGACGCCGAACAGGTCGAGCTTCTCCAGCAGCCGCAGCCGCGTGCCCGACGGGACGTCGCACTCCCAGCTGGTGAAGATGTCGGCCGAGATCAGCATGGTCTGCAGGACGTCGTCGTCGAGGTCGGCGAGCTGCCGCAGCGCCTCGGCGTCGGCGGAGGTGAACCCGCCGGACTCGGCGGATTCGGCGATCAGGCCGATCACCGGGAGCACGTCGGCGACACGCGGCTTGAGCGTCGACGCCTGCTTCTCCGAGAGGATCGTCGCGGCCTTCCAGATGTCGCCGCCGGAGCCTTCGACCGACTCCGGCGCGATGGTGTCGGCCTTGTTCAGCACGGCGATGGCGTTGACCGGGCCGGCCTCGCGGCTCGCGGTGGCCGCGGTGAAGGCGGCGAGGGCTTGCTGGTCGTCGGCGCGGACGCCCTGGGTGACGACGTAGAGGACGGCCTCGGCGCCGGCGACGGCGTTGCGTGAGGTGTCGTCGAGCTCGTCGGAGCCTTCGTCTTCTTTGCGGTGCTTCGCGGCGCCCAGGAGCTGCTCCGTGCGAGACACCGAAGCGGCGTCGAGCGAGCCGAGGCCGGGAGTGTCGATCACCGTCATGCCCTGAAGGACCGCGTTGGTCAGGTACGCCTCGATGTGCGACACCGTCGTGATGTCGACACCCAGCTCGGCCGGGATCATGCCGTCGGAGGCGAAGGGGAGCACCTGCTTGCGGCCGTCGGTGAAGACGATCTCGACGCGGTCGACCGTGCCGTACTGGAACCGGGTCACCAGCCGCGTGCACTCCCCGATGTCGGTCGGCGCGACCCGGCGGCCGATCAGCGCGTTGACCAGCGTGGACTTGCCCGACTTGATCCGCCCGGCGACGGCCACCTGCAGCGGCGCGCCGAGCCGGCGCAGCACCTCCGCGAAGCCGGCCGCGGTGCGCGCGGAGACCTGCGACTGCAGGCGGTGACACAGGTTGGCCACCGACATCGACAGCGGACCCGCGAGCCGGCCCTGCTCCGGTGACGTCACGGCCCCCAGCCCTCCCGTCGTACGGACAACCCCGTGAATCGTGCCATGTCCCTCATCCGCAGGTCGCACCGAAGGTGGTACCGGCGACCGACGCGCGTCCTCCACCCCGCGACCTAGTGTTGTGTGGTGCGACGGCTGAGCCTCTGGATGCGTGCCCACCCCATGGCGGGCGACACGGTGCTGGCCGTCCTGCTGGGCTTCGTCGACCTGCTGGTGTTCGTCGCCGACCAGTTCACCGAACTGCCGGAGCTGCCGCCCTGGTACGTCGCCGTGCCGATCGACATCGCGATGGTCGCGCCGCTGGTGTTCCGCCGGAAGTCGCCGCTGTGGTCGGCCTACGCCGTGCTGGTGGTCAGCGTCGTGCACGCGACGCTGATGCTCGGCACCGCCAGTGCCGCCGGGCTGGCGATGAGCATCTACTCGGTCGTCGTCTACGCCGGGCGGCGGCAGGGGCTGCTCTTCGTCGGGGCGGTCATCGTCTCGTCGGCCGTGCAGCTGGCGCTGGAGCCGCCGGACGACGAGCTCGTCATCGCGGTCGTGCTGCTCGCGTTCGGCATCGCCCTGTGCTGGACCCTCGGTGAGTTCGTCGGCGCGCGGCGCGCCTACGACGTGGAAGTGGAGGCCAGGTTGCACCTGCTCGAAACCGAACGGGACCAGGCCACCCGGATCGCGGTGGCCGAGGAGCGCGGGCGGATCGCGCGCGAGCTGCACGACGTCGTCGCGCACGCGGTGAGCGTCATGGTGGTGCAGGCCGACGGCGCGTCGTACGCGATCCAGAGCGATCCCGAGCTCGCGCAACGGGCCGTGCAAACGATTTCCGAGACCGGCCGCGGCGCCCTCGGCGAGCTGCGGCGCCTGCTCGACGTGCTCCGCAGCGACGACGCCGACGGCGAGCCCCGCGTCCCGCAGCCGGACGCGCACGCGCTCGCCGAGCTGGCCGACCGGATGCGCACGTCCGGGGTGCCGGTGGAGCTGGAGACCGACGACCTCGGCGACCTGCCCGCCGGCGTCTCGCTGGGGATCTACCGGATCGTCCAGGAGTCGCTGACCAACACGCTCAAGCACGCCGGCCGCGGCGCGACCGCGGCGGTGCGGGTGCACCGCACCGGCGACCTGGTGGAAGTACTGGTGTCCGACGACGGCGCGGGTCGCGTCCCGCAGCTGGCCGGTTCTTCGCACCGCCTCCCGGGCGGCAACGGTTTGATCGGCATGCGCGAGCGCGCGCACGTGTACGGCGGGACCCTGGACGTGGGTCCGGCTCCGGGTGGTGGGTGGCAGGTCCGCGCGGCGCTGCCGGTTAGGTTGGACAAGTGATCCGTGTCGTGGTCGTCGACGACCAGGAACTGATGCGCGTCGGGTTCCGGATGGTGCTGGGCGCGCAGGCCGACATCGACGTCGTCGGCGAGGCCGGCGACGGTGCGCAGGCGATCGAACTGGCTTCGCGACTGCGGCCGGACGTCGTCCTGATGGACGTCCGGATGCCGGTGCTCGACGGCGTCGAGGCGACCAAGCGGATCGTCGCCGCCGGCACCGCGCGCGTGCTCGTGATGACGACGTTCGACCTCGACGAGTACGTCTATTCGGCGTTGCAGGGCGGGGCGAGCGGGTTCCTGCTCAAGGACACCCAGCCCGGCCACCTGGTGTCGGCGCTGCGGGCGGTGGCTTCGGGCGACGCGGTGGTCTCGCCGTCGGTGACACGCCGGCTGCTCGACCGCTTCGTCGGCACCGGCGGTGCGCCGATGCGGGACACCGCGGAGCTGGACGTGCTCACCGACCGCGAACGCGAGGTGCTCGTGCTGATCGCGAAGGGCATGTCGAACCTGGAGATCGCGGAGTCGCTGTTCCTCTCCGAAGCGACGGTGAAGACGCACGTCGGGCGGATCCTGGCGAAGCTGGAGCTGCGGGACCGGGTGCAGGCCGTGGTGCTGGCCTACGAAACCGGCCTCGCCCGCCCCGGCCTCGCCTGAGTTCTCAAGCCGCACTTTCTCTAGGAAAGATGCGCTCAGAGGCCGCCCGGACGCATCTTTCCTAGAGAAAGTCCCGCCTGAACGGCCGCGACCACTCGCTTCGGATCGCCGTACAAGTCAGCCTTGGTGACGATCACGAAGCGCCATCCTTCGGCCTCGATCGCAGCGCGGCGCTGCGCGTCGAGGCGCGGCTGGATCCCGTCGAGATGCCACTCGCCGTCATACTCGACAGCCAGCTTCTGCGCGGGAAACGCCAGGTCGAGACGGCCGAGAAAGCCACCTGACGCCGTGACGACGTCGACTTGGACCTCGGGCTTGAGCCCGGCGACGGTGAGCCACACCCGCAGCTCGGACTCGGGCACGCTCTCCGCGCGCGCATTCGCCAGCGCGACCGCTTTCCTGGCTCGCACCATTCCGTTGTCGCGGCGCGGTCTGAGATAACGATGCAGCTCGGCCAGGTCCACCAGCCCGCTGCTGAGAAAGGCGTCGAGGTAGCCGACGGTCCGGGGAAGCGAACGATGAAGCCTGGTGTTCGTGGCGACGTCCAACGCGAGCCGCAGAGGCGTGGCGAGCTGGATGTCCCCCCACGGCTCGCTGTCGATCACCCGGCTGGTCCGCCGGATGTGCAGTCCGGCCTGCCGGTCGAACTGCAGGTTCTCGGGCACGACGAACTCGACCAGGTCCTGCGGACCGACCAGCTCAAGGCCCCAGATGGCCGCAGCCGAGCACCCGGTCAGAACGGCGTAACTCGGTGCGAGCAGAGCAGCAGCCCTGCACCGCACCGAGTGCGTGACTTCAGTCGTCGAGGCGATGTAGACGTTCCGGAACAAGCGGGTGAACGACGGAGACCGCAAGTCGCGCAACGTCAACACGTCTTCGGCCACGGCCCGGCTCCCGACGAAGGGATCGGCGAAGTCGACCAGGTCTCTACTGCGAAGGCGAACCACCCGTCAAATCTGCGGCGCACCACCGACGAACAGCGCCATCGAAGATCAACTACAGCTGAGTTGTCCACATCCCCCGAAATCCCTCCACAACCCCGCATCTTTCCTAGAGAAAGTGCCGTCTTGAGGCCCCGACCCGGCACTTTCATAGAGAAAGTGGCGGTTTGGGGCTAGCGGAAGTTGGTTGGTGGGGTGGTTGCCGGGTCCTTGCCCGCGTGGCGGACTTCGGTCAGCCAGCGGCCGAAGTCCGGGCGGTCGCCGTCGATGTCCGTGTAGTCGTACTCCTTCATCAAGGTCCAGGACGCCAGTGTCCGGCCGGCGAAGCGGGACACCTCGGCGTCTTGGGCCAGGGCCGCCACGCCGCGGGCCAGCAGGTACGGCGTCTCGGAGATCTTGAAGTCGACCGGGGCCAGCTTGCCCACCGCGTCGCGCCAGTTTTCCTCGGTGACCTCGAAGTGGTCCAGCATCGACTCCGACCGCAGGAAGCCCGGCGTCACCGCGAGCCCGACGCAGTCGTTCTTCTTCAGCTCCACGCCCAGCGCCCGGCCGAGCGCGCGGATGCCGCACTTCGCCAGGTAGTAGGGGAGACCCGCGCCGACGTAGTCGTCGTTGTCGCCGTCGGTCACCTCGATGACCAGGCCGCGGCGGGCCACCACCAGCGGCAGCAGCTTGTGCAACGCGATCAGGTGCGTGTCCAGCGCGTTGTGCGTCAGGTTGAGCGCGTCTTCCAGTGGCGTCTCCCAGAACGGCGCGTCGAAGTGGAAGTACATGTCACCGCCCCAGACGTCGTCGACCAGGATGTCGATTCCGTCCACTTCGGACTCGATGCGCGCCTTCAAGGCGTCCACATCGGACACCGACGTGAAGTCGCAGCGGACTACGACCGCGCGGCCGCCCGCCGCCTCCACCAGTTCGCCCGTCTCTTCGATCGTCTCCGGGCGCTTCAGCGGTGACGCCGATTCGCGCGTCGTGCGGCCGGTGACGTACACCGTCGCGCCCGCGCGGCCCAGCTCCACCGCGATCGCCCGTCCGCAGCCCCGGGTCGCCCCCGTGACGACCGCGACCTTTCCCTTCAAGCTCATGAATCCTCCCGTCCCCGCCACGCGGACAGCACCGCGTCGACGTCCTCCGCCAGCCGGTCGGCCAGCCGCCCGTGCGGCCGGATCGACCAGTCGATCGACACCCCGTTGATGACCCCGAGCACCGCACGGGCCGCCCTCGGCACGCTCGGCGCGTGCGGCAACGACGACGCCGCCTCACGCACCAGCCGCCGCAGTTCTTCTTCGACCGCCGTGAAGTGCTCGCCCAGCAGCGACCGCAGCACCGGGTCGCCGATGTCCACGCCGAGCTGGCCCAGGTGGTTCGCCGCCTCTTCGGCGTCGCCCAGCACCGCGTAGACCGACACCGCCGCGTCGCGCAGGCCGTCGACCGGGTCGTCCGCCCGCTCGGCGCACTCCCGCATCTGCTCGACCGCCCGCCGTGTGGCCCGCCGGCTCATCTCCTGCAGCAGGCCGCTCTTCGAGCCGAACCGCTGCGCGACCGTGCCGACCGAGACGCCCGCCTCCGAAGCCACCTGCGCGAGCGTGAAACCGGGGCCGCAGCGGCCGATCACGGTCTCCGCCGCACTCAGCAGCCGCTCGTCGGTGATGCTCCTCGGCCGGGCCACGCCATTATTGAACCACAGTTCATTAATGGCCGCGAATCAGGGTCGGGTCAGGGTCATCACCCATCGCGCATCGGCCGAAGAGCCAGCAAGGTACTACTCAGGTAGGGGGGCCGGTTAGGCCTGCAGGGTGACGCGCGAACCGCCCCCGACCCGCGACGATGAACGCGTCGTAAGCGAGGGGCGGAAGAGGAGCAGTCATGATCGAGGCAACCGGCCTCACCAAGCGGTACGGAAAGACACTGGCGGTGAACAACCTGTCGTTCTCCGTGGCCGCGGGTCAGGTCACCGGCTTCCTCGGCCCGAACGGGGCGGGCAAGTCCACCACCATGCGCATGATCCTGGGCCTGGACAACCCCACGGGCGGTCAGGTCACCATCGGGGGCAAGAAGTACCACCAGCTCAAGGAACCGCTGCGCACGGTCGGCGCGCTGCTCGACGCGAAGTGGGTCCACCCCAACCGCTCGGCGCGCGCCCACCTGCAGTGGATGGCGAAGTCCAACCGCATCCCGGTGAGCCGCGTCGACGAGGTGCTCGACACGGTCGGCCTCACCAACGTCGCGGGCAAGCGCGCCGGCGGGTTCTCGCTCGGCATGTCGCAGCGGCTCGGCATCGCGGCCGCCCTGCTCGGCGACCCCGAGGTGCTCCTGTTCGACGAGCCGGTCAACGGCCTGGACCCCGAGGGCATCCTCTGGATCCGGAAGTTCATGCACCGGCTGGCCGAGGAAGGCCGCACCGTCTTCGTGTCGAGCCACCTGCTTTCGGAGATGGCGCTGACCGCGAGCAACCTCGTGGTG
This sequence comes from Amycolatopsis sp. NPDC051106, assembly GCF_040682775.1. Classification (NCBI taxonomy): domain Bacteria; kingdom Bacillati; phylum Actinomycetota; class Actinomycetes; order Pseudonocardiales; family Pseudonocardiaceae; genus Amycolatopsis; species Amycolatopsis sp. NPDC051106. The sequence goes on along the minus strand of NZ_JBFBBQ010000001.1, from coordinate 103,457 downwards.
ATCGGCCGCGGGGAGCTGATCTCGCAGTCCTCCACCGAGGACTTCGTCTCCCGCGCCGCGGAGAACACCGTCAAGGTGCGCTCGCCGCAGCTGGCCGAGCTGCGCGACGCCTTGCAGCGCGCCAGCGCCGGGGTCGTCGAGGAGGCGAACGCGCTCGTGGTGTCCGGGATGGACAGCGACAAGATCGGCGAGATCGCCGCGTCCAACCGGATCGTGCTGCACGAGCTGAGCCCGCAGACCGGCTCGCTCGAGCAGGCCTTCATGCAGATCACCGGCGACTCCGTCGAGTACCACACCGGTCTCGACGCCGAGGCGCAGCACGTGCTCGAGTCCGCCAAGTAACCGGGGAACCCAAGATCATGAACTTACTCGCGGTAGAACGCATCAAGCTGTTCAGCACCCGCTCGCCGTGGTGGTGCGCGCTCATCACCCTGGCCCTGACCATCGGCTTCGCCGCCATCATCGCCGGCGCGACGCCGGCCGACGCGCAGCTCACGCTGCCGGCCACCCAGTTCGGCGGCTCCCAGTTCGGCATCGCCGTCGTCATGGTGCTCGCCGCGCTCGCGGTGACCACCGAATACCGCTTCAACACCATCCGCACCACGTTCCAGGCCGTGCCGCACCGCTCGCCGGCGCTGGTCGCCAAGGCGATCGTCGTCGCGCTCGTGGCGCTGGTCATCGGCGAGATCGCCGCGTTCGGCGCGCTGGGCCTCGGCATGCTCATGCGGCCGAACGACGACCTCGGCCTGCACACCGCGCAGGACTGGATGAACGTCGCGGGCCTCGGCCCGGTGTTCGCCCTCAGCGCCGTGCTCGCCGTCGCGCTCGGGATCCTCATCCGGCACAGCGCCGGTGCCATCGCCCTGCTGCTCATCTACTACTTGGCCGTGGAGGAGCTGGTGCAGCTGATCCCGAAGGTCGGTGCCCACATCCACGAGTGGCTGCCGTTCAACGTGGCGAACAAGTTCCTGCGCGGCTCAGCGGTCGTCGACGGCCCGCCGCCGTCGGACTCGCCGCTGAGCCCGGGCTGGGCGCTGGCGTACTTCGCCGGCATCGCGATCGTGTTCCTGCTCGTCGCACTCGGGGTTGCGAAGAAGCGGGACGCATAAGGGGGATAAGGGGAGAGAAACGGGAATCCGGGTCGCGCTGTCGGGGGGCGACCCGGATTCCCGTTTCTCGGTAGTCTCCTCAGGTGATCGAAGCGAACGCACTGACCAAGCGGTACGGGGCCACCACCGCGGTCAACGAGCTGACGTTCACCGCGCGGTCGGGGCGCGTCACCGGCTTCCTCGGCCCCAACGGCGCCGGCAAGTCCACGACCATGCGCCTCGTCCTCGGCCTTGACAAGCCCGACGCGGGCACGGTCCTCGTCGACGGCGTCCCGTACCGGCAGCTGAAAGATCCACTCCGGACGGTCGGCGCGATGCTGGACGCCACCTGGCGCCACCCCGGCCGCAGCGGTCGCGACCACCTGCGCTGGCTGGCCGCGACCAACGGCCTGCCCGAGAAGCGCGTCGACGAGGTGCTCGCCCTGGTCGGGCTGACCAGCGCCGAGGGACGCCGCGCCGGGCAGTACTCGCTCGGCATGCTCCAGCGGCTCGGCATCGCCTGCACCCTGCTCGGCGACCCCCGCGTGCTCCTGTTCGACGAGCCGGTGAACGGCCTCGACCCCGAGGGCATGGCCTGGATCCGCCGGCTGCTGCACGCGCTGGCCGCCGAGGGCCGGACCGTCTTCGTCTCCAGCCACCTGCTGCCCGAGATGGCGCAGACCGCCCAGGACCTGGTCGTGATCGGCCGCGGCAGGCTCATCTACCAGGGCACGATGGACGACTTCGTCGCGCAGACGAGCCAGCACGGCGTGCGCGTGCGCACCCCGCACGCCGACGAGCTGCGTGCCGCGCTGACCGGGCAGGCGGAGTTCACCGAAGACGGCGGCGCGTTCGTGGTGTCCGGAATGGACAGTGACCGGATCGGGCAGCTCGCGTTCGACGCGGGAGCGACGCTGCACGAGCTGAGCCCGCTCACCGGCTCCCTGGAGCAGGCCTACCTCGACCTCACCCGCGAGGCCGTCGAATTCCCCACTGTGTCCTCGTCGGAAGGCGCCCGATGATCACCAACCTGCTGCGCGCCGAGCGCATCAAGCTCTTCAGCACCCGGGCGCCGTGGTGGTGCCTGGCCCTCGCCTTCGCCGCGCCGCTCGGCTTCACCGCGCTGTTCTTCGCGCTGGCCGGGCCGGAGATCCCGCCGACGGTCGGCAACACGCAGCTCGCCAGCGGCAACGGCCGGACCGTGCTGGTGGTCCTCGCGATCCTCGCGACGGCGTCGGAGTTCAACTGGGGCACGATGCGGCTGACGTTCCAGGCCGTGCCGAGCCGGGTGCCCGCGCTGCTGGCGAAGGTCGCCGTCGTCGGCGCGGTCGGCGCCGGGCTCGGGCTGCTCGTCGGCTTCGGCTCGTGGGGCCTGGCGACGCTGGTGGCGCCGGACGCCGACCTCGCGCTGCATTCGGGCGCGGAGTGGCGCTCGGTGGTCGGGCAGAGCCTGGTCTTCCTGCTCGCCGCGGTGGCCGGCGTCGGCGTCGCCCTGCTGCTGCGCAGCATCGCCTTCGCGCTGACGGTGGTGCTCGTGTGGACGCAGGTGCTCGAAGGCGTGGTGATCTTCATCCCCGGCGCCGGCAAGCACATCTACCAGTGGATGCCGTTCCACGCGGCCGACCAGTTCGTCGGCGCCGGCGGGTTCGGCACGGGTCCGCTGCAGCTGCCGCCGGCCCCGCTCGGCCCGTGGGGCTACCTCGGTTACTTCGCGGCGATCTGCGTTGCCCTGTTCGTGGCCGGGGTGCTCGTCACGGCCCGGCGCGACGCCTGAGCGTGATCGCGCTCTCATTACCGCACGGTTTCGTGTTAACAAAAGATGAAGAGGCTGTGGCTTCTCTCACAGGCACCGGACATAATGCTATGACCAGGCAATATTCGTAAGAGAGCGCACCGGAACCGTCTGAACTCCCCCCTGGAGGTGAATCTTGACGGTGGACACCGGGCAAGAATTGGGTGGCACCATTCCCCGAGCTCGCGTCGAAGACGACGTACCCCGGCTCGAACCCATGCTGGACCTCGAGTGGTCGCGGGCGATCGATCTCCCGCAGACCGCCATGGCGGCGACGACGCCGGCCGAACTCCGCCGGGCGTGGGTGCACCGCGCACCCGAAGACAGCGTCCTGGCCCTGTTCCGCGCCTCGGCCGGGATGGCGGGACAGGTGCCCGCGCCGTGGTGGCTGCGGGCGGTGGCCGACGGCACCCTCGATTCCCGGGAACAGGGTTTCCGCGTCGAGGACCGCATCGCGCAACTGCTCGGCAGGCGCCCGGGGTGGGAATTCGTCCCGTGGGCCGCGGACGGCGAATCCGGCTACTGGGAGTTCATCCCGTCCGAACGCGGGAAATCGGGACACGCGATTCCCACGACGGTGCTGAACACCGACCGGCACCCCGGCTGGATCGACGTCCTCCCGGCGCACAGCGGGCCGACGCCGGACCCGATCGCGATCGCCGGGCTCGCCGGGCTGCGGTCTCGTCTCGGGGAGCTCGAAGCAGTTCGTTAACCTCGGGTTCGTGGAAAACGAGGACCAGCCCCGGCTGCGCAGCGTCGTCAGCTACGTGAAGCGCGGCGGCCGGATGACCGTCGGGCAGCAACGCGCGTGGGACGAGCTGTGGCCGAAACTCGGCCGCACCGTCGGTGAGCTGCCCGACGGGAAGCTGGACTTCGCCGCGTGGTTCGGCCGTGAGGCGCCGGTGCTGGTCGAGATCGGTTCCGGCATGGGCGAGACGACGTCGCAGCTGGCCGCCGCGGCACCGGAGCTGAACTACGTCGCGGTCGAGGTCTACGAGCCCGGCCTCGGGCAGCTGATGCTGCGCGCCGAAAAGCTGGGTGTCGAGAACCTGCGGCTGCTGCACGGCGACGCGGTCGTGCTGCTGACCGAGCACGTCGAGCCGGACTCGCTGCACGGCGTCCGGTTGTTCTTCCCGGACCCGTGGCCGAAGAAGAAGCACCACAAGCGGCGGATCGTGTCGCCGTCGTTCGCCGCGCTCGTGGCGTCGCGGCTCGCGCCCGGCGGCACTTTCCACATGGCGACCGACTGGGAGAACTACGCCGAGCAGATGCTGGAGGTCTGTTCCGCGGAACCCGCGCTGAAGAACCGGTACGACGGCTGGGCGCCGCGGCCGGAGTGGCGGCCGGTGACGAAGTTCGAGCAGCGCGCCGACGTCGAAGGCCGCGTCTCGCACGACCTGATCTTCGAGAAGCGTTAGAAACGCTGAAGGAGACCCTCCCCGGATCCCCGCGGAGAAGGTCCCCTTCAGCTCACTACCCCCGGTGCTCGCCCCTCCCCCGACAGAGGGGCGAACGTCCTACTCCTCGGCCAGCGGTTCCGCCTGCACCCGCTTGAGGGCGGGCGTGCAGACCGACGCGCCGAGCAGGGCCACGCCGACCCCGAGCACCACCGGCGCCAGGAGCCACGGACTCAGCACGATGCCGCCTGGGTCGACCATGCTGTACAGCCCAACACCGACCAGTACCCCGACGATTCCCGCGCCGATGGTGGCGACCAGCGCGGGCAGCGCAGCCTCCATCCGCAACGCCCTCGCCAGCACCCGCACCGGCGTGCCGGCGGCCATCAGCGCCCCGAACGTCCGGCGGCGGTCCATCACCGACCCCGCGGTCGCGACCGCGGCACTGCAGCCGGCCAGGATCCCCGCCGCGACCAGCCCGATCACCGTGACGCGGCGCAGGTCGCCGAGCTCGGTCTGCTGGTTGAACAGGTACTGGTCGCGGCTGCCGACCTCCGCGCCGGCGGCCGGGCCGGCCAGCGCCGTCCGGACGACCTCGCGGTTCGCGTCGGTGGTCGGCGCGACCACGGTGACGTACTTCGGCGTGACGCCTTCGGGCAGCGCGGCCGGGTCGATGACGAGCGAGCCCGAGAGGTCGGAGTCCGGGAAGTGGACGGCTTCCGCCCGCGTGCCCGACTTCGGGGTCGCACCCGGCGCGTCGTAGTCGCCGGTGAGCTTGTACTGCGCCAGGTCGAGCGTCGAGTCGCTGTAGATCGCCGGGCCGCCGGCGGCGCACATCTCCGATGTGATGCCGAACCGGGTCAGCTTGACCGCGTCCGCACAGCTCATGACCAGGCCGCGCTGGAGAGAGCGGTTCCGGCCGTCGCCCTTGGCGAGGTAGATCTCGCCGACGGCGACCGCCTTCTCGGACTGGCCGTACTTCTGCAGGGACGCGTTGGCCTGGCCGACGATGCTGCCGGCGTGCTGGGCGTCGGTGTCGACGTAGAGCACGGAGTCCTGGAAGGACCGCCCGCCGCCGGCCATCGACTCGAACGTCGGCAGCAGCGTGAGCGCCATCGACCCGGCGAACACCGCGAGCACGATCCCGGCGGACGCCCGGTAGGCGCTCTTCGGGTCGTCACGCAGGCGGCGCCCGGCGAGCAGAGAGGACGGCCGGCGCCAGATCCGGACGAACGTGCCGCCCACCGCCGACGTCACCCACGGCCCGACGATCGCGGCCGAGCCGACCAGCAGGAACAGCCCCGCCATGACCATCGTGATGCCGCCGGAGTCCTTCGCCGTCGTCACCGCGACGAGGAAGAACAGCCCGGCCGCGGGCAGCGCCAGCAGCCGCCACCAGTGCAACGGCTTCTTCGTGTGGCCGCCGGTCGCGAAGAGCGGGTTCTTGAGCACGCGGCGCAGGCCGAGGATGCCGGCCAGCACCACGAGCACCGGGATGGCCACGACGATGAACACCGTCAGGCCGACCGGCAGCGCGAAGTCGGACGCCAGCCAGGTGCCGCCGGCCCAGGGCACGAACGACGCGAGGCCGCTCAGTGCCGGGCTCAGCAGCAGGCCGAGCAGCGCGCCGATGCCCGCGGACAACGTCGTCTCGGCGGCCACCATGTTCGTGACCTGCCCCGGTGTCGCCCCGGCCAGCCGGATCGCGGCGAGCCGCCGCTCACGCCGGGCCGCGGTCAGCCGCGCCGACGACGCGACCAGCACCAGGCTCGGCACCAGCAGCACGATGATCCCGACCCAGGACAGCAGCATCAGCAGGGCGTCCGGGCTGGCCTTCCCGCCGGGGAAGCCGGCGATCGGGTAGGCGTTCTCCGGCATCGCCTCGGGCGTGTGCCCGACGAGCGCGACGAGCTGCTCCGGGAAGCGGAGGCCGTCCTCGCCGAGCGCGCCGACGGGTTTGCCGAACCGGTCGCCGAGCTGGTCGGCCGGGTGGCTCTGCAGGAGCCGGCCGAGCGCCGGCGAGACGACGGTCTCGCCCGGACCCGGCAGCTGCGGCACCCCCGCCGGCAGCGGGACGGACCCGCCGCCGGTCAGCGCGACGTCGACGCGGACGATCTGCTTCCCGTCGAAGTAGTCCTTCGACGAGTTGAAGAGGATCTTGGCCGGGGCGTCGGAGCCGCGGCTGTAGAACTGCTCGCCCTGCCAGAGAGCGCGCTGCTCGCGGTTCTGCGTGGCGAACGGCAGCGTCGCCAGCAGGAGCACCAGCCCGGTCGCGACGGCCACCCCGATCGCGGTGAGGATCGCCGACGTCCGGGTCCGCCGGTCGACCTTCAGCACCCGCAGGGCGATCTGGAGCGAGTTCACGCCGCCTGCCTCGTCGCGATCAGGCCGTCGCGGATCGCGACGGTCTTCGGCATCGACTCGGCCAGCTCGCGGTCGTGGGTCACCACGAGCACCGCGGCGCCCGTCTCGTGGGCGGCGCCGAGCAGGGCGTCCATCGTGTCGCGGCCGGTGCGCGTGTCGAGCGCGCCGGTCGGCTCGTCGGCGAAGATCACCTTCGGCCGGTGGGTCAGCGCCCGCGCGATCGCGACGCGCTGCGCCTCGCCGCCGGACAGCTCGCCCGGGCGGCGGCGCTCCTTGCCGGCCAGGCCGAGGCGCGAGAGCCACAGGCGGCCGGCGTCGATGGCCTCCTTGCGGCCGAGTCCGGCCAGCAGCGAAGGCAGCGCGACGTTCTCTTCGGCCGACAGCTCGGCGACCAGCATCCCCGACTGGAAGACGAACCCGAACTCGGTGCGGCGAAGCTCGCTGCGCTTCTTCTCACCGAGGTGGTCGATCCGCTGCCCGGCCAGGAGGATCTGCCCGTCGTCGGCGCGGAGGATCCCGGCGAGGACGTGCAGCAGCGACGTCTTGCCGGAGCCGGACGGCCCGACGATGGCGACGGCGTCGCCCGGCTGGATGTCGATGTCGATGCCGGCCAGGGCGTACTGCGCGCCGTAGCGCTTCACCAGCCCGCGGCCGGACAGCACCGGGCCGTTCGTCCACTGTGGAGTGTTCGGGTCCACGAGGTTCTCCCTGTCGGTTCGGATCTTGATGCGATGAGCTTCGCGGAGAGCGGGGGGTGTCCACTTCGGGCAGACGGCCAGTCACGCGCCGCGGCGCATCGGCCGATCGGCCGAGGGAGCGCGGGCCACTCGGCCAAGGTGCGAACGCCGCCGGATCCTCTAACGTCACGTTGTGACCGCCGCGCCCCCGCCGAACAAGCTCTACGCACGCACCGCCGCCCTGGTGCGGCGCATCGGTGTGCCCTCGGCCGTCCTGTTCGCGGCCCTGCTCTTCGACATCGTCTTCACGACGCAGGCGGCCCTCGACGACCACGGCCCGAAGTTCGTCGACTTCGGCCTGCTCCCCGGCCTGTTCGCGATGACGGCGTGCGCGGTGTGGGCCCAGAAGCGGGCCGCGGTCGCCGGCGTGACCGGGGCCGGCGTGCTCGTGTTCTCCACGCTCTTCATCCACGCGTTCCGCGTCCCGCCCTACTCCAGCGTGCTGCCGAAGGTGACCATCACGGAGGTCGTGGCCGGGGTGCTGATGGTCTACTTCGTGGCCCGCCGGGCCCGGGCGGGCGTGGCGTTCTGCGTGGTCGGCGTCCTGGTCGTCGGGTGCCTCGTCGCGGTCTTCGGCCGGTACCGCGGCGTCGGCGACATCGACGGCGGCACGGCCACCCAGGCGCTGGTGTTCGGCCTGCTGCTGCTCGCCGGAGCGGTGGTGCCGGCCATCACCCTCCGGGACCGCAGCCCGAAGGCCGATCCGCGGACGCGGAAGCTGCAGCGGGTGAACGAGCTGGCCATGGGCCAGTGGCCGCTGATCGGCCTGCTCGGGTTCGCGCTGCTGTTCGAGTTCGGCTACACGTATTCGAGCAACGCCCGCGGGTTCCCGATCCTGTTCTGCTCGCTCGTCGCGGCCGTCATCGCCGTGCTGTCGCCGCGGCGGCCGGCGGACGCGCTCCTCGGCATCGGCGGGATCCTGCTGGTGTCCGCGGTCGTCACGCCGTTCCTGCACCTGCGCTACGACTACCCGATGCCGGGCGGGGTGCCGTTCGTGCAGGTCATCGCCGCGATGGGCGTGATCGTCAACCTGACCCGCGCCCGCGGGCTGAGCCAGTCGTGGCCGCGGATCGGCCTGCTGTCAGCGGTCGTCGCGCTCGCCGCGATCCTCAACTCGGACCGGCCTGAGGGCCTGGAGACCGACCCCCAGCAGCTGTCGATCCTGGCCTTCGCCGCGGCACTGCTGCTCGGCATCTCGATCGCCGTCGGCCTGATGCTGCGGTCGCGGGACTCCGAGCGCACCACGGTCGTCCAGTCGGCGGTGGCCGACGCGCAGACCGCCGAGCGGATGGCGCTGGCCCGCGAGCTGCACGACGTCGTCGCCCACCACGTCACCGGCATCGTCGTGCAGGCCCAGGCGGCGCAGATGATGGCCGAGCAGAACCCGCAGATCGCGGTCGAGGCGATGGGGCGGATCGAAAACGCCGGCGTCGAGGCGCTCGCGGCGATGCGGCGGCTGGTCCGTTCGATGCGCGGTGACGCGCCGGCCGGGACCAGCGAGTTCAGCGAGCAGGCCACCACGGACCTCGGCGCCGACCTGCGGAAGCTGGTCGGGACCGCCAACCACGGCGTGCCGACGTCGATGCACCTGGACCTGCCGCCGGACCTGCCGCACGAGGTCGGCCGCTCGGCGCTGCGGCTGGTCCAGGAGTCGCTGACGAACGTCGGCAAGCACGCCTCGGACGCGACCGACGCCTTCGTCCTGGCCGAGGTGAACGGTGACGAGCTGCACCTGCGGGTGACGGACAACGGGCACGAGACCACGCGACGGCCGGCCGGCGGCTCGGGCGGCTACGGTCTGGTCGGGATGCGCGAGCGCGTCGCACTGCTCAAAGGACGGCTGTCGGCCGGGCGCGGCCCGGACGGTGGCTGGCGGGTCGAAGCGTGGCTGCCGCTGGCCGCCGGGGAAGGGGACGAGTGATCCGGGTACTGATCGCCGACGACCAGGAAATGGTGCGGATGGGGTTCCGCATGATCCTGGACGCGCAGGAGGACATCGAGGTCGTCGCCGATGTCGCGGACGGCGTTTCGGCGGTGTCGAAGGCCCGCGAGCTGCGCCCGGACGTCTGCCTGCTCGACATCCGCATGCCCGGCCTCGACGGGCTGGAGGTCACGCGCCAGCTGGCCGGACCGGACGTGAGCGACCCGCTGAAGGTCGTCGTGGTCACCACGTTCGACCTCGACGAGTACGTGCACACGGCGTTGCGCAACGGCGCGCACGGCTTCCTGCTGAAGGACGCGGGCCCGGCGTTGCTGATCGAAGCCGTCCGCGCGGCCGACCGCGGCGACGCGCTGGTCTCGCCGCAGATCACCATCCGGCTGCTCAAGCACTTCGACGGCGGCACGGCCCGGTCGCAGGCGGTGCCGCCGTCCGAGCCGCTGACCGCGCGGGAGATGGACGTCGTCCAGGCGGCGGCGCGCGGGCTGACGAACACCGAGATCGGCGCGGAGCTGTTCCTGTCGCTGTCCACGGTGAAGACGCACCTCGCGTCGGTGCAGGGCAAGATCGGCGCGCGCAACCGCGTGGAAATCGCCGCCTGGGCGTGGCGGAGTGGAGTCGTGTCGTAATCGAGGGTGCGTAGTATCCAGAGATGCAACGCCGTTTCCACGCCCCTGTCGTTCTCCCCGCCGACGCGTCTTGTTCGCTCCTGCGTGACGCGGTCGTCGATGTGGACAGCGATGGGCGCATTTCCCACTGCGGACCGGCGGCCACCGCCCCCGAGTCCGCCGCACCGGTCACCACCCTGACCGGCATCCTGCTGCCCGGCCTGGTCAACACGCACGCGCACAGCCCGATGACGCTGCTGCGCGGCATGGGCGGCGACCTGCCGCTGCTGCCCTGGCTCAACGAGATCATCTGGCCGGCCGAAGCCAAGCTGCGGCCGGAGGACGTCCGCACCGGCATGCTGCTGGGCTCGGTCGAGATGCTGCGCCACGGCGTCACGACCAGCGCCGAGATGTACTTCGAAGGCGAGCAGCTGGTCGACGCGGTCCTCACGACGGGCGGCCGGGTGCTGGTCGCGCCGCCGGTGATGGAGCTGCCGGGGCTCGACTGGCGTGCCCAGCTGACGGCGATCGAGCGCTGGATCGACACGGACGGCCTCCGCTTCGGCCCGGGCGACCGCATCGAGCTGGGGTACGGCCCGCACTCGGCGTACATGCTCTCCGAAGAGGGGCTGCGCGCGACGGCGGAGTCGGCGGCTTCGCGCGGTGCGCTGGTGCAGATCCACATCGCCGAGGCGGCTGCCGAAGACACGGCGGTCCGCGCCGCGCACGGTTCGGTGCCGGCGCTGCTTCGTGAGCTGGGCATGCTCGACGGCCGGGTGCTGGCGGCGCACGCGATCCACCTGTCGGACGCGGATATCGCGCTGTTCGCTCAGTACGGCGTCGGCATGGCGCACTGCCCGGGTTCGAACGCCAAGCTGGCATCGGGCATCGCACGTGTCGCGGACCTGCGGGCGGCGGGGGTCGCGGTCGGCCTCGGCACGGACGGCCCGGCTTCCAACGACGACATCGACCTGTGGGAGGAGCTCCAGCTGTCGGCGATGTTCGCCCGGCTGGCGACCGGCGATTCGACGGTGCTGACGGCTTCGGACGTGTTCCTGCTGGCTACTCGTGGCGGGGCAGCGGCGTTGGGCCGTGACGACATCGGGGCGCTGGAGCCGGGCCGGTGGGCCGACCTGGTCCACATCGACCTGGACGACCCGGCTTTCGCGTGCGGTGTGGACGTTCCGGACGTGCAGCTGCTGTCGAACCTCGTGTGGGCGGCGGGGTCTCGGCGGGTCCGGGACGTGTGGGTCGCGGGCGAGCAGGTCGTGGCCGATGGGGAGTCGCTGCGGGTGGACCGGGCGAAGGTGCAGGCCGGGGTGGCCGAGACGGCCGCCCGCCTGCGCGCCTAGCGGGGGCGGAGGACGACCTCTGTCGGGTGGGCGTCCGGGGTGGCTGACACCGCCGTCACCACCGCGGTCGCCACCGAGTCCGCCTTCAGCAGGTGCGATGTGTCGTAGTCGCGGCCCTCGCCCTTGAAGATCTCCTGCTGCATCTCCGTGTCCGTGCGGCCGGGGTAGACCGACGTCACGCGGATCTCGGGCTCCTCCTCGCGCAGGGCGTCGGCGAACGCGCGGACGGCGAACTTGCTCGCCGCGTACGGGGACCAGCCCGGGCGGGCGTTCAGCCCGGCGCCGGAGTTGATCACGACCACGTGGCCGCGGGCGGCGCGCAGGGCCGGGAGCAGGAGGCGGGTCAGCTCGACCACCGCCAGGGTGTTGACCTCGAAGTTGTCCCGCCACGCCTCGGCGGACGCGTCCGCGACCCGGCCCAGGCGCGCGACGCCGGCCGAGTGGACCAGGACGTCCAGCGAGGCGATGTCCGCCACGGCCTCCGCGAGTGATGCGGGGTTGGTCAGCTCGACCGGCCACGCCTTCGCGCCCGGGAGCTCCTTCGCCAGCGCGGCCAGGGCAGTCGCGTCCCGGCCGCCGAGGAGGAGGCGGTGGGTCGGGGCCAGCTGGTGCGCGACCGCCGCGCCGATGCCGCGCGAGGCACCGGTGACGAGGGCGAGGGGAAGATCCGTCATGCCCCCACCGTAACGGCCGGGCGGCGGCGCGCCCGGCGCCGGTGGAACCGCTTCCGCTAGGCGGGAGCGAAACCCGCGTCCACCGTTTGGTCGTCGCGCTTGCCCGGGCCGAGCTGCCGCGGTTCCGCACAGCCCGTCGCCGGGTCCGGGTCCGAGTCCTTCGCGTCGTCGCCCGCGTCCTTCTTCGCCGGCTTGTGGCCCTCCGCCGTGAAACAGACCTGGTAACTGCCGTCCTCCAGGCCGGTGAAGGCATACGCGCCGTCCGGGCCGGTCACGACGCTCGTGCCGTTCGCCAACGTCGCCTTCACCCTCGCCAGGCCCGGCTCGCCGGGGTCCTGCAGGCCGTTGCCGTCGGTGTCCACCCAGGCGTAGTCGCCGATCCGGTTGGTCGGTGGGGCCAGGCCCAGGTCCACCGTGAAGTCCTCGCGCGCCGAGCCGCCTAGGGTGCGCGGGGCCGTGCAGCCGTCCGGGTCCGCGTCGGAGTCGCGGTCGTCGGCGGCCGCGTCCTCGCGGGTCACCGTGAAGTCCGCCGGGACGGCGAAACACACCTGGTAAGTGCCGTCCTTCAGCTTCTCGAAGCCGTACTTGCCCTTGTCGTCGGTGGTGGCGGTGCCCACCGTGCCGCCCGCGCCGTCCTTCAGCGTCACGTTCACCCCCGCGACGCCCGGCTCGTCCGGGTCCTGGCTCCCGTCGCGGTTGCGGTCGTTCCACACGAAGTCGCCGAGCTTCGCGATCGCCGGCGGCGGCAGGACGGTGATCGTCGCCGACGCCGTCTTGTCGCCCAGCGTGCCGCCCGGGTACCGGACGCCCGTCACCTTCGCCGTGTTGACGTGCCCGCTGTCGGCCACCGTCAGGTCCGGGTGGTCGCAGGTCAGCTGCTTGGCCGCGCCGCCGGCCAGCGCGAACGGCTCGAACTTCCCGCTGCACCACGGGTCCAGCACCGTGATCCCGGTGAGGTCCTCCGTGCCCTCGTTCGTCACGGTGACGCGGTAGTGCGCGGCCTCGCCCGCGGTGACCGTCGCGAACGTGCCCCACGCGCCGTTCGCCGGGTTCTGCACTTCCTTCTTCACCGAGTACGCCGCGAGCTGCAGGCCGACGCAGTCCCAGCGCAGCCGTCCGGCGCTCGTCGTGGCGAAGAACTTCACCGCCGCCGCCTTCGCCGGGGCGGTCGCCGCCGGGAAGTCCTGCTTCGCCAGGTAGCCGTCGCCGGCGTCGTGGTCGGCGACCAGCTTGGTCTCCTGCACCTGGGCGCCGTTCACGTCGAAGAAGCGCAGGCCCGTCGCCGGCCCCGCGGCCGGCACGTACGAACCGGTCGACACGCTGAGCGTGTACACGCCGCCGGGGACGAACTTCTCGGTCGAATAGGCGGTGCTGGCCTTGCCGTCCGGCGTCTGGATCACCGCCGACCGCTGCCCGTCGACGGCGAAGGCCTGCTCGGTGAGCAGCTTCGGCGCCTTGCCGGCCGGGGTGCCGGGCGGGACCGGCGCCGCCGGGGTGAAAACGTAGCTGTCCGGGGCGCCGTTGCGCGCCGTCTCCTCGACGCTCGGGTTCGCCGCGATCCCGCCGCACGCGGGCGCCGGGTCCGCGGTCGCCGAGGGCACCACCGCCCCCGAGAGCGCCAAGACCGTCACTGCCACCACGCGCGCCGAACGGACCATGCCTCGACTATGGCGCGGCGTCCGGGCCCGCACCGGCCGAGAACCGTCCACTTAAGAGTGAACCTCGGCCGGTGAGGGCCCGACGCGTCAGCGTTCGCCGATGCGGCCGGGCCGCCCGAAGCGGCCCTTCTTCCACACCGAAACGAGCGACGGCCGCGGCTGCGAGGTGCCGCCGTCGGGCCAGTGCGACGCCGGGTTCGCCGAACTCGCGGCATTCTCACCCGGGTGCTGCACCGCGACGAGCACCACGTGGTCGGTGACGTTCGGGCCGCACGTCTCGGCGCCGGGCGGCACCGAGAGGAACTGCTTGACGTGGCCGCGTTCCGGCCCGGTCACCGGCACCGAGAAGAGGCCGTCGTTCGCGCCGAGCGCGTTGCCGTCGGTGGAGATCCACAGGTTGCCGTACCGGTCGAAGGTGACGTTGTCCGGGCAGGAGATCGGGCTGACCTGGGTCTTGTCGAAGCCGCCGTAGTAGGTGTCGGCCGCGGCCGGGTCACCGCAGACGAGCAGGAGCCGCCAGGAGAACTTCGTCGACGCCGCGTCGCCGCGGGCCTCCTCCAGCTCCAGGATCTGCCCGTTCTTGTTGGCCACGCGCGGGTTCACCTCGTCGACGCCGGCCTTGCCCGCCGCGCCGCGGTCGGAGTTGTTGGTCAGCGCCGCGTAGATCCGGCCGTTGACCGGGTTCGGCTCGATGTCCTCGGGACGGTCCATCTTCGTGGCGGCGACCTTGTCGGCGGCCTGCCGCGTGAAGACGTAGACCTCCTCCGCGGTCATTCCGTCCACAAAGGACTTGGTGCCGCTGGCCAGGGGGAGCCACTCGCCCGCGCCGTCGAACTCGCCGTCGGCGGGGAGCTTGCCGGTGCCGTCGATCTCGCCCGGGCTGTCGCCGGTGAAGCGGGCGACGTACAACGTGCCCTCGTCGAGCAGCGCCGAGTTGTGCCGCCGCGTGTGCGCGCTCTTGCCCGGCTTGTACTTGCCCTTCGAGACGAACTTGTAGATGTACTCGAACCGCTCGTCGTCTCCGGTGTAAGCGGCGACGCGGCCGTCGGCGGTGATCTTGATGTTCGCGCCCTCGTGCTTGAGGCGGCCGAGCGCGGTGTGCTTGATCGGCGTCGAGTTCGGGTCGTTCGGGTCGATTTCGACGATCCAGCCGAACCGGTTCGGCTCGTTCGGCTCCTGCGCGACGTCCCAGCGCTTGTCGAACCGCTCCCACTTGCGGGTGCTCGTGCCGGTGCCGATGGCGTACCGCTTCAGCCGCGCGGCCTCGACCGGATCGGTCACCTTCTCGGAGTTGGCGAAGTACTGGTGGATGTTCTCTTCGCCGGAAAGCACCGTGCCCCACGGCGTCACGCCGCCGGAGCAGTTGTTCTGCGTGCCGCGGACCTTGCGCCCGGACGGGTCGGCCGACGTCTTCAGGTACTTCGAGCCGGCGGCCGGGCCGCGCACCTCGAAGATCGTGTCGAGCGTGATCCGGCGGCCGTACCGGCTGGGGACGACCTCCAGCCCGCCGTGGACCGGGTCGCGGCGGGTCAGCAGCACCGAGAGGCCGTGCGCGGCCCAGGCGATCTTCACCTGCTCCTCGGTCGGGTTGGCCGGGTCGTACTGGTCGGCCGGGAACAGGTGCACCTCGGCCGTGTACTCGTGGTTGACGACGAGCAGGTTCGTCAGGCCCAGCGGGTCCTGCGGGATCAGGCCGACGAAGTCGTTGTTGTAGCCGAACTGCTTCGCCTGCCCGGCCGCGGTCTGCTGGGTGAAGTCGAACTTCGGGGCGCCCGGGACCACCGGGTCGCCCCAGCGGATGACGACGTTCTGCGCGTAGCCGTCGGGGATGGTGACGGCGTCGAGCTTGTTCGGCGGGACCGGGTCGAAGTCGGTGCCGGGCACCGGCCGCGGGTGCGGGTGCTGCTGTTGCTGCGGCGCGGGCGCGGCGGCCGCCGTCCCCGACAGGGCGGCGAACCCGCCCGCCGCGGCGGCCATCACGGCGCCGGCCTTGAAGGCCCCGCGGCGGGAGATGTCCTTCACGACGTCGCCGAAGTACTCGTTGCCCGACTCGTTCGGCTCGGGGTGGGCACAGGCGTTGCCGCAGCGGTATTCGCAGGTGACCGGGGAGCGGCCGCCGGGGTGGACGGGGAGGAGCGGGAGCAGACGGTCGGGCACGAGGCCTCCATGGTGGGAGTTCGGGAACGAACCGACCGTAAGCCTCCCAAACCAGCCAATCCCGACATACAGGTGAACGGCCGGTGTACTACTGCGCCGAACGGCGGATCAGAACTCTTCGCCGACGAGGGCCGCTTCCTGCGGGACGGCGTGGGTGTCCGCCTTCTTCTCCCGCAGCGAGAGCAGGACGCCGGCGACGACACACAGCACGGCCGAGGCGACGAACGGCGCCTGCGGCGAACCGAACCACTCGGCCACGTGCCCGACGAGCGTCGCGGCGACGGCGCCACCGAGCCAGCGGCAGAAGTTGTAGCCCGCGCTGGCGACCGGGCGCGGCGCGTCGCTGATCGACATCGCGGTGCCGGTGAACAGCGTGTTCAGCAGGCCGGAGACCAGCCCCGAGACGATGATGCCGACGACGAGCACCGGCTTGCTCGGCACGGCCAGCACCAGCATCAGCACGGCGTACCCGAAGACGGCGGCCGCGGCGGCGTGCCGTTCGCCCAGCTTGGCGGCCAGCCGCGGCGCGAGGGCCACCCCGGCGACCGCGACGCACAGGCCCCAGCCGCAGAAGATCAGTCCCACGGCGATGGCGCTCCAGCCGAGCACGAACGGCGACCAGGCCAGCACCGCGAAGAACGCGGCGGTGTACAGCGCGGACGCGACGGACGTGCGCAGCAGACCGGTGTGCTTCAGCGCGCGGAGCGGGTCGAGCAGCTTGATCGGGTCGCGCTTCTCGTGCTTGTCGCTCTTGAGGAACACCGCGCACAGCACGAGCGCGCCGGCCATCAGGACGGCGGTGCCGACGAACGGGCCGCGCCAGGAGATCGAGCCGAGCAGCGCGCCCAGCAGCGGGCCGACCGACAGGCCGACACCGAGGGCGGCTTCGTAGAGCAGGATCGCGCCGGACTGGCCGCCGGTCGCGGCGCCGACGATCACCGAAAGCGCCGTCGCGATGAAGAACGCGTTGCCGAGGCCCCAGACCGCGCGCAGCCCGACGAGCTGCTCGATCGAGCCGGCGGCCGAACACAGCGCGGTGGCGGCGACGATCAGCGTCAGCCCGACGAGCACCGTGCGCTTCGGGCCGAACCTGGCGCTCGCCGCGCCGGTGACCAGCATCGCGATGACCTGGACGCCGAGGTACGACGAGAAGAGCAGCGTGACCTGCGACGGCGTCGCGTCCAGGCCCTTGGCGATGGACAGCAGGATCGGGTCGACCAGACCGATCCCCATGAAGGCGATGACCGCGGCGAACGCGGTGATCCACACCTGCTTGGGCTGGCCCTTGACGGCGTCCAGCAGGCTCGAGTGGTGTTCAGCGCTCATCGCTGATCAGTTCCTCCTTCTTGGTGTCAACGAGCAACTTGGCGAGAGCCGGAAGGGCGGCTTCGATCGCTGCGCGGTCGGCGTCGTCCATCGCGATGAGCCGCTCGCGGAGGAACTCCTCCCGGGCGGCGACCGTCTCGGCGTAGAAGCGACGACCCTCGTCGGTGACGTCCACGAGCACCGCTCGCCCGTCGGCGGGGTCCGGCGTGCGGGTGGCCAGGCCGAGGCGTTCGAGGCGGCTGACTACGTCGGTCATCGACGGCAGCTTGACCCGCTCGAGCTCCGCCAGCGCGCTCATCCGCCGCGGCCCGCCGTTGACGAGCTCGCTCAGCACCGAGCCCTGCGTCAGGGTCAGCGTCAGCTGCGGGGTCTGGCGGCGCACCTGGTGGTACAGCCGGAACACCAGGGGCCGCAGCCGGTGGGCGAGATCGGCGATCGGGGAAGTCACTTAGCTATGCTAACAAATTTGGTAAGGGTAGCTAAGTAACTCGGCTCACAGGCTAGGCTCGGGGCATGGACGCGGTGATCTTCGACCTCGACGGCGTACTGGTGGACTCGGAGCGGATCTGGGACGAGGTCCGCCGGGCGGTCGTCGCCGAGCACGGCGGCACGTGGCTTCCGGAGGCGACGCGGGCCCAGCAGGGGATGAGCACCCCGGAGTGGGCTCGCTACCTGGTGGAGGAGCTGGGCGCGCGGCTCTCACCGCCCGAGATCGCGACGCTCGTGGTCAAGCGCATGGCGGCGCGGTACGCCGAGGAGCCGCCGTTGATCCCGGGTGCCGTGGACGTCGTCCGGCAGGTGTCGGCGCGGTGGCCGGTGGCGATCGCGAGCTCGTCGCCGGTGATCCTGATCAAGGGCTTCCTCGACGTGACGGGGTTGCCGGTGGGCGCGGCGGTGTCGTCCGAGCAGGTCGGGGCGGGCAAGCCGGCGCCGGACGTGTACCTGCGGGCGGCCGAGCTGCTGGGGGTCGCGCCGGGCGATTGCGCGGCGGTCGAGGACACGACGAACGGGCTGCGGTCGGCCTTGGCGGCGGGGATGGCGGTTTACGCGGTGCCGAACCCGCACTTCCCGCCGGACCCCGAGGTGCTGAAGCAGGCCACGGCGGTGGTGGAGAAGATCACCGACTTGCCGGGTGCGCTTCCTGGGAAGCGCTGACGTCGAAGCGCTCGGGCCGAGAGTCCGGCGTCACGTCGGCGAGGTAGACCCGGTCCCGCCCCAGCGTGCCGACCACCCTGGCGTAGCTCAGGTCGCCGGCCGCATCGAACAGCCGCAGCCCCGGCACCGCGGGATCGACGAGCAAGACCGCCTTGCCCGCCGGGAGCGGACCGCCGGTCTTGCCGACGTATCCGGCGCGCACGGTGGCCGGCGAGATCGGGACGCACGACGGCGACTCGATGCCGTACTGCGAACCGCTCGTTCCCCCGGTCACGTCCTTGGGCAACGTTTCGACGCAGAACAACTTCCGGCCCCTGGGATCGGTGGCGGTGACCGCGTAAGAAACCCAATTCTCCGTCTGCCCGACGAAGCTGGTCAGGGTCACCGGCTCACTGCCGCCGCTCAAGGTTGCCGGCGGGATCACTTCCGGCTTCGCGAGCACCAGCTCCTGCCCGGGGCTCGCCGGTGAGATCGGAGCGGGGGCGTGGTTCACCCGCGTCGCCAGGAGCACGCTCGTCAGCACGACCAGCACCGCGGCCAGCGGCGCGACCACCACGGTCAAGCGGCGGCGGGGTCGCCGGTGCAGCCGGCGCTGCTGCTCGACCCAGGCCGCGTCGAGGTTCGGCGTGACCTCCCCGGCCTGTCCGCGCAGTGCTTCGGCCAGTTTGCGTTCGAGGTCGGTCATCGCTCACCTCCCAGGTCGTCCCCCCAGTGTTTACGCAGGTTCTCCATCGCGTGGTGGGTGGTCGCCTTGACCGTGCCCGGCGAGATGCCGAGCGTCTCGGCGATGCCCGCCGTGCTCAAGTCCAGCCAATACCGCAGGACGAGAACCTCGCGTTGTCGCCGGGACAGCTTCCCCAGCACCACGCGCAGCTGTTCGTGCTCCCAGTTGGCCACCGCCCTGACCTCGGCCGACAGCTCGTCCGGTGGCCTTTCCTGCGGGGTTCGCCGGACGACCCGCAGGTGCCGCGTGCGCGACCGCGACATGTTCACCACGGTCGTGCGGAGGTAGCCCGCCACGCGCGTGTGGTCGGACAGGGTGTCCCAGCGCTGGTGGAGCTTGACGAACGCCTCCTGCGCGACGTTTTCCGCGTCGTCCGCGCCGAGCAGGTGCGCCAGCCGGGTCATCTGGGCGAAGTACTCCCGGAAGAGGTCGTGGAACGTCGGCGCGCCCAGGTCCCCCGGCGCGCTCTCGCCCACGCTCGCACTCACACCCCGCCAACGCACACCCCGCCCCACCGGTTTAGTGCACCACGCGAAGAAGGCCGCCACCAGGGCGAACCCGGGTGACGGCCTTCGACGACGACAGTCCTTACCGCTCGACCTCGCCGCGGATGAACTTGTCGACGGCGTCGCGCGCGGTCGAGTCGTCGTACTGCTCCGGGGGCGACTTCATGAAGTACGACGACGCCGAGAGGATCGGGCCGCCGATGCCGCGGTCGAGCGCGATCTTCGCCGCGCGGACGGCGTCGATGATGATGCCCGCCGAGTTCGGCGAGTCCCACACCTCGAGCTTGTACTCCAGGTTCAGCGGCACGTCGCCGAAGGCGCGGCCCTCGAGCCGGACGTAGGCCCACTTGCGGTCGTCGAGCCACTGCACGTAGTCCGACGGTCCGATGTGGACGTTGCCCTTGCCGAGGTCGCGGTCGACCTGCGAGGTGACGGACTGGGTCTTCGAGATCTTCTTCGACTCGAGCCGCTCCAGCTCCTTCATGTTCAGGAAGTCCATGTTCCCGCCCACGTTGAGCTGCATCGTCCGGTCGAGCTGGACGCCGCGGTCCTCGAACAGCTTCGCCAGGACGCGGTGCGTGATGGTGGCGCCGACCTGGGACTTGATGTCGTCGCCGACGATCGGGACGCCGGCGTCGGTGAACTTCTGCGCCCACTCCGGGTCGGAGGCGATGAACACCGGCAGCGCGTTGACGAACGCCACGCCGGCGTCGATCGCGGCCTGGGCGTAGAACTTGTCCGCCACCTCGGAGCCCACGGGCAGGTACGACACGAGCACGTCGGCCTGCGCCTCGCGCAGCGCGGCGACGATGTCGACCGGGGTCTCGTCGGACTCCTCGATCGTCTCGCGGTAGAAGCGGCCGAGCCCGTCGTGGGTGTGGCCGCGCTGGACGGTGACGCCGAGCGGCGGCACGTCGGCGATCTTGATCGTGTTGTTCTCGGAGGCGAAGATCGCCTCGGAGAGGTCGCGGCTGACCTTCTTGGCGTCCACGTCGAACGCGGCGACGAACTCGATGTCGCGGACGTGGTAGCCGCCGAAGTCGACGTGCATCAGACCCGGGACCCGCGTGGCGGGGTCCGCGTCGCGGTAGTACTGGACACCCTGGACCAGCGACGCCGCGCAGTTGCCGACGCCCACGATGGCCACCCGTACGCGGCGGTTGTCGCCCATGGGGGTTTCTCCTTCAATCCGTGTCTGTTCAGTAGGTCTGGTGCCGCGACGCTGCGGCCCGCACCGAGCGGCTCAGGTATCCGGACCCTGCCGTTCGGCTTGTTCGTGCGCGATCAGCTCGTTGAGCCACCGCACCTCCCGCTCGCTGGTCTCCAGCCCCAGCCGGTGCAGCTCGCGGGTGTAGCGATCGATCTTCTCCTCGGCCCTGGCCAGCGCCGCCCGCATACCTTCACGGCGTTCTTCCACGCGGCGCCGCCGGCCCTCGAGGATCCGCAGCCGCACGTCGGCCGGGGTGCGCGAGAAGAAGGCCAGGTGGACCCCGAAACCCTCGTCGTCCCAGGTCTGCGGCCCGGCGTCGCCGAGCAGCTCACCGAAGCGCTCCTTGCCCTCCGCGGTGAGCTTGTAGACCCGCCGCCCGCGCCGCGACCACGCCCGGTCGTCGGCCTCGTCCAGCTCCTCGACCAGGTACCCGGCCCGCAGCAGCTTCCGCAGGGTCGGGTACAGCGAGCCGTACGAGAACGTCCGGAACGTGCCGAGCGTCTCGTGCAGCCGCTTGCGCAGCACGTACCCGTGCATGGGCGCTTCGTGCAGAAGACCGAGGATCGCGAACTCCAGCACACCGCACCCCCTTCCGGGAACAAACCTCGGCGATCGGCGTTGCTCCGAATGATCGCCTCGATCCAACCTACTCAGCCACTATATCGCGCCGATACATCGAAGTGGCGAAGCTAACGAGCCCGCTCACTCTCGAGTGGGCGAAATTCACCGGAGAGTTATCGAACGTCCGGCGTGTCCCCGCCGGGCCGGGCACCGGCCGCGCTAGGGGGCGTGGACGACACAGGAAGAGCCCGTACTCTGTCCTGGTGATTAACCAGCGGCAGGTCGTGGACTACGCGTTGCAGCGCCGTGCGCTGCTCGCCGAAGTCCGCTCCGGGCGCGTCGGCAGCTACGAAGCCTGCGACGCGAGCCCGTACCTGCTGCGGGCGGCCAAGTTCCACGGCCGGGCCGGTGACCTGCCCTGCCCGATCTGCCGCCAGGAACCGCTGACCCTGGTGTCCTGGGTCTACGGTGACGAACTCAAGCACGTCGCGGGCTCGGCGAGGACCCCCGAAGAGCTGGCCAGGATGGCCGGCCGGTTCGCCGAGTTCACCGTGTACGACGTCGAAGTGTGCCGGGCGTGCCACTGGAACCACCTGGTCCGGTCGTACGTCCTCGGCACGGGGGAACCGGCCGACGGTCCGCGAAGGACCGCAGGCCGGTGAGCTGGATCACAACCGCTGAAGAGCGCAGAACGGCGCACTACCGGGCGCCGGTCTGGGAGGCCCATTCGTGAACGACGACCGCAACCGCTCCTGGCCCGGCCAGGAGCCAGATGCACCTCGCCGTGCCCAGTCGGGCCCATGGCCGGGAGAAGACCCCGGCCCCGCCTGGCCCGGCGAAGAAGCCCCCCGCCGGCCTCAACGACCCACACCACCCCGGGGCAACCCGCGCGGCGGCGGGTCGCCCGAGTGGCCGTCCGGCGACGAAGGCGGTCCCCAGTGGCCCGGCGACGAGCCGCCGCGGCGGCCTCAGCGACCCCGCCAGCAGGGCATGCCCGCGCGGCGCCCGGTCCCGCCACCGCCGGGCCAGCGCCCGCCGCAGGGTCCGCCCGCTTCGCCGCCGGAAGGCTTCCGCCAGCCGCGCGGCGGGCGGCCGGTGCCGGCCCCGGGGCGTGAACCGGACCTGATCACCCACCACGCGCACAACGGCACCGACGACATCGGCCGCGACCCGTACGACGACGGCTACGAGGACGACGCCGCGTTCAACGAGTTCGCCGACGACGTCGAGCCCCAAACCGAGCTGGACGAAAACGGCAAGAAGGTCCTCACACCGGCGCAGCGCAAGAAGCGCCGCTGGAAGATCATCCGGCGGGTGGCGTACGCCTTCGTCGGGCTGTTCTTCGTCGTCCCCGCGATCGCGTTCGTCATCACCTACTTCCTGGTCGACGTGCCGACGCCGGAGAGCATCAAGTCGCTGCAGAACCAGCCGATCACCTACTACGACGCCGGTGGCGGCGTGATGGGCCGGGAGCTGCCGCCGGGCGGTGACCGCCAGCTGCTCAAGCCGGGCGAGGTGCCCGACGTCGTCAAGCACGCCGTGTACTCGGCGGAGGACGCGACGTTCGAGACCAACTCGGGCTTCGACGTCACCGGCATCCTGCGCGCGGTCTGGAACCAGGTTTCCGGTGGCCAGGGCGGTGGTTCGACCATCTCCCAGCAGTACATCAAGCAGGCGACGCAGAACGACGCCCCGACGCTGACCCGCAAGTGGACCGAGCTGGCCAAGTCGTTCAAGATGAACAACCAGCAGTCCAAGGAAGAGATCATCACTTCCTACCTGAACATCGTCTACTTCGGACGCGGGGCGAACGGCATCCAGGCGGCCGCCAAGGCCTACTTCAACAAGGACGCCAAGGACCTCAACGCCTCCGAAGCTTCGCTGCTGGCCGGCCTGATCCAGGGCCCCGGCCGCTCGGAGAACGAGGCGTACGCGCAGAAGCGCTGGGCGTACGTGATGGACCAGATGGTCGCCAACAAGTGGCTCCGCGCCGACGAGCGCGCCACCTTCCAGTACCCGACGCCGATCCCGAAGAACGCCAACAAGGAGCAGAACTCGGGCAAGCTCACCTACCAGGTCCAGCAGCGGATCAAGGACGAGCTGGCGGCGAAGGGCTACGACGAGAACAAGCTGTTCTCCAGCGGCGCCAAGATCTACACCACGATCGACCCGGCGGCCCAGGACGCCGCGGAGAAGGCCGCCGCGGACGGCATGAAGGGCCAGACCGACGAGAACCTGCTGAACGCGCTCGTCGCGGTCGACCCGAAGACCGGTGGTGTCCTCGCCTACTACGGCGGGCCCGAGATCGTGAAGGACGCCAACGGCAAGGACCAGATCGCCCAGGACCGCGCCAACCAGGCGAGGAACCCGGGTTCCTCGGTGAAGGCGTTCGACCTCACGGCGTTCCTCAAGATGGGCAAGGGCCTCGGCGAGACGTTCGACGGCTCGAACAACCGGGTGCTCGGCGGCCGCACGGTCCGGAACGCGGGTGACAGCGCCAGCTGCGGCAAGGACTGCACCGTCGCGAAGGCGATGGAGATCTCGGCGAACACCGTGTTCTACGACATGGTCCTGAACGTGACGAAGCCGTCGCGGGTCGCGGAAGCGGCGAAGGAAGCCGGGGTCAAGGTCGCGCCGGAGGGCAAGAGCATCCTCTACACCGACGACAACAACATCTCGCTCGGTGGTGGTGGCACGGCCGTGACGCCGGAGGACATGGCGGCCGCGTACGCGTCGTTCGCCAGCGGGGGGACCTACCACGAGCAGCACTTCGTCTCGAAGCTGACGAACAACCAGGACGAGGTGGAGTTCGACCAGAACAACATCAAGACCAACCCGGCGTTCGACGACGACGCGTCGAAGAGCCAGCAGATCGCGGGCAACGTCACGGAGGCGCTGAAGCCGGTCATCGACCACTCGAAGCTGAAGTGCCCGAGCGGCCACGAGTGCGCGGGCAAGACCGGTACGCAGCAGTACACGGCGA
This sequence comes from Amycolatopsis sp. NPDC051106, assembly GCF_040682775.1. Lineage (NCBI taxonomy): Bacteria > Bacillati > Actinomycetota > Actinomycetes > Pseudonocardiales > Pseudonocardiaceae > Amycolatopsis > Amycolatopsis sp. NPDC051106. The sequence goes on along the minus strand of NZ_JBFBBQ010000001.1, from coordinate 79,226 downwards.
AGGCCGACGACCCGGCGTCGTTCAAGGACCGCAACGCGCAGACGTGGATGGTGGGCTACACCCCGTCCGTGTCGGCGGCGGTCTGGGTCGGCGGCGACGGCAACAAGCCGCTGCACGACCCGAAGAACAAGCCGATCTTCGGTGCCACCATCGCCGGCCCGACGTGGCAGAACTTCATGAACCTCTACCTCAAGGGCAAACCGGCGGAGAAGTTCGACAAGGTCAAGGCGATCGGCAAGGACGTCAACGACGTGACGACGACGCAGCAGAAGCCGCCGGACACGCCGACCACGACGACACCGCCGACCACCACGGAAACCCCGCCCAGCACCGAGTCGTCGGACACCGAGACGACCACGCCCCGGACGAGCCGGACCCGGCCCGGGCCGGGTGAGACGCCGACGTTCCCGCTCGGCAACACCTCGGGCGGTGGTGGCGGAGTCGCCCGGCCACCGGGCTCCGGGCCCGGCTAGGAACGTCCTCCTTCAGGGCCCTTCGCGTACGCGAAGGGCCCTGAAGCGGTTCAGGAAGATCGTTTCGGCAACCCCGGCGCTTCACGCGCGTCCCTTCCTAAAGGGGGTGGCGGCCGTCGCCGCCCGCGCTGACTGGAGGACTGCCCGTGCCCGACGATCGATCCCGCTCCTGGCCCGGCCAGGGACCCGATCCGCGCCGTCGCGCACCCCAGGGTCCGTACGGCCAGGGCCAGGGCCCGCGCCGGCCCGTGCCCCCGCCGGGCGGCCGGCCGCAGCCGCCGCAGACGCCGCCGCGCGGGTACCGGCCCGAGCCGCCGCCGATGAGCGGCGGCCCCGAGCTGATGACGCACCACGCCTACGACGAGCCGGACGGCTACGACGACGTCGAGCCGGCCGCCGACGGCAAGCCGGTCCTCACGCCGGAGCAGCGCAAGAAGAGACGCTGGAAGATCATCCGGCGGGTCGCCTACGCGTTCGTCGGGCTGTTCTTCGTGCTGCCCGCGATCGCGTTCGTCATCACGTACTTCCTGGTCGACGTGCCGTCGCCGACCGAGGTCGCGCAGAACCAGAGCCAGGCGGTGACCTACCTCTACGCCGACGGCTCGCCGATGGGCAAGGACGTCCCGCGCGGCGGCAACCGCGTGCTGCTGACCCCGGAGCAGATCCCCGACGTCATGAAGCACGCGGCGATCGCGACCGAGGACGACTCGTTCGAGACCAACTCCGGCTTCGACGTCGGCGGCCTGCTGCGCGCGGTGTACAACCAGGCCACCGGCGGCACGGGCGGTGGCTCGACGATTTCGCAGCAGTACATCAAGAAGGCCACCGACAACGACGCGCCCACGCTGACGCGCAAGTGGACCGAGCTGGCCAAGTCCTTCAAGATGAACCAGACGTACGAGAAGAAGGACATCATCACCGCGTACCTGAACATCATCTACTTCGGGCGCGGGGCGTACGGGGTCGGTGCGGCGTCGCAGGCCTTCTTCCACAAGGACGCGAAGGACCTCACCTTCTCGGAAGCCGCGCTGCTGGCGGGGCTGATCCAGCAGCCGGGCCGCTCGGAGAACCCCAAGGTCGCGCAGGACCGCTGGAACACCGCGCTCGACCGGATGGTGAAGAACAACTACATCACCGCGGCCGACCGCGCGAAGGCGCAGTTCCCGACGCCGATCCCGCTGGAAGACAGCAAGCAGCAGGCCGGCGCGCCGCCCGCGTTCGTCGTCCAGCAGGTGAAGGACGAGCTGGCCGCGCACGACATCCCGGAGGACCGCTACTACTCCGGCGGTTTCCAGGTGCAGACGACGATCGACCCGAAGGCGCAGCAGGCCGCGGAACAGGCCGCCACCGACGCGATGAAGGGCCAAGTGGACGACAACCTGCTCAACGCGCTCGTCGCCGTCGACCCGGAGACCGGTGGCGTGCTCGCCTACTACGGCGGCAAGCCGATCGTGCAGGTCAACGGGCAGGACCAGGCCGGCCGCGACTGGGCGAACACGCCGCAGAACCCGGGCTCGTCGATGAAGCCGTTCGACCTCACGGCGTTCCTCAAGATGGGCAAGGGCCTCGACGCGACGTTCGACGGCTCCAACAACCGCACCTTCGACGGCCGCGTCGTGCGCAACGCCGGCCCGGGATCCAGCTGTTCGCAGCAGTGCACCGTCGCCGAGGCGATGGAACGCTCGGCGAACACGGTGTTCTACGACATGGTCCTCAACCAGACCCACCAGGGCCCGGTCAAGGACGCGGCGCGGGAAGCCGGTGTGAAGACCAAGAACGACGACGGCGGCCAGTCGATCATTTCGACCAAGGACAACAACATCTCCCTCGGCGGCGGTGAAACCCAGATCACGCCGCTGGACATGGCTGCGGCGTACGCGACGTTCGCGGCCGACGGCCAGCGGCGGGACCGCCACTTCGTGCTGAAGGTGACCAACGGGCAGAGCGAAGTCGCGTACGAAGCCGCGACCGACGCGAAGCCGGCGTTCGACAGTGATGCGGACAAGAGCCGTCAGATCGCCGGGAACGTCACCGAAGCGCTGAAGCCGGTCATCGGGTTCTCGAAGCTGAAGTGCCCGGCCGGCCACGAGTGCGCCGGCAAGACCGGGACGCAGCAGCACACGAAGGTCGCGGGCGAGCCGTCCTGGGCGGCGAACGCGAACTCGCAGACGTGGATGGTCGGGTACACGCCGTCGGTCTCGGTGGCGGCCTGGGTCGGCGGCGACGGCAACAAGCCGCTGCACGGCAAGAACAACTCGCCGATCTACGGCTCGACCATCGCCGGCCCGATGTGGCAGAAGTTCCTGTCGCTGTACCTGACCGGCAAGCCGGGCGAGCGGTTCGACAAGGTCGAGCGCATCGGCGGCGAGGTGCCGCCGCCGTCGTCCGACGTGGCCACGACGACGGACGCGACCCCGACGAACGAGAACCCCGACGGCGGCGACCAGGGCGACCCCGGCAACGGCGACGAGGGCGACCAGGGTGGCAACCACGGCAACCAGTCGTCGTCGCAGGAGAGCACGCCGAAGCACACGAAGACACCGACGTCGAAGGAGACGCCGACGAAGTCCGACGAGCCGGAGCACTAGCCGCCCGGCAAGCCTGCTGAAGGGCACCTTCCGCGCATCTGCCGCGAGGAAGGTGCCCTTCAGTGCGTCTGGTGGAACGAAGGTGCCCTTCAGCCGCCCCGGGGTGAACCAAGGTGGGCCGCGGTCCGTGTCCCCTTCCGAGAGGACTGCGTCCGCAGCCCACCGTGGAGGACGGCCCGTGAACAACGACCGCACGTCACCCGGCCGGCGGCCCGACCCTCGTCGCCGGACCCGGCGACCGGTGCCCCGCGCCGGGCTGCTGGGCACCGAGCCGGAGCTGATCACCCACCACGCGCACAACGGCACCGAACCGGACGACCTGCCGACCGTGCCGATCCGGCGGCCGCGCCCCGGGCAGCCGCCGCGGCGGCCACGGCCGCTCACCGACGGGGACCTGCGGAAACGACGGTGGCGGCGCGTCCGGCGGATCGGCTACGTCGTCGCCGGGCTGTTCTTCGCCGTCCCCGCGGTCGCGTTCCTGGTCACCTACTTCGCCGTCGACGTCCCCTCGCCGGAGACGGTCGCGCAGGCGCAGGGCCAGGCCGTCACCTACCTCTACCGCGACGGCACCGAGATGGGCAAGGACGTGCCCACCGGCGGCAACCGGCAGATCCTGGTGGCGAACCAGATCCCGGACGTCGTCAAGAAGGCCGTGATCGCGACCGAGGACGCGTCGTTCGAGACCAACTCGGGCTTCGACGTCGGCGGCATCCTGCGGGCGGCGTACAACCAGGTCACCGGCGGGTCCGGTGGCGGGTCGACGATTTCCCAGCAGTACATCAAGAACGCCTCCGGTGACGACGACCCGACGCTGGCGCGCAAGTGGGTCGAGCTCGCGAAGTCGTTCAAGATGAACCAGACCTACGAGAAGGCGGACATCATCACCGCCTACCTCAACATCATCTACTTCGGCCGCGGCGCCTACGGGATCCAGGCCGCCGCGCAGGCCTACTTCGGCAAGGACGCCGGGCAGCTCGACTACTCGGAGTCCGCGCTGCTGGCCGGGCTGATCCAGCAGCCGGGCCGCTCGGAGAACACGGGAGTCGCGACGAGCCGGTGGACCACCGCGCTGGACCGGATGGCGAAGAACGGATACCTGACGCCGGCCCAGCGCGCGGCGGCGAAGTTCCCGACGCCGATCCCGCTGCGGGAGAGCCGCGAAGCGGGGGCGCTGAACCCGTTCATCAAGAACAAGGTCAAGGCCGAGCTGGCCGCGCAGGGCATCGACGAGAAGCAGTACTACTCCGGCGGCTTCCAGGTCTTCACGACCATCGACCCGGTGGCCCAGCAGTCGGCCGAGAAAGCCGTGGCCGAGGGGATGGCCGAGCAGACCGACGACCGGATCCTCAACGCGCTCGTCGCGGTCGACCCGAAGACCGGCGGCGTGCTCGCGTACCACGGCGGCGACGCGATCGTGAAGGGCCCGAACGGCGAGGACCAGGCCGGCCGCGACTGGGCCGACGAGCCGCACAACCCGGGTTCGTCGATGAAACCGTTCGACCTGGCCGCGTTCCTCAAGCTCGGCCGGGGCCTCGACGCACGGTTCGACGGCACCTCACCGCGGACGTTCCCCGGCGTCGACCTGCCGATCCGCAACGCCGGCGACAGCAGCAGCTGCTCGCAGCAGTGCACGGTCGCGGAGGCGATGCAGCGGTCCACGAACACGGTGTTCTACGACATGGTCCTCAACATCACGAAGCCGTCCGGGGTAGCGGAAGCGGCGCAGGAGGCCGGGATCCGGACGTCGGACAACGGCGGCCGCAGCAAGCTGTTCACCGGCGACAACAACATCTCCATCGGCGGCGGCGGCACCCAGGTGACGGCGGCGGACATGGCGTCGGGGTACGCGACGTTCGCGGCGAACGGCGTCCAGCGCGAACGGCACTTCGTGCAGAAAGTGACCAACGCGAACGGCGAGACCGCGTACGAAGCCAAGGACCGCTCGACCGACGCGTTCGCGGACAACGACCCGCAGAAGAGCGCCCAGATCGCGGGGAACGTGACGGCGGCGCTGGCGCCGGTCATCCAGTTCTCCCGGCTGAGCTGCCCGGCCGGCCACGAGTGCGCCGGGAAGACCGGCACGCAGCAGCACACCCCGCAGAACGACGAGCCGGCGTCGGCGGCGAACGCCAACTCGCAGACGTGGATGGTGGGCTACACGCCCTCGGTGTCGGCAGCGGTCTGGGTGGGCAGCGACGGCGACAAGGCGCTGCGCGGCCCGAACGGCGCACCGCTGTTCGGCTCGACCCTGGCCGGGCCGATCTGGGACCGGTTCATGCAGCTGTACCTGTCGGGACGGCCGGGCGAGCGCTTCGACCGCGTGGCCGCGATCAGCTCGCCGCAGGACCGCGTGCAGGTGCAGGTCCAGCAGCCGCAGCGGCCGGACCAGCGGAACCAGCAAGACCAGCAGGACCAGCGCGGGCAGCAGCAACAACAACAGCCTGGGAACCGGCAGGACCAGCAGCTGGACCAGTTCCGCCAGTTCCAGCAACGGCTCCAGGAGCTGCAGGACCAGCAACGCGGCCGAAGGAGGCCGTGACGTCGGCGCTGGGGGACACCGGCGTCACGGCCAGACTGGGGGTCAGAGCAAGATGGCCGTTCCTTCGACACCCGAGCGGTGCGCCGCCTCGATCACGCGCAGGGCTTCGATCGACGACTCGGGATCGACCGGAAAGTCGCCTTCACCGCGGAGCGCGTCACGCACCTCGGCGTAGAACTGCTCGTAGCGGCCGGTTTCGGTGGGCACCGTCTTGAGGTCGTTGCCGACGCCGATCTTGCCCGCGTCCGAGGCGGGCTCCACGCCCCAGTTGTCGTCGCCCGGGCGCATGCCCGTCTTGATCTGGGGTTCCTGCACGTCGAGGCCGTACTTGGTGAACGTCGCCTGGTCGCCGAGCACGCGGAAGCGGGGGTTCAGGGTGCCCGCGAGCGCCGAGGCCCACAGGTGCGAGCGGACGCCGTTGGCGTGCTTCAACGCGACGAAGACGTCGTCGTCGACCTGGACGCCGGCGCGGCGGCGGTCGGTCTCCGCGTAGACCTGCGTGACCGGGCCGAACAGCTGCAGCGCCTGGTCGACGATGTGCGCGCCGAGGTCGTAGAGCAGGCCGCCGGCCTCGGCCGGGTCACCGAACTCGCGCCAGTTGTCCTTCGGCTTGGGCACCCAGCGGTCGTAGCGGGACTCGAAGCGGAACACCTCGCCGAGCTTCCCGGACTCGAGGACCTTCCGGACGGTCAGGAAGTCGGAGTCGAGCCGCCGGTTCTGGAAGACCGTCAGGCCGACGCCCGCCGCCTTCGCCGCGGCGACGATCTGCTCGGCCTCCAGCGCGGTCGGCGCGAACGGCTTGTCGACGACCACCGGCAGGCCGGCCTCGATCGCCCGCAGCGCGAGCGGCACGTGCGTGCGGTTGGGGGTGCTGACCACGACGAGGTCGAGGTCGCCGGCCCGCTCGAACAACGCGTCGGCGTCCGGCACGATCTCCGCGCCCGGGTGGTCGGTGCGCGCCTGGGCGGCGCTGCTGGACGTCGTGATCACCGCCGGCATCAGCCCGGGAGTCGCCGCCACCAGCGGTGCGTGGAACACGCGCCCGCCGATGCCGTACCCGAGGATGCCCACGCGCAAGTCACTCATGCGGCCCATTAAACAACACTGTTGCGTAATTGACCAGACGTGGGAAGATCCGGTCCATGGCGGACACCGGGAGGAACCTGCGCAACGTGCGCGAGCACAACCGCGCCCTCCTGCTCACGCACATCCTGCGCGCCGGCGGCCTCAGCCGCGTCGAGCTCGCCGAACGCACCGGGCTCACCCAGCAGGCCGTCTCCAAGATCGTGCCCGAGCTCCTCGACGCCGGCCTGCTGGACGAACAGCGTCAGCCCTCCACCGGCGTCGGGAAGCCGCGCACGCAGCTGACCGTCCGCGCCGGCGCCCGCCACGCGCTCGGCGCCCGCCTCGACCGCGACGAGTACCGCGTGCTGCGCACCAACCTCATCGGCGAGGTCGAGGAGACGGCCGGCGGCCCGCTCCCGGTCGGCTTCACCCCCGACCAGGCCGTCGAGGCCATCGGCGCCACCGCGCTCGAACTCGCCGACGGCTTCGACGTGCTGGGCCTCGGGCTCGGCGCGGTCGGCCCGCTGGACCACCTCGCCGGCCTGGTCCGCGACGCGACGAACATGCCCGGCTGGCACGACGTCCCCCTGCGCGACCTGCTCGAGAAGCGCACCGGCCTGCCGGTGACGCTCGACAAGAACACCAACTCCGCCGCGTTCGCCCGGCTCTGGCCGCACGGCGACCCGACGGCGACCGCGGTGGTGCTCGTCGGCACCGGCATCGGCGTCGGCCTGCTGATCGACGGGCGGCTCTACCGCGGCCCGCGGACCAACGCGGGTGAGTTCGGGCACACCACGATCGCCTACGACGGCCCCGTCTGCGCCTGCGGGCGGCGTGGCTGCGTCGAGATCATGGCCAAGCGGGCCCCCGACACGCGGACCGCCGCGGGCTTCCTCGGTATCGGCCTCGCGGACCTCGTGCAGGTCCTCGACCTGGAGCGGATCGTGCTGGCCGGACGCGCCGTGCGGGACGAACCGGGCACGTACCGTGACGCCGTTTCCGAGCGGCTCGAGGAGCTGCTGCCCCTGCCGCACTGGCAGCGCATCGAGGTCGTCGAGGACGCCGGCGGCGAGGAGCTCGTCACGCGCGGAGCCGCCGCCGAGGTCCTGGCCTCGTACTACGCGAATCCGGCATGATCACCGCCTGCACCTCGGTGGCGGGGGAACACCGCTAACATCCGCAGTCGTGCCAGAGGAGACCACGCGCGAGCCGGACCCCGGCCCCGTGACGCTGAGCCGAGCCGACCGGGTCGTCCCGAGCTGGGACGAGCCACTCGCGGCGGCGGTCACCAGACCCATCGGCGGCCCGCTCGGCGAGCACGCGGCGGTCGGCAGGCACTGGTTCTGGTCGCCCCAGCGCGTCGGCCTGCTACTGGCCACGCTCGCGCTGATGCTCTGCTGGTTCGGCAAGGGCTCCTGCATCCAGCAGTACCAGGATTCCAGCGGCGCCACCCAGCTCGACTGGCGCGCGGGCCGCCCGTTCGTCGCGATGTGCTACTCCGACGTCGTGCCGCTCTACAGCTCCGAGCGGCTCGACCGGCCGGGCACCTTCCCGTACTACACGTCGTGGAAGGAGAGCTCGCAGACGGCGGAGAACAACACCCGGTACATGGAGTACCCGGTGTTCACCGGCCTCTTCCAGTGGGCGAACGCGAAGCTCGCGGCGGGCTGGGAGAACGTCGCCGAGACGGGCTGGCTGCCCGGCGGGCTGCCGGTCGCGGTCTACTTCGACCTCACCGCACTGTTCCTGGCGATGGCCTGGCTGGTCACGGTCTGGGCGACCGGACGGACGATGAAACGCCGGCCGTGGGACATGGTGCTGGTGGCGGTCTCGCCGCTGGTGCTGGTGCACGCGTTCACCAACTTCGACGCGATCGCGACCGCGTTCACCGCGACCGGCCTGCTCGCCTGGGCGCGCAAGCGTCCCCTGCTCGCCGGGCTCCTGCTCGGCCTGGGGGCGACGGCGAAGCTCTACCCGCTGTTCCTGCTCGGCGTGCTGTTCGTGCTGTGCCTGCGCGCGGGGAAGCTGACGCCGTTCTGGAAGACCGCGGCCGCCACCGTCGTGACGTGGCTGGCGGTGAACGCGCCGTTCCTCCTCACCGCGACCCGCGGCTGGTGGGAGTTCTTCCGGATGAGCACGCTGCGGCCGATGGACCCGGACTCGCTGTACAACGTCATCTCCTACACCACGGGCTGGGCCGGCTTCGACGGCGTGCTGCAGAAGAACCAGACGCCGGCGTACCTGAACCTCACGGTGGCCGTGCTGTTCCTGGCCTGCTGCGCGGGCATCGCCTACGTCGCGCTCGCGGCGCCGCGGCGGCCGCGCGTCGGCCAGCTCGCGTTCCTCGTCGTGGCCGCGTTCCTGCTGACGAACAAGGTGTGGAGCCCGCAGTACTCGCTGTGGCTGGTGCCGCTGGCGGTGCTGGCGATCCCGCGCTGGCGGCTGCTGCTCGGCTGGATGCTGATCGACGCGCTGGTCTGGGTGCCGCGGATGTTCTACTACCTCGGCGTCGACCACAAGGGACTGCCGGAAGGCTGGTTCCTCGGCGCGGTCGTGGTCCGCGACCTCGCCGTCGCCGCGCTGTGCGTCCTGGTGGTGCGCGAGATCTACCGCCCGGCCACCGACCTCGTCCGGATCGACGGCGACGACGACCCGGCCGGCGGCTTCCTCGACGGCGCCCGGGACGCGATCGTCCCGAACGCCGTCCGGCGCCGCCGGAAGGCCGTGGCCGTCTAGCTCAGCTTTTCCCGCAGGTAGGCGATGTCGGTGGCCTGGCCGTCGGCCGGGGTCTCGACGACGACCGGCGCGCCCGCCGCCCGCGCGACCTCGACCAGCACGTCCGGGTCGATGGTGCCTTCGCCTTCGACGACGTTGGCGTGCCGGTCGCGGGTGGAGCCGAACTCGTCGCGGGAGTTGTTGAGGTGCACCAGGTCGATCCGGCCGGTGATGGCCTTGACCTTTTCGACGGCGGTCGCGAGGTCCCAGCCGGCGGCGAACGCGTGGCAGGTGTCCAGGCAGAACCCGGCGCCGAACTCGCCGACCTTGTCCCACAGCCGGGCGATGACCTCGAGGTCGCGGGTGATCGCGTTCTCGCCGCCGGCGGTGTTCTCGATCAGGATCGGGACCTTGAAGCCGCCCTTCTCCTGCTCGCGCTCGAAGAGCTTGCGCCAGTTGTCCAGGCCGGCCTCGACGTCGTCATCGGCGCCGACGTGCCCGCCGTGCACGATCAGGCCCTTGGCGCCGATCGCCGCCGCACCGTCCGCGTGCTGCGTGACGTTCTTACGGGATGGGATCCGGATCCGGTTGTTCAGCGAAGCCACGTTGATGAGGTAGGGAGAGTGGATGAACACCTCGACGGGGTCGGCCGCGATGGCCTCGCCGTGGGGGTGCGGCTTCGGGGCCTTCCAGCCCTGCGGGTCCGAAAGGAAGAACTGGACGACGTCGGCTTTGCGCTCGGCGACCGCGGTCAACGGGTCGTCGTCACGGACATGGGCGCCAATCAGCATGCCGAGCAGGCTACTCCGGGTACTTCTTTCCCCTGTGGGACCGGTTGGTGACGCTCGTGGAGTACCGTGAGCGCGTTCCGTGATCCAATTGGGCCGACTGCCGGAGGGCATCGATGGGGAAGCAGTTCACACGGATCACCGCACTGGGGTTCACTCTCGCCGCTTCGGCCGCGCTGGCCGCGCCCGGGATCGCGAGTGCCGACCCCAGCCCGACCCTCGGCGGCGACTGCTCGGCCACCCTGCAGAACGGCCAGGCCCGCGACGCGAAGACCGGCCTCCTCCTGGACGCGGGCGCCCCGCTGAACGCCCCGGACCGGCTGACCGTCGGCCTCGACTCCAGCTCGAAGAACACGAACGGCTCGGCCCCGCTGCTCACGCTCCCGGTGGGGGACGCGGTGCGGGCGCTCGGCATCGGCGACGTGCCGGTGGTCGGTGACGCGGCGGCGAAGGCCGTCTGCCCGACCGCCCAGAGCGTCGTGAACACCGTCGGCGGCGTGACGCAGGGCCTCGACTTGCCGCCGTTGCCACTACCGCCGTCGCCGACCCCGCCCACTCCGCCTGCGCCGCCGACCCCGCCCGGTCAGACGCCGCCCGGTCAGACGCCGCCGGGGCAGACCTCGCCCGGCGACAGCACCGGCCCGGTGCTCACGGGTCCCGGTGGCGCCGGCCTGCCGGGCGACGCGATCTCGGGCGTCTTCAGCAACGCCTCGCTCCTGCCGGGCAGCCTGATCCAGGCGCCGGTGATCGCGCAGGTCATCCCCGGTCAGCAGATCCCGACGGTCGACGAGCAGAAGTCCGGGACGGCCGAGGCGCTGCCCGGCGTCACGCCGCCGGCGAAGCTGCCGGTGCTGCTCGCGGTGCTGGCGCTGGCGATCGTCGCCGCGGCCCTCGTCCGGGCCTGGATCCGCCGCTCACCCGCCTGATCTCACCGAAGGTGACGCCCGCTTCCACTCGAATGCCGGACATTTCTGAGCGAGCGGGCGTCACCGTGCTGCCTTAACGTCGTTGTCCTGGGAAAGGGACGCGAGGCAAGGGGCGGCGAGCATGCAGGATCGGACACGGAGGGCAACGGCGGTCGGCGCGACGGCGTTCGTCCTCGCCGGTTCGGCTGTACTCGGCATGCCCGGCACCGCCTCGGCGGCGGAGACCAAGACCGTCCCCTGCGGCAGCACCGTCACCGCGAAGCCCGGCGACCACATCCAAGGGTCGATCCTCGGCCTTCCCGCGATCGACCTCGGCATCGTCGGGCAGGCGACCACCGTGCTCACGAGCGTGGTCGGCGGCCTGCTCAACACCGTCTGCAAGGTCACGGTCAACGTGGTCAACACCGTGGTCTCACCGGTGCCGGTGGTCGGCGCGCCGCTGGCCAGCGCGGTCAACCAGGGCGCCGACGGCCTGAATTCGGCCGCGACCGGCGGCCTCAACACGCTCAACGGCGGCAGCAAGCAGCAGTCCCCGCAGCCGGGCACCGGCGGCAACCCGCAGCAACCGCCGGCCCAGGGCGGGACCGGGAGCGCGCCGCAGGGTGGGACCCCGGCGGGCACCACGCCGATCCCCGAGGCGAACAGCCCGCTGCTGCCCGGCTTCTCGAGCAGCCCGGTGTTCGGCGGCTTCCCGTTCAGCGTCGGCACGGGCTACGCGCCGATGCGGGACTACAGCGGCATCCCGTTCGCGACGGCCGGGCTCTTCACGCCGTCGCCCGCCATCCGGTACGGCAGCCAGATCCCGGGTTACGCGCCGCAGTACGGCCTCAACGGCCCCGACCAGGACGCGGCGGCCGGCAACCCCGGCATCCAGACGGCGGGTCAGGCGGAAGCGCTACCGTCCGCATCCGACGGGTTCACGGACGGGTCGAACCTGCCGCTGCTGATCGCGGTGCTGGCACTCTCCGGAGTCAGCGCGGGCCTCGTGCGGACGTGGGTGCTCCGCCGAATGGCCGCTGCGAATTGACCCGACTGCCGAGTATCTTTCACGTATCTTCTTCGTTGAGCCTGGTGTTCAGGACGACGACGCCTTGATGACCCCACGGAGGACAGTGCTCGTGCGGAAGTTCTTGACCATGACCGCCCTTGCCGCCTTCGTGACCGGTAGCGCATTCCTTTCCGCAGGCACGGCTTCGGCGAGCCAGCAGGTCGTGAGCACCAGCTGCACCGGCACGGTCACCGGCCAGATGGGCGACCAGATCGCGATCACCGGCGCTTCCGTGAAGACGCTGGTCACCACCGGCGCCAACAACGCCGGCACGCTGGCGATCGGCGCCTGGGCCGGCGACTCGATCGCCGGCGTCCCCACCATCACCGTGGGCCAGGTGCCCAACTCCGCGGGCGGCGAGGCAACCGGCGCGGCGATCGGCAAGGCGGTGCGCACCGCGCTGGCGAACTCCCACTCGCTGGGCCTCGGTCTCGACTGGAACAAGACGTTGAACAGCGTGGAGAGCACGGTCGCGAAGGGCTGCAACCTCACGCTGCTCGCCGGCAACTACGTCGCCCCGAGCACACCGGGTCAGCCGGGCGCGGGCGGCACCGGCACCCCGCAGGGCGGCGGCACCGGCACCGTTCCCGGCGGCACCTCCGGCAACCTCTCCAACCTGAACCCGGGCAACGCGGCCGGCTCCGGCACCGCGCCGATGCGCGACTACGGCGGCATCCCCACCGCGACCGCCGGCACGGCCGTCGCCCCCGGGGTCCGCTACCCGGCCGACGGCTCGCTGCCCGGGGACGCCTCCGCGCCGCAGGGCGACACGGGTGCCCAGAGCGGCCAGGGTGCCGACATCCGCGACGCGGGCAACGCGCAGTCGCTGGCTTCGCCCGGCTCCTCGAACGACGTCCAGCTGCCGATGCTGCTCGCGGTGATCGTGCTCGCCGGCGTCACCGCGGGGCTCGTCCGCACCTGGGTCCTGCGCCGCGCGAGCTGACCCGGCCGACGGCCCCCAGGACACCCCCAGGTACTCTTACCTGGACAAACCCTCCTGTCACGGACAGTCCGTGACCGCGAGCCCATAGGAGGTGAGTGGTTGTGTCACGCCATTACGAGGTAATGGTCATCCTGGACCCCACGCTCGACGAGCGCACGGTCGCTCCGACGCTGGACACCTTCCTCAACGTCATCCGCACTTCGGGCGGAAGCGTCGAGAAGGTCGACGTCTGGGGCCGGCGCCGGCTTTCGTACGAGATCAAGAAGCACGCGGAGGGCATCTACGCCCTGCTGGACCTGAACTCGTCCTCGGACGCGGTGAAGGAGCTGGACCGCCAGCTGTCCCTGCAGGAGACCGTGCTCCGCACCAAGGTCATGCGTCGCGAGGTCAAGCGCGCCGCGGCCAAGCCCGCCGCCGCCAAGGCCTGAGCCGAAGGGGATTCCCGATGGCTGGAGACACCGTCATCACGGTGATCGGCAACCTGACGTCCGACCCGGAACTGCGCTTCACCCCGTCCGGTGCGGCGGTCGCGAACTTCACCGTCGCGTCCACGCCCCGCACGCTCGACAAGCAGTCGGGCGAGTGGAAGGACGGCGAGGCGCTGTTCCTGCGCTGCAACATCTGGCGGCAGGCGGCGGAGAACGTCGCCGAGTCCCTGACCCGCGGCGCCCGCGTCGTCGTGCAGGGCCGCCTGAAGCAGCGGTCGTTCGAGACGAAGGAAGGCGAGAAGCGCACCGTCGTCGAGCTCGAGGTCGACGAAATCGGCCCCTCGCTGCGCTACGCCACGGCCAAGGTCAACAAGGTCAGCCGCGGTGGCGGCGGCGGTGGTGACTTCGGCGGCGGCGGTGGCGGCGGGAACCGCGGTGGCGGCGGCGGCGGAATGCCGGCCGACGACCCGTGGGGTTCCGCCCCGGCCGCGAGCGGCGGCGGTGGCGGCGGCTTCTCGGACGAGCCCCCCTTCTGATCTCGTACACATCCAGAAAGATTTGAACTTCCAGGAGTGACCAGTGGCCAAGCCACCCATCCGCAAGCCCAAGAAGAAGGTCTGCGTGTTCTGCAAGGCCGAGAAGAAGGGCCGCCCGGAACTGATCGACTACAAGGACACCAACCTGCTGCGGAAGTACATCTCCGACCGCGGCAAGATCCGTGCCCGTCGCGTCACCGGCAACTGCAGCCAGCACCAGCGTGACATCGCCATCGCGGTCAAGAACTCCCGCGAGATGGCGCTGCTGCCCTACACCTCGACCGCGCGCTAAGGGAGGGCACCGAAATGGCGAAGATCATCCTCACCACGGACGTGGCCAACCTGGGCGGCCCCGGCGACATCGTCGAGGTCAAGGACGGCTACGCGCGCAACTACCTGCTCCCGCGGGGCTACGCGATCGCGGCCTCCAAGGGCGCGGAGAAGAACGTGCGCACCATCCAGCGCGCGCAGGAGAGCCGTCGCATCCGCGACCTCGACCACGCCAAGGAGATCAAGGCGACGCTGGAGGGCCTCGGCGCCATCCAGCTCACCGGCAAGGCGGCCGAGGGCTCGAAGAAGCTCTTCGGTTCGATCACCGCCGGCGAGATCGTCGACGCGATCAAGGCGGCCGGTGGCCCCCTGCTCGACAAGCGCGTCATCGAGCTGCGCGACCACATCAAGACCGTGGGCAAGCACTCGGTCGGCGCCCGGCTGCACCCGGACGTGAAGGTCGACGTGCGGCTCGAGGTCAAGGCCACGCAGGCGTGAGCCAGTAACTCAGCACGTCGTGGAAGGCGGGTCGCTCCCTGGTGGGCGGCCCGCCTTCACGCGTTTCGGGGGAACCTCGGACACCCGGGCGTCGTCGTAGGAGAATGGAGCGGGACGCGAAGGGAGCGCACTCGGATGGGTAACGAGGTCACCATGTCCGCGCCGTCCGGCGGTGGGGGTTTCACGTTCGACGCCGACAAGATCGACGGCGTCATCAAGAAGTGGCAGGACCTGCAGACGGACCTGCAGAACGACGCCGCCGACGCCAACCTGATGGCCGACGTCAAGGCGCCCGGCAAGGAGTTCGCGAGCGGTGACTGGGAGAAGCTCGCCAACCCCTCCGGCAAGGCGTTCCTCGAGCAGAACCAGAAGATGCAGGAATACGTGAAGAACTACATCCAGGCCCTGCTCGACGCGAAGAAGCGGATCACGGCCGCGGACGCGGACCACACCGGCGACATCTCGAAGGCGGGGACGCAGGCGTGAACCGCCGTCTCGTGCTGCCCGGGCTCGCGCTCGCCGCGCTCGCCCTCGCCGGCTGCAGCACCACGACCGGCGGCACGGCCAACCCGGCCAACCCGGCCGCCACGTCCGGTACGCCGGACTCCGCGAGCAGCAGCGCGGACGGCGGCGGTGGCGACGGCGCGCCCAAGGTGTCGAGCCCGCTCGACCCGGCCAAGCTGAAGTCCGACCCGTGCTCGGTCCTCTCGGCCTCGCAGCGCTCGACGCTCGGCCTCGAAGACGGCACGCCCCGCTCCAGCTCGGCGGGCGCGTCCTGCGCCTGGATCTACACCGGCGACGAGACGCGCAGCAGCCGGATCGACATCGCGGCCGACCCGAACACCGACGGGCTCGCGGGGATCTACGACCTCTACGCCAAGGGCGGCAAGGACCAGTACGAGTACTGGGAGCCGGCCGACGTCTCCGGTTACCCCGCGGTGTACGCCGCGACCAAGGACTTCCGCGCCCAGGGGCAGTGCAAGCTGCTGGTGGGCGTGACGGACACCCAGGCCGTCCAGGTCTTCACGCAGATCGGCAACGGCCCGGGCGCGACCCAGCCGTGCCCGTACGCGGAGAAGGCGGCCGAGGCGATGATCCAGACCTTGAAGGAGGGCTGAGATGCTGGAACTGGTGCTGCTCGGCGGGTTCGCCGCGTACAACATGGCCACCACGCACTCGGACGACCACACCTCGCAGCAGGGCGACCGCAAGATCGACTGCTACGACATCTGGCACCAGATCACCACCGGCCCCGGCACCGGCTCGATCCAGAACGGGCAGTCGGCGGCCAGCCGGCTGAAGGGCGCGTACGCGGACCGGCTCACCACGATCGACACGCTGGCCAAGGAGATGGACGCGGCCTGGACCGGCGGCGGCTCGGAAGCGGCGCAGAACGCGGGCGCGCACCCGCTGCGGGTGTGGATGGAGGACTCGGGCACCAAGCTGACCGCCTCCGACAAGTACCTCGGCGAGCAGAACAACGCGTTCACGACCGTGCACGCGCAGGTCCAGGAAGTCCCGAAGGACCCGCCGAAGAACAACCTGCTCAACGCCGTGACGCCGTGGACGACCGACACCGACCGGGCGATCCGCGACTACAACGCCAAGGGCCAGGCCAACGTCGACGCCTTCAACACCTACTACAAGGCGAGCAACGACAACGGCCAGAACATGCCGACGTACTCCGCGCTCAAGGGGCAGCAGGAGACCATCAACGTCGACGACGGCAAGAAGAAGAAGCCGGACGACGGCAACGGGAATGGCGACGGCAACGGAACCGGGAACGGTACTGGGACCGGGACCGGGACCGGAACGGGCACCGGCGGTGTGAACATGCCGGGGCCGGGCGGCGTCCCGTCCTTCGGCGGCCCGCCGGGCACGCCCGGGGGCAGCTTCGACCCGTCGAAGGTGCCAGGCGGGAACTTCGACCCGTCGAAGGTGCCGGGCTTCGACCCGTCGAAGGTGCCGAGCGGCAGCTACGACCCGTCCAAGATCCCGGGCGCGGGCAACTACACCCCGCCGAACTTCAGTGATGGCACCAGCGCATCCGGTTTTTCGCCTTCGGACGTGCCGGGCATGCCGGGTTTCGGCCCGGGCAGCGCGCCGAACTTCTCCGGCGGCGGAGGCGGCGGCGGGGGGTTCGGGCCCGGCGGCGGCTCGGGCGGCATCGGCGACCCCACGGCGGGCTTCGGCCCGGGCGGCGGCGCGGGCTTCGGGCCCGGCGGCTCGACCGGCGCGTCCCTGCCGGGCGGCGCGGGCGCGTCCGGCGCGGGCCGGGGCGGCATGGGTGCCGGCGGCGCGCTGGGCGCGGGCGGCGCGGCGGCCGGGCGCGGCGGTGCCACCGGCATGGGCGGGATGGGCGGCATGGGCCACGGCGCCAAGGGCCAGGGCGGCGGCGACGAGGAACGCACGTCGAAGTACCTGCTCGGCGAGGACCCGAACGACATCTTCGGCTCCGACGAGCTCACCGCTCCGCCGGTCATCGGCGAGTAGCGCACGCGAGACCGCCGGGCGCGTGCCAAGATGGGCGCGCCCCGGCTTCGCGCGGGTTCACCTTCACTGACTTCGATCTTCACTGGGGGAAGAGCGGTGCTGGACAGGCAGGTCACCATCACGACCGGCACCTTGATCAACCTGATCCGGCGCCGGGGCGGCGAGCCGCACACGGTGCTGTCCGACAAGCCGACCTGGTACAGCGACGAGGCCCAGCGCGCCGAGGACGAGCGGGTCAACGCCGAGCTCGCCAAGGCCGGGCTGTTCGGCTCGCGCGGCATGCACCCGGGGTTCGTCGCGACGGTCGAGGCCATCGCCCGGCCGCAGCTGGAGTACTACGGCTGGATCGACGGCGGGTACCAGGGCAAGCCGGTCAGCTACCGGCTGCTCGGCGGCAGCGCCGGCGGTGAGGCGTTCGTGCTGGCCAAGCACGAGGAGCTGGACGTCGTCGTGCTGGAGTCGATCCAGCCGCACGAGCTGCTCGACGGCTTCCTCGGTCAGATCCCGAAGCTGGCGCCCGGGCGCGGGACGCCGCTCGCCGTGCCGAAGAGCCAGATCGAGGGGACCGCCCGCCGCGACGAAGGCGGGTACGCGGTGCTTCGCAACGACCGCCCGGCCGAAGGCTCGCAGGAGGTCGACGAGCTCCGGCGGATCCTGGCGCTACGCCGGATGGGGAGCGGCAGCCTCTACGTCGCCGCCCGTAACCGCAGCGGGGCCTGGCGCCGCATCGAACGCCCGGTGAACTACATCGATACGTCGGAAGGCCGGTGGCTGACCGAAGAGGTTCCGGGGCGTGGGGAGAACCGGATCGCCTTCACCCCGGCCGACCAGCGCGTTCTCGCTGAGCGGTTACGCAGCGCACAGGGCCGGCTCACCGCGGCCTGATCGCCGGCCGTTCAGCCCATCGAGTTACGGCTCTACCCTCCGTGATATTCATCCACAGGCCGTGTGGGTCAATGGTCTTCGACTGGTCCACGACACGCCGAACAACGGACTTCACGCGACACGCCGGACGAGTTTCAGGGAAGTTCTCCACACCTTGTTCACAGCCTTTGACCTGCGGTTTCCCCAAAGCCGATCAAGCTTGTCCCCAACTTGTCCACAGCTCTCGCGGCACCTGTGACTGGTTACCCCCATTCATCCACAGGTTGTCCACAGAAGGGTCCCCATCCGGAATTGCCATCCGCCTTCCGGGGGATCTAGCGTGCCCGCTCGGGCCTGTACTCACGGTGGCGCCCGGCGTGCCTCCGAGAGCCGGACGACGTTCTCGCCGATCATCGGGGGACACGTCCGGAACGGTCAGGCACGAGCCGGCCGCGTGCTTCGAGAGCGAAGATCCGGCATACTCGAACTAGTGTTCGACACGACGAGGAGGTGTCCGGGGCGGTGGCGCTGACCGACGACCGCAGTCCGATGTATGCGGAGAACGACCCGGGTCCGAGTGACCCCGGCCCCGGTGGCGGGTTCGACCGCCAGCCGCCGCAGGACATCGCGGCCGAGCAGTCCGTGCTCGGCGGCATGCTGCTGTCCAAGGACGCGGTCGCCGACGTCATCGAGGCGCTCGGCCCCGACGACTTCTACAAGCCCGCGCACCAGGCGATCTACGACTGCGTCCTCGACCTCTACGGCCGCGGCGAGCCGGCCGACCCGATCACCATCTCGGCGGAGCTCGAACGCCGCGGCGAGCTGGGCCGCGTCGGCGGCGCGCCCTACCTGCACACGCTGATCGCGACGGTGCCGACGGCGGCGAACGCGGGTTACTACGCGGAGATCGTCGCGGAGAAGGCGGTGCTGCGCCGGCTGGTCGAAGCCGGCACCCGGATCGTGCAGTACGGCTACGGCGCGGCCGCGGCCGACGGCGCGAACATCGACGAGGTCGTCGACCGCGCGCAGGCCGCGATCTACGACGTCACCGAGCGCCGGACCAGCGAGGACTACGTCGCGCTGGAAGAGCTGCTGCAGCCGACGATGGACGAGATCGACGCGATCGCCTCGCGCGGCGGCCAGTCCCAGGGCATCCCGACCGGGTTCACCGACTTCGACGAGCTGACCAACGGCCTGCACCCCGGGCAGATGATCATCGTCGCGGCGCGCCCCGGTGTCGGCAAGTCGACGCTGGGCCTGGACTTCGCGCGGTCGGCGTCGATCCGGCACGGCCTGACCAGCGTCATCTTCTCCCTGGAAATGAGCCGGACCGAGATCGTCATGCGCATGCTCTCGGCCGAGGCGAAGATCCGCCTCGCCGACATGCGCGGTGGCAAGATGTCCGACGACGACTGGACGCGGCTGGCCCGCCGGATGAGCGAGGTGTCCGAGGCACCGCTGTTCGTCGACGACTCGCCGAACATGACGATGATGGAAATCCGGGCGAAGGCGCGCCGGCTGAAGCAGCGCAACGACCTGAAGCTCGTCGTCCTCGACTACCTCCAGCTGATGACGTCCGGCAAGCGCGTCGAGTCGCGGCAGCAGGAAGTCTCGGAGTTCTCGCGGCAGATGAAGCTGCTGGCCAAGGAGATCGAGGTCCCGGTGATCGCGATCAGCCAGCTGAACCGTGGTCCCGAGCAGCGGACGGACAAGCGCCCGATGCTGTCCGACCTCCGTGAGTCCGGCTCCCTGGAGCAGGACGCCGACCTCGTCATCCTGGTCAACCGCCCCGACGCGTGGGAGCGCGACGACCCGCGCGCGGGCGAGGCGGACCTGATCATCGCGAAGCACCGTGCCGGCCCGACGGCGACGATCACCGTCGCCCACCAGCTGCACTACAGCCGCTTCGTGGACCTCTCCCACGACTAACCGAGGGCGCTGTACCCGCGGACGAACGCCGTGAGGAGCCGGCCGAAGTTCTCGCGGTCCTCGTCCGGCCAGTCCGCCATGACCTCGGCGAACACCGAGCGCCGGAAGGCGTGCAGCTCGTCGAGGTGCGCCTGGCCGGCCTCGGTCGGCACGAGCACCGCACGCCGTCCGTCGCGCTGATCGGCTTCGCGGCGAAGCAGTCCCTGCTCGACAGCGCGCGCCACGAGCCGGCTCGCGCGCGGCTGGTCGACACCCATCGCCGCGCTCAAGGCCGTCACCGTGCCGGCTTCGCCGCGTTCGGTGAGCTCTTCGACGACGTCGAGCAGCTCGTGCACCGGGTCGTGCGCGCCCTGGCCGCGGGCCTTCCCGATCCGGCTCAGCGCGCGCCGCTGCTGGCTGCGGCGGATCGCGATCATGGCGCGCTCGACCTCGGCCACGGCGTCCGTCATGGTTGCTCCACCCTCCGAACTACATGTACTTTTACATGTAGTTGTTCCTCGACATATTCGGAGTCTTCATGAAACCCCTCGGCTGGTGGCTTCGCCACGTCCACGAGCTCCTCGAATCCTCCATGGCCCGGGTCCTCGACGCCGAGTCGCTGACCCGCCGGCACTGGCAGGTACTCAACACGATCGCCCTCGGCGCCCGCACGCCGGAGGAGGTCGACGCGGCACTGGCGCCGTTCGGCCCGGCAGCCCACCAGCTCGCCGACCTCCGGGCTCGCGGCTGGGTCACCGCAAACGGCGAACTCACCGAAACGGGCCGCGAAGCCCACGCCCGCGTCGAGCAGCGCGTCGAAGCCTTCCGCGTCGCGGTGACCGACGGGATCAGCGACGACGACTACCGCACGACGATCCGCACCCTCGAGCGTTGCGCGGCGAACCTCGGAGGTCTCGGAGGTCTCGGAGGTCACTGACGGAATATCCCGGGAGGCCGGCGCGTCAGGTACTCTAGTAGTTGAACTTTCAAGCACTGGAGCCGTCGATGACCCGCACCCCGGTCCTCTACCTCAGCCACGGAGCGCCGCCGCTCGCCGACGACACCACGTGGACCCGCCAGCTCGCCGCCTGGTCGGCCGACCTGCCCAAGCCCCGCGCGATCCTGGTCGTGTCAGCGCACTGGGAGGAGGCGCCGCTGACCATCGCGGCCACGACGACCGTGCCCCTCGTGTACGACTTCTGGGGCTTCCCCGAGCGCTACTACCAGGTGAAGTACGCGGCGCCGGGCGCGCCGGAGTTGGCGGAGAAGGTGCGGAAACTGCTCCGCTCGACCGACACTCCGGTGCACGACGCGCCGGAGCGCGGCCTCGACCACGGCGCCTATGTGCCGCTCGTCGAGATGTACCCGGACGCCGACGTCCCGGTGCTGCAGGTGTCGATGCCCTCGCTCGACCCGCAGGAGCTGTTCGACCTCGGCCGCAAGCTCGCGCCGCTGCGCGACGAAGGCGTGCTGATCATCGGCAGCGGCTTCTTCACCCACAACCTGAGCGGCATGGCCCGCGCCACCGACGGAACTCCGCCCGCGTGGTCGGCCGAGTTCGACCACTGGGGTGACGAGGTGGTGCGCGACGGCGACGTCGACGCGCTGCTCGACTTCCGGCACAAGGCGCCGGCAGCGGCGCTCGCGCACCCGCGGATCGAGCACTTCGCGCCGCTGTTCGTCTCCCTCGGCGCGACCGCGGAGGAGAAGTCCGGCCGCACGGTGATCGACGGGTTCTGGCACGGCCTGGCGAAGCGCTCGCTGCAGTTCTCCTGACCTTCCCGGGAACACGAACGAGCCCCAAGAGCCGGGTCGGCTCTTGGGGCTCGTCCTCTCCAGGGAAGGAGAGCTTCTTCGATCGTCAGGCACTCCGTGCGAGGAGACCTCGCGGCGCGGTGGAGTGCCTGCCGGGGTTGAGGGGCCGGGCGGGTCCTGGCTGAACCCGCCCGGCATCAGCAACTACTTGCGCTTGACCAGACCCAGCAGCTTCGCGAGGAAGCCGGTCGAGTCGAGGCCCGACATCGCCGGGACCTGCGCGGCCGGGGCCGCGCTGTCCAGCACCGGCAGCTTCGCGTTCACCGGCAGGGCCGGGGCGGCGGGCAGCGCGGCCGGGGCGGCCGGCAGTGCCGGGGTCACCGGCAGGGCGACCGGCAGCGTCGGGACGCCGCCACCCAGGGCGGGCAGCGCCGGCAGACCGGCGGTCGGCAGCGCGACGGGCAGGCCGGCGGTCGGCAGGTCCGCACGCTCGGTGTGCCCGGGGAGGACACCGCCCAGCCCGTTCACCGCGGGGGTGGGCAGGCCCGCCTTCGGCAGCGCCGGGGCACCGGCGAGGCCGCCCGCGGCCGGCAGCTGCGCCAGCTTGGTCAGCCCGGCCAGCGGGTTGCCCCCACCGGTCGGCAGGTCGGCACGCTCGGTGCCGAGGGGCGCGGCGACCGGCAGCGCGGGCAGGCCCTGGATGGGCAGGCCGGCGGTCGGCAGCTTGCTGGTCAGCCCGTCCACCGAGGGCAGGCCCTGGGTGGGCAGCCCGTCAACCGAGGGCAAGCCCTGGATGGGCAGCCCGTCGACCGGCAGCTCGCCGGTCAGGCCCGCCAGCGAGGGGAGACCCTGCGTCGGCAGCCCGGCGATCGGCAGCTTGCCGGTCAGCCCGTCCAGCGACGGCAGGCCCTGGGTGGGCAGCCCCGCGGTCGGCAGGCCACTGCGCAGCGCGGCCAGCGAGGGCAGCTCGTCGGCGGCCAGCTCGGAGCCCTCGACCGGGAACGCGATGGCGTCCTCGGCCTCGTCGATGCTCGTCATGTCCGTCGCGTCCGCGGTCGCGACCCCGAGCAGCTCGAGGGGCACGCCGAAGATCTGCACCGGCAGCGCGAACGCGTGGTAGAAGTTGTAGCCCGACAGGCTGGAGCCGTCGCCCGCGGTGACAGCTTCGCCACCGTTCTCCGTGGTCAGCGTGTTGTCGCCGATCGCGTGCGCCACGCCGCCCACGGTCACCGCGTCGCCGAAGAGCTGCGCGATCGCCGTGACCGGGAGGTCGAGGATGTTGCCGGAGATGGCGCCCTCGACACCCGAGGTGGTGTCGTCGCCCGCGTTCTCCACGGACGTCGTGTTGATCCCGGTGCCGCTGGCGACACCCAGCGCGCTGACGGCGTCACCGAAGACCTGCGCCACCGGCAGCGCGTCCACGCCGACGATGTTGCCGGCCACGCTGCCGCGGTCACCGTTGGTGGTGGCGTCGCCGCCCGCCTCCGACATCGTGTCGCTCGTGCCCAGGCCGTGGCCGAGGGCCGCACCCGCGACACCGTCGCTGAACAGCTGCGCGGCACCCGCGATCGGGGCCTTCACGATGTTGCCGGCCAGCGCACCGTCCTGCCCGTCGGTGAGGGCGTCGCCGCCCGCCGAGGAGTCGGTGATGTTGTCGTTCTCACCGGTGCCGATGCCCGCGAGGGCGGCACCGCTGCCGGCGGCCAGCACCGGGAGCGAGACCGGGGCCTCGATGATGTTGCCGGCGCCGGCGCCCGCGGGGCCGTTCGCCGTGACGTCGCCGCCCGCGTTGGACGTCGTGTCGGTCGAGCCCTGGCCGTGGCCCTGGCCGACGAACGCGCCACCGATGTTGGCGACCTGCACCGGCAGCGAAGCCGGCACGGTGCCCAGGTTCGAGCTCAGGAAGCCGTTGTCGTCGTGGGTGCTGCCACCGCCGCCGCCGGAGACGACCTTGGTCTCGTCGGCCGAGCCGGAGCCCTGGCCGATGAACGAGCCGCCCACGCCGAAGACCTCGGCCGGGAGACCGACCGGCACCTGGACGACGTTGCCCGAGCCGGACGAGTCGTTGCCCTGCGTGCCGTCGTACGCCCCGGCGGTGACCGTCTTGTCCTCGGTCGCCGAGCCGGACGCGTTGCCGATGTGGCTGCCGCCGATACCGAAGACCTCGGGCGCGCCCGCGGTCTGGGTGTTGACGATGTTGCCGCCGAGGACGGAGCCGTTGCCCTTGGTGTAGCTGCCGTTGCCCGCGTTGGCGTCGGTGGTGTTGTCGTGCGCGGCGTTCGCCTGGCCGATGTAGGTGCCACCGATGCCGAAGGCCTCGACCGGCAGTGCGACCGACGGGTTCAGGACGTTGCCCGACGCGCTCGCGTTGTCACCGGCGGTCTTGACGAAGCCGCCCGAGTCGACCGTGCTGGAGGAGCTGCCGGTGTCGGGGATGCCCGCCGAGGCGTTGCCGATCCACGAGCCCGCGACACCCGCGACGTTCGCGATCGGGGACAGCGAGGCCGCCCCGCCGTTGCCGGACAGGAACGAGTCGTTGCCGCTCGTCTCGAGGTAGGTCGGGATGCCGAGGCTGCCCTCGCGCGTGTCCCCGGCCGTGGCGTCGGCGGAGGTGTCGCAGCCGTCGGAGTTCGACAGCGCGCCCCACACGGCGCCCGAGTTGCAGTTGAACTTGACCGGCAGGGCGATCGGCGCGCCGACCACGTTGCCCGATCCGGCGCTCTGGTCGCCGGAGCTCAGCAGCGAGCCACCGGAGGTGGCGACGGTGTCGGCGGAGTAGCCGTGGCTCTGCCCGTTGCCGAGCAGGTACGAAGCGGCGTTGCCGGTCACCTGCACCGGGGTGGCGAGCTGGCCCGCGACCACGTTGCCGGAGAGGGAGGAGCCGTCGCCGTTGGTGTCGACGTCCCCGGTCTCGGTGGTGCTCTGGCTGGCCGACCCACCGGTCACGCGGCCGGTGCCGCCGGCGACGCCGCCGCCGTTCCCGGCGATCTGCACGGGGAGCGCCCAGTCGAGGGCGACCGCGTTGCCCGCGAGGCTGGAGTCCTGGCCCGTCGTCGCGATGTCCTGGTTGTGGTTCCAGGTCTGCGTGTGGTCGCCGCCCTGGACGTTCGCGTCGCCGATCACGCCGACCGCGTTGTCCACGATCTGGATCGGGACGACGACGTCGCCGGTGACCTTGTTGCCCTTGAGGTTGTTGTGGCTCGGGGTGAACTTGCCCCCGAGGGTGCTCTGGTTGATCGGGCTCGCGTCGTCGAACTGCTTGGCAGCCTCGTTCGCGGCGTTGGTGACCGGCTTGGTGCTCAGCTCCGTCTGCCCGGCGGGCAGGTCCAGCTGGCCGAAGGGGGTGCCGACCGCGTTGTTGGCTTCCTGGATGGGAGCCGTGACGTTCAGGTCGAGCGGGGAGGCCGGGGCGTCGGGGTTGACGTTCTCGTCAGCCGAGGCGATGCCGGTACCCAGCATCAGCAACCCACCCGTGACAAGTGCGGTCTGGAGTCCGCGCTTTGCCCACGTCTGCATGGGGTTTTTCTCCTTTATTTCGGGTTCCCTTGCGGGCTTATGGGGGTGCGCTCGTCGAAGTCGAAACGGGTCCGAGCCGCACCGAGGGGGAAGGAATTTCGTGCGGGCGCGAGAAAGCGCACCGCCATGTCACGGGTATTTCGCGGACGCGGGCGCCGTCAGAGGAAGACGGGCTTGGGCGCGTCAGCGACCCGTGAAGGGAGGTGTTCAGTCAGGAGTGACGCCGGGCTGCTCGCCCGGGGTGCGCATCGCGGTGCGCAGGCCGGCGCGGCTCATGGCCGCGACGGCGGAGTCGACGGCTTCGGTCGTCCAGAACGGGACACCGAAGTTGAGGCCGTCGAGGTGACCACCGGGGGCAGTGCTGCCACCCGGGGCGGTGGGGACGAGCGGTGCGACCGGAAGCTGCACCGGGGCCAGCGGGGACGGCAGGTCACGGTGCCCGTTGCGGAACTTGCCCGCGGCACCGGTGCCGTCTTCGTGCTGGAAACCCTGCGGCGCCGGGAGCGTGGCTCGCGGCGCGGCGGGGAGCTGGACGGCCGAGACGGCGGCCGTGTCCGTGGTCTGGCCGACGCCCGTGGTCACCGACTCCTGCTCGACCGGGGAGAACCCCGGGAGCGGAACCAGGTCGCCGTGGCGGGCCGGGTCGAGCAGCTGCCACACGTCGTGGCCGGGCTCGGGGGTGAAGGTCTGTTCGAGGACCTGGCGGGTGTCCTGCGGTTTGCGGACGATGTGCTCGACCGCGCCGAGGGTGCGGTGCGCCGGGCTCACGACGGCGTCCTCGGCGAGGTCCGACACCGAGTCGCCGACGTGGTCGGAGACCTCGTGCCCGAGAACGCGGGCACACGGCTCGCTCCACGCGGTGGCGTCCTGGTGGCAGCTCGACGCGGAGACGTCGCCGGCCGCGTTCGCCGCGCCGGTGTTCACGTCGCCGAGGCTGCCGCTCGCGGCCTCGGCGATCGGGGCAGTGCCCACCTCGACGGTGTCCGCGGAAGCGGTGGCACCGGAGACGAGCCACGCGGCGGCGGTGCCGGCGACGGCACCACCGAGGACGAGCAGCGCACGCGACACGAGACGGCGGGTGCGCTGAGCGCCCTGCCCCTCGTTCGTCGCGGTGTCCGCCACTCGCCGTCTCCTCGCACTGGGTGGGTGATCGATCGGCAACATTGCGTTGCGAAAGCGACCTAACCAAATGCGCGACGCGGCGCGCACCCCCGACACGACTTGATGCCCCCATCGTGTGAACGACACACTGTGTAGCCCGGCCTGACGGCGGGTGATCACCCCTGGCAGCGATCGGTGCGGACGCGGCCGCGGGGAAAGCGGCCGAATCGGACGCCCAGCCAGTACGGTGGGTCAGTGAGCCACGCGCGACGCGAAGATCCGTTCCTGCCGGAGCACGAGGACATCACCGGGCTGATTCCCCGGGGCCTGCGCATCAGCGCGGCCCTGGCGTGGCGGTTCATCGTGGTGGCCGCCGCGCTGTACGCCGTGGTCTGGGTGATCGGCTACCTGTCCGTCGTCATCATCCCGCTGTCCATCGCCCTGCTGCTGTCCGCGCTGCTCGCGCCGGCGGTGCAGAAGCTGGTCGCGGTGCGGTTCCCGCGCGGGCTGGCGACGGCGATCGTGCTGGTCGCCGGGCTGGCGGTGCTGGGCGGCCTGCTGACGTTCGTCATCACGCAGTTCTCCTCCGGCCTGCCCCAGCTGCAGAAGCAGCTCAACGACAGCCTCAACCAGATCAAGGAGTGGCTGCTCAACGGCCCGCCGCACCTGCGCCAGGAGCAGATCCAGGACTTCATCAACCAGGCGATCGGCTTCATCCAGAACAACCAGGCGTCCATCACGACGACCGCGCTGACGACAGCGAGCACCGTCGGCGAGATCCTCACCGGCTTCCTGCTGACGCTGTTCATCACGATCTTCTTCCTCAGCGGTGGCGAAGGCATCTGGACGTTCCTGGTCCGCGCCGCACCGCGGCGGGTCCGCAACCGCGTCGACGTCGCCGGGCGCCGCGGGTTCGCGTCGCTGGTCAGCTACGTGCGGGCGACGGCCGCGGTCGCCGTGGTCGACGCGGTCGGCATCGGGGTCGGCCTGTGGATCGTGGGCGTGCCGCTGGTGATCCCGCTGGCGACACTGGTCTTCATCGGCGCGTTCATCCCCATCATCGGCGCCGTCATCGCCGGTGGTGTCGCGGTGCTGATCGCCCTGGTGACGAACGGGGTCATCGGCGCCGTGATCGTGCTGGCCATCGTGATCGGCGTGATGCAGCTGGAAAGCCACATCCTGCAGCCGCTGCTGCTCGGGCGGGCGGTGAAGCTGCACCCCCTGGCCGTGGTCCTGGCCATCACCGCCGGCCTGGTCGCGGGCGGGATCGCCGGCGCGCTGCTGGCCGTGCCGCTGCTGGCGGTGCTGAACGCCGGCGTCCGGTCGCTGCTGCACGAGACCAACCCGGACCCCGCCGAGGTCAACGTCCTCAAGGACCAGGCCGCGCAGCCGAACGACGCCGAACCCGGCGGCCCGAAAGCCGAAATCGCGACGGTCGCCGAGGAGGAAGCCGGGTCGTCGACGGACGAGCCGCCGAAGCGCACCGACGAGCCGTGACCACGCGGCGGTCACCGGACCCGATCACGCCGATGTGGCGTGGGGTGCTCGCGTTCCGCGTGCTCACCTGGGCGTTCGCCTTCGGCACCGTGATCGTCCAGAGCGGGAGCTACCAGCGTGAGTGGCTGGCCTGGACGGTTCTCGGCGTGATGGCCGCGTGGACGGTCGCCAGCAGCTTCCTCTACCTGCGCGAGCGGACGCGCCCGCCGGCGCTGGTGGTCTTCGACCTCGTGCTCACGACCGCACTGCTGCTGACCTCGCCGTGGGTGCTCAGCGACGCGCAGTTCACCGCGAACGTCCCTCTCATCACGACGGTGTGGGCGGCCGTGCCCGCGGTCGCCGCCGGCGCGCGCTTCGGGGCGAGCGGCGGGGTGCTGGCCGGGCTGGTCCTCGGCGTGGCGACCGGGCTGGCGCGGGAGAAGTTCGACATCGACATCGCCCGCGACGGCGTCCTGCTCGCCGCCGCCGGGCTGCTGGTCGGCATGGCCGCGACGATGGGACGGCGGTCCGCGGCGCGGCTGGAGCAGGCGCTGCGCAAGGAAGCGGCGACGGCCGAGCGGGAGCGGCTGGCCCGGTCGATCCACGACAGCGTGCTGCAGGTGCTGGCCCGGGTCCGCAAGCGCGGCAACGAGGTCGGCGGGGAAGCGGCCGAGCTGGCGAAGCTGGCCGGCGAGCAGGAGATCGCGCTGCGGTCGCTGGTGACGACCGAGCCGGTGCGGCCGAACCACAGCGGCACGACGAGCCTGCGGGCCGCCCTGCAGCTGCTCGCGACGTCGTCGGTGCAGGTCTCGACCCCGGCCGACGACGTCGAGCTGCCCGCCCACGTCACCGACGAACTGGTCGCCGTGACCCGCGAAGCGCTCTCGAACGTGGAGAAGCACGCGGGCGCCGGCGCCCAGGCGTGGGTGCTCCTGGAAGACCTCGGCACCGAAGTCGTGGTGAGCATCCGCGACGACGGACCGGGCATTCCGGACGGAGTTCTCGCGCGAGCGGCCGCGGACGGGCACCTCGGTGTGGTGGAATCCATCCGGGGGAGGGTGCGCGACCTCGGCGGGAGCGCGACCCTCGACACCGGACCCGGCCGGGGCACCGAGTGGGAAGTCAGGGTGCCGTGCACGAGGAGTGCGAAGTGAGCGAGGAGCGGATCTCGGTGATGGTGGTCGACGACCACCCGATCTGGCGCGACGGAGTGGCCCGCGACCTGACCGAGCACGGCTTCGACGTGCGGGCGACCGCCCCGGACGCGGACGCGGCGCTGCGGATCGCGCGGACCGTCCGGCCGGACGTCGTGCTCATGGACCTCAACCTCGGCACCACGTCCGGGGTGGACGCCACCCGCGAGATCACGTCGGCGCTGCCGTCGACCAAGGTGCTGGTGCTGTCCGCGAGCGGCGAGCACAAGGACGTCCTGGAGGCGGTGAAGGCCGGCGCGTCCGGCTACCTGGTCAAGTCGGCGTCCGCGGCGGAGCTGGTGGACGCGGTGCACCGGACCGCGGCCGGCGACCCGGTGTTCACCGCGGGCCTGGCCGGGCTGGTGCTCGGCGAATACCGGCGGATGGCCGACGCTCCCGCGGAAGGCGCCGAGCCGCCGCGGCTGACCGAGCGCGAGACCGACGTGCTGCGCCTGGTCGCGAAGGGGCTGACCGCCCGGCAAATCGCCGAGCGGCTCGTGCTGTCGCACCGGACCGTGGAGAACCACGTGCAGTCGACGCTGCGGAAGCTGCAGCTGCACAACCGCGTCGAGCTGGCCCGGTACGCGATCGAACACGGCCTCGACGAGGAGTAGCCCTCAGGGCAGCACGGCGAAACCGGACCAGTCGCTCGTCGGCAGGGCCGCCTTGCCCAGCCGCCACGCCGGCTCGCCCGGGTGCCAGGCGGCGAGGACGCCGTCGGCGAGCACGAGGTCACCGGAGGCCGACCAGTCGAAGCCGCCCCCGCGTTTGAGGTGCTCGGTGACGAACGGCATCGCCGCGACGTGCTCCCAGTCCGGCCCGGCCAGGCGCAGCAGCCAGAGGTCGCGGGTCTGGGTGCTCGTGCTCCGGTAGGCCGGGTCGGCGAAGTCGACGGCCCAGATACCGCCGTCGCGGGAGGGCACGACGGTGGGCGTCCGCGCGACCACCGGCCGGCTGAGCTGCCGCCGGCTGTTGTCCCGCAGGTCGACGAGGGTGAACTCGGTGAGGCCGTCGAGGAGCATGTGGTCGCCGGCGACACCGAGGATGCGCGGTGACTGCTGGACCGTGCGGCCGCTCTCCGGATCGATCAGCGCGTCCGTCGACTCGGCGCTGTCGGAGTTGATGGTGATCAGCAGGCCGTGCGCGGTTTCGCCGCGGACCTGGGTTCGGCAGCTCGCGGGCCGGCCCTTGCCGGACTCGCCGCCGGAAAGCGAGACGTGCTGCAGCCGGCAGGTGTCCGGCGCGTCCTGGCGGATGACCCATACGCCTTCGCCACCCTTGTCCGGGGCGACCGACCAGGCGCGGCCCAGGGAGCGCGGCGGGCTCGCGGGGCCGGTGTAGCCGAAGATCTCGAAGGGGTCGTCGTGGCCGCCGCCCACCGGATAGGCCGTGAAGACAGCGTGCGTCCCGACCCGGACGACGCTGTACCCGACGTCGCCGCCCGGGTAGCCCGGCGGCGTCCCGGCGGGGCCACTGTCGGCGTCGAAGACCGTGGGACCGGTGGTGGGGAGCAGCACGGTGATGCCGATCCCGCCGGTCGCGGGGACGCCGAGGAGCCCGTCCGGCATCGTCTGCGTGGTGGGCGGCGGCGCGCTGGAGCTCGGCGCGGGCGGCGGCGGTTCGCTCGTGCACGCGGACAGCAGAACCAGCGCAGCCCCGAGAGCGGCGCCGCGGAATACGGGTCCGTTCAGGGTTTTCCCCCGATCTCCCTGGTGGAATCCGGTTCTACCATCATGAGCATGGGCGAGGAAGAGACTGCGGCGACGGAACCGGTGACCGAAACCAAGCCGTTGGGCGAGCGCGATCTTCGGGTGTCGGACGACGAGCGCGAGCACGTCGTCGGGGTGCTGCAGAAGGCGATCGGCCGCGGGATGATCGACCTCGACGAGTTCACCGAACGCACCGACCGCGCGCTGGCATCGCGGACCCGCGGGGAGCTGAACGCGGTGCTGGCCGACCTCGCCGGGCTCTACCACCCGGCGGCCGCGACCGCGGCGGCTCCGTCGTACGCGCCACCGGCGGGCTACGGCGGCTACCCGTCCGGACGGCGCTTCGAGCTCAACGCGAAGTATTCGTCGCTGGTCCGGAGCGGGCCGTGGGTGGTGCCGCCCGAGATGGTCGTGCGCAACAAGTACGGCTCGACGAAGCTCGACTTCACCGAGGCCCAGGTGCAGTCGCCGGTGGTGCACATCGAGCTGGACGCCAAGTGGGGGTCGGTCGAGGTGATCATCCCGGAGCACGCGGCGGTCGACGTCAACTCGATCACCGACGTCAAGTTCGGCTCGCTGGAGGACAAGACACGCAGCAACGGGCACATGGGGAACCCGCGCTTCGTGCTGAGCGGCCGCGTCCACGGCGGTTCGCTGGTCATCCGGCACCCGCGGCGCGGGTTGTTCGGCTAGCCGGGGTCCCTCTGCCCCCGGCGTCAAGAAGGCCTCCCCACCCAGGCATCGGGTGGGGAGGCCTTCGCGCTGTTCAGGCGGCCCGGAGGTTCCTCGCGACGAAAACGACGAGCACGGCGAACGCGGCGGCGGCGAGCCCGGCGACGACGTGCAGCCCGCTGGGCAGGCCGTGCGCGCGGACGACGGCGTTGCCCAGGGTCCCCACGGTCGCGATGCCGAAGGCGTAGCCGAACTCGTTGACGGTCTGGGCCAGCGACGCGGCGGCGCCCGCCTTGCGCTCCGGCACCGAGCCGACGACGAGATCGGTGCCGAGCGCGACCATCGGGCCGACGCCCAGCGACGTCACGGCGAACCCGAGCGCGGGCCACGCCGGCCCGGCGGCGGGGTCGACGAGGGCGAGGATCGCCATGCCGGCCGCGGCGAGGGCGACCCCGCCGGCGATGAGGACGTTCGGCTGCACCTTGCGCGCGAGGGCGGGCGCGGCGAGGAAGCTGACGGTGGAGGCGGCCATCCCGGGCAGCAGCCCGAGCGCGGCCCCGACCGGCGAAAGGTGCTGCGCGACCTGCAGGAACTGCGCGGTGAACAACATCGTGGTGCCGCCGAGCATGCTGAACAGGAGCATCCCGCCGAGCGTGGTGCGGAAGGCCTTCGCGGCGAAGAGGCTGAAGTCGACGAGGGGGTCCTTCAGGGCGCGTTGCCGCTTGTAGAAGACGTACCCGACGACCAGGCCGGCGCTCAGTGCCGCTGCCGGAACGACGTGGAAGCCATCGCGGGCGAGTTCCTTGACGCCGTAGACGGCGGGCAGGATGGCGCCGAGGGAGAGGACGACGCTGGGGAAGTCGAGCCGGCCGGCCTGCTCGTCGCGGTATTCGGGCAGCAGCTTCGGCCCGATGACCAGCAGCAGGACCATGGCGGGCACGCCGAGCAGGAAGACCGAGCCCCACCAGAAGTGCTCGAGCAGGAGACCGCCGACCATCGGGCCGATGATGGCGCCGACGGTGAAGCAGCCGGCCCAGATCCCGATGGCCTGGGCGCGTTGCTGCGGGTTCTTGAAGAGCGTTCCGATCAGGGAAAGGGTCGACGGAGCGAGCGTCGCCCCGGCGATCCCGAGCACGGCCCGCGCGGCGATGAGCATGCCGGCGCTGGTGGAGAAGGCCGCGGCGACGGAGGCGACCCCGAAGGCGGCGGCGCCGATGAGCAGCAGCTTCCGCCGCCCGATCCGGTCACCGAGGGTCCCCATGGTGACCATGAACCCGGCGACCATGAAGCCGTAGGTGTCCATGATCCAGAGCTGCCCGGTGCCGTCGGCGTGCAGGCTGCTCGCGATCTTCGGCAGCGCGAGGACGAGGACGAAGACGTCGAGCGAGACGAGCAGGGTCGGCAGGGCCAGCACGGCCAGCCCGATCCACTCCCGGCGCCCGGCCCTCGCCGTCCCGGCCGGCGCTCCGACCGGCGCTTCGGCGGTGATGGTCATGGCTGCTTCCTCTCGGCTCGGTGGTGCTTTCACCACTTCGTCGAGCGGGGTGCGCCGGAATCGACAGCTCGGCCGAGGTTGGCCGGAAAAGCCGTGAAGGCCGCCTCGGTGGGGAGACGGCCTTCACGACGGGTTGTCCACACCCCTCGGTCAATGTGGACAACTCCGCGAGATCAGGTTCGCACAGCTCAGCACGGTCGGTGATGACCGATAGACTGAAAGTGGGGGGGCGCCCCTGCGGGAGCGGCTGATTCGAGCGCCCGCGGGGGTTGGCCGGGACCGCCGAGCCGGCGCTGAGCTGGGCAGCGAGGTTCCCCTGCCCAGACCTCATCGCCTGCGGCCCGGCCGCCCCGCCGAGACCCACCGGCTCGGCGGCGAAATCCCTCCCCGGCTCTTGTGCTTGGACGCCGGCGCTCGCGGCCGGCCGTGGTCAGGGGCGAGCTGCCGCCCGTGCCGCTGCCGGGTCCGACGTTGCCGACGCCGCCTCCGCCAGCGCCTCGCACTCCGCGAGCGTCGCGGTCGCCAGGCTCGCGCCCACCGTGCGGATCGCCGGGGCGTTCATCGACAGGCTCGTCAGGCCGAGGCCCGTCAGGACCAGTGCCAGCCTGGGGTCCGCCGCCGCTTCACCGCACACGCCCGCCGGCTTGCCCGTCGCCTTGGCCGCGTCGCCGATCAGCTTCAGCAGGCGCAGGAGCCCCGGCTGCCACGGGTCGTTGAGCTTCGCCACCGCGCCCAGCTGGCGGTCCGCCGCGAACGTGTACTGGGCCAGGTCGTTCGTGCCCACCGACACGAAGTCCACCGCTTCGAGGATTTCGCGGGCGCTCAGCGCCGCCGCCGGGATCTCGATCATCACGCCGGCCCGGGCGATGCCCGCCGCGCGGACGCGCTCGGCGAACCAGGCGGCTTCCTCGACCGTCGCGACCATCGGGGCCATCACCGAGACTTCGGCGCCGGAGTCCTCGGCCGCGCCGGCGATCGCCTCGAGCTGGCGGTCCAGCACCTCGGGGCGGTCGAACGCCACGCGCAGCCCGCGGACGCCGAGGGCCGGGTTCGGCTCGGCTTCCGGCGAGAGGAACGCCAGCGGCTTGTCGGCGCCCGCGTCCAGGGTCCGGACGATCACCGGCTTGCCGCGGAACGGCGACAGCACCGCCGTGTACGCCGCGCGCTGCTCGGCCACCGACGGTTCGTCCGAGGCGTCCAGGTAGCAGAACTCGGTGCGGAACAGGCCGACGCCTTCCGCGCCCGCGTCGGCCGCGGCCTGCGCGTCGGCCGGGGAGCCGACGTTGCCGTAGACCTTCACGCGGTGGCCGTCCGACGTCGCGCCCGTGCCGTTCCAGTCGGCCAGCTGCGCCTTCGTCGCCGTGACGACCGGCGCCGACGGGTCCGCGATCTCGACCGTGCCCGCGTCGCCGTCGACCGCAAGCGCTTGCGCGTCCCAGCTCAGCAGGCCGCGCACGGCGACGACGGCCGGGATGCCCAGCGCCCGCGCCAGGATGGCGGTGTGGCTGGTGGGGCCGCCCTCTTCGGTGACGAGCGCGAGCACCTTCGCCGGGTCGAGGCCCGCGGTGTCGGCCGGGGCGAGGTCGCGCGCGACCAGCACGCTCGGCGACGCCAGCTCCGGCACCCCCGGCGGTGCGATGCCGAGCAGCTCGGCGACCAGCCGGTCGCGCACGTCGCGGACGTCGCGGACGCGCTCGGCCATGTACCCGCCCGCGGCGGCCAGTGCTTCGGCGAAGCCTTCGGCGGCCTGGTGGACGGCTCGTGCGGCGGGCAGCCCCTGCGTCTTGACCAGCTGCTCGGCCTGGGCCGTGAGCGCCGGGTCGGCCGCCATCGCGGCGGTGGTGATGAGGATCGTCGCGGCCTCGCCGGTGGCGGTCTCGGCCTGCTTCTCCAGCCGGCCGGCGACGATCGCCGCCGCGGGCGCGATCCGGGCGGCTTCGGCGGCGGGATCGGCGGGCGCCGGGGTGGCGGCGGGCTCACCCAGCGGCTCGGCGACGCGGACGACGGGACCACTGGCGCGGCCGGGGCTGACGGCGACCCCGGACAGAGAGTCAGACATGGTCTAGACCATAGCTCAGATAGGTCTGGATATCTCGTGGTGGCGGGCACAAGCCTCGCTGACGCACCTGTTCGAGCACCGGCCGGACCTCCTCGTGCCACCAGGCTTCGGCCAGTTCGCCGCGGCTGCGCACCGGCCGTCCGGCCAGCATACGGCGGAAACCCCAGGCCTCGGCCGAGTCGGCGAGCCGGAACCAGTCGGCCGGGTCGTCGAGCCACAGCCCGAGGCGGACGTCGTCCGGCAGCGGGACGCGCTCGAGGAACATCCGCTCGGCGGTCTTCGACGGCAGGTCGGCGAGCGTCAGGCAGCGCAACGCGCAAGCGACCGTGCTGATCCAGCGGACCCGCGCGCGGATGGTGCCGGCGCCGCGGGCGCGCGCGATGGCGACGCGGTGGTGGCCGTCGTCGACGAAGAACATGTCGGACAGCCGCACGAGCCGCACCGGCGGAAGGTCGGCCGACGTCCGTGTCAGCCGCTCCCAGCGATCGCGCAGGGCCCGGTTGCGCGGCCGGAACTCGCGGTCGAAGTCGCCGGCGCGGGCGACCGTGCCGACGATGCCCTCCAGCGGAACGTCGTAGACGCCCTCGTCGACCTCGGTCTGCTTGCCGAGCGCCTTCAGAGTCTCGTCGAGCGGCATGATCGCGAGGTGGTCGGGCCGGCGCGCCTCCGCGATCGCCGTCAGCTGAGCGGCGTAGCCGCGCCACCAGGCCGAGCCGAACGAATCGCCCATGTGAGGTGCAACACGTGCCCCCGGATGATCATTCCCCCAGGTCGGCGGCGGTCGGGTAGGACGGCTGGGCACCGTGCCGCGTCACGCTGAACGCTGCGACGCGCACCGCGCGCTTCGCCGCGGAGACGAGATCGGCGCCATCGGCGAGCGAGGCAGCGAGCGCGCCCGCGAAGGCGTCGCCGGCGCCGGTGGTGTCGACGGCCTCGACCTCCGGCGACCCCACCTCGGTCGTAGCGTCCTTCTCGACGACGACCGCACCGGCCGCACCGAGCGTGACGACGGCGGCCCGCGGCCCGAGTTCAAGCAGCTTCCGGAAGTCCGCGCCGGGCCCGGTCAGCCACGCGGCTTCGTGTTCGTTGACGAGCAGGACGTCGAGCTTGGCCAGCGTCTCCGCCGACAGCTTCGCCGCCGGCGACAGGTTCAGCAGCACCTTGACGCCCTTTTCGGCGGCCCGCGCGACGGCGTGCTCGACGGTCGGCAGCGGCACCTCGAGCGAGGCGACCATGATCTCGACCCCGTCGAAAACGGCCTCGACGTCCCCGGGCTCGAGGCTCGAGTTGGCGCCGGGGGAGACGAGGATGGCGTTCTCGCCGTCCGGGGTGACGGTGATGTAGGCGATGCCGGTCGGCCGGTCGCTGGTCCGCACCAGCCCAGTGTCGACCCCGGCTGCGCGCAGCGAGTCGAGCAGCAGCCGGCCGTAGGGATCGTCACCGACGGCCCCGAGGAGCGCGACGTCCGCCCCGAGCCGGCCCGCCGCGACCGCGGTGTTGGCCCCCTTGCCACCCGGCGAAAGAACGGTGTCACCGCCCAGCACGGTCTCGCCACCGGCCGGCCGCCGGTCCACCGCGACGACGAGGTCCGCATTGGCGGATCCCACAACGAGGACGTCGGAGTTCATCCCCGCACTGTGCCACGAAAGCCGTCCGACCAGGCCGGGAAGGGCTGCGAGAGACGAAAGTGAAGGTTTTTGTAACTTATCCGGCGTTGAGTGCGACAATCATGCGAGCAGCGGATCCCGTCACTCGATCGGGGGATGTCATTCCCCCGGCCGTCACTACGCGGACCGGTCCCGCTCTCCAGGTGCGTCACCACGCGAGACGTGGTGCCGTCGCCCCGACCGGCGAAAGCCGGAGAGGGCTCATGTCGTCGGCGCCGATCACGTAGCCCCCCGAGTGATCGGCGTCGGCGGCGCCTCATTCCCGACGGGCTCGAGTTCGGCAGTGAACTCGCGGTACCGCTCCGGCCGGAAGGCCGCCATCGCCGCTCGCAGGTCTCGCACCGCCGCCTCCGAAAAGGCGTGAGGCAGCCGGACCGCGCCCCGCTCACCCGGCAGCCGGTGCGGGCCGAGGATCGCGCCGACCTCCCAGAACGGCCGCAGCTCCGGACGCTGCCCCAGCACCGATTCGGCGATCGGGAACACGTCGACGACACGCAGGACCAGGCCGTCGCAGGCCACGGTCAGCACGCGCACCTCGGCGATCTCGTCCCAGTTGAGCCCGAAGTGCTCGTCGCGGGGCAGCCGCTCCCAGCCGATTCCCGTGTCCGAGACGAACAGGTGCGCGGCTTTGCTGCTGGTGCGGTACCAGCGCGGCGTGCAGGCGATCAGCCAGAGCGGCGCGGAGAACCCGAACGCCGCCAAGACGAACAAGGCGCGCCGCCCCTCTGGGTCGCTGACCAGCGTCGCCGTTATCGCAGCCAGAACGCCGGCACCGACCAGCGGGCCGGCGATCCGCCAGTACTTCCGCCGGGACCACTCGCCGGGCGAGATCACGCGCCTACCGGACGCGCCCCCGCCACCGGTCGCGGCAGGCAGGACACAGACCGGCGACGACAGCCGGACGTCGGCCGGGTGCCGCACCATCGCCCGCCGCCACCGGCGTTTGCTGCGCTGCCGCCCGGCCACACACAGCAGGACGAGCAGGCCGACCACGACGATCGGCACCCACGACGGCATTTT
The DNA here is from genome assembly GCF_040682775.1 of Amycolatopsis sp. NPDC051106. NCBI lineage: Bacteria > Bacillati > Actinomycetota > Actinomycetes > Pseudonocardiales > Pseudonocardiaceae > Amycolatopsis > Amycolatopsis sp. NPDC051106. The sequence goes on along the minus strand of NZ_JBFBBQ010000001.1, from coordinate 41,481 downwards.
CAGCCGCTCGGCGGAACGCTGGTACTTCCCCTCCGACCCGACGACGGGAACCGCCTTCCCGGCGTCGTCCGGAGTCAGCTCGTTCAGGTCGAACCGGACCGCCTGGGGCTTTTCGTCACCCGCGGTCACGACGGCCAGGCAAACCCAGTAGTACCCGATGCCGCCGCGGCTGAGCGGCCCGATGCGGTCGCACGACTCGATCCGGGCGACGGCGCTCGGCGTGCCCTGCCGGTCGGGACCGTGGATGGAGTGTATTCGCGCCACCGCCGTCCAAGAGCCGATGGTGAACCACAGGCCGAGGACGGTGAACAGGGCGATCCGGCGCCATCCCGGACGCCGGACAGTGGGAACGGTCATGCGACGGTCAGCCTCACTCCGCCGGGCAGCACGGCGCGGATGTGCGCGTCGAACTCCTTCGATGCGGTCGGACTCAGCGCACGGGGCAGCCGGTACCAGCCGTCGACCTGCCGCAGCCGGTCGAGTTCCGGGCGGTGGAGCGGGAAGTCTTCGCTCGCCGGCCGGAACTCGACGAGCCGCGTCGGTGTCCTCAACTCGGCGATTTCCGGCCAGGAGACCGTGAATCGGTGGTAGTAGGACTCCCAGCGGACACCTGCGGGCGAAAGCTTCAGGGTGACCTGGGACTTCCGGGAACGACTCTCCTGTTCGCTGATCTGCAGCCAGGCTGTGCCGGCGAAAACGGCGACGAACACGCCGATGAACGCGGTGCGGAACCCGTTCCTCGGGCCGAATTCGATCGCGACGCCCAGACCGATTTCGATCATGAGGGCGAAGAGCTGCAGCCAGCGAAGCATCACCCGATCCCAGCCGTTCACGTGGATCGTGACAGCAGCGGATGGTTCGAGGGGCGGTGGCATCCACGCCGGCACCGCATCCCGGGGGCCGGGAAGTGCGGAAACCGGGTCGGTGACGACACGTTCGGCACTGACGTCGACGTACTGCGCGAGAACTTCCCGCACTCGCGGGACCTCGCGCGGGGTCAGCCCGAGCCCAGCCACCAGGAAGTCACCACCGGCGATGCGGACCAGGCTCCGATGGGGACTTTCGAACCGGCCACCGGCCGGGCTGAGCACGATCTGACAGCCGTCCCGCTTCTGTGGCCTCTCGACGACCGACGCGCCACTGAGATCGCTCCAGCGCGCGGCCCAGACGACTCCGCCAATCACTCGCGAGACACCGGCGGAGTCGAAGACCAGCTCGTCGCGGACAGGCTTCTTCAGGGACCGCAGCAGAAGCCTCGAGCCGAGCAAGCCAAAGGCGCCGCCGAAGACCCAGCCGGCCACACGGGGACTCTGCTGGGTGGACTCGAACGCCAGCCACAGGAAGCCTGACGCGACTGCGAGCAGTACCAAGGCGAGAACCCAGGGCCGACCGGCAGTCCGCGAGACGACGAAGCTCTCGCTCACGCCGTCACCAGACCCAGCAGGTGTTTGGCTGCGCCTGGGGAGACCTTCCCGGCCAACGACCGATCATTGCCGCTGCGGAGAATCGCGTGGACGGCGACGTAACGGCGCGTTGCCTTCTTCGCCGAAGGCTCGACGGTCAGCCGGGCGAGGTCCGCCCGCCGCACCACGACCGGGTCGCCTTCCTTGGGGCGCCACGTGATCGCGTCGGCCTTCAGCGCGAATTCGCCGAAGTCGCCCCGATAGCGGGTCAGGTAGAGCGACACCCAGATCGCCACGGCGACCGGCAACGGGATCCCCGGCGGGATGTCGTAGAAGGCCGGCGCCACGAAGTCGGCGACGACGGCCAGCCAAGCCGTCCACAGGAAGAACAACCGGACGGCGGACGCTTGCTCGGCGCGGATGACCGTTCCCGGCTGGTCGGCGCGCCAGCGTTTGACCAGACGCTTCACCGGGTTCGGCACGCCGAAGCCGCCGCGCCGGACGTTCTTGGAGGTCCAGCGGCCGAGCCCCGGCCGATACCGCTCGATCGCCGCCGACGCTTTCTCGGCCTCTTCGCGAGCCATCGCCGACGACAGGATGTAGCCGTCCTCGGACTTGTGCCGGCAGTCGGGGTTCAGGTTCCGAAGCGCGTCGTCGTCCACCAGCGAGACGGCGAGTGCGACCCGGTCGTCCGGCAGTCCTTCCCGGAAGTCGAACCGGCGGACGTCGTCCCAGGGCAGGACGAGCGTCGTCTTGTCTTCGAGCGGCTGCCGGAACCCGTCGGGGCCGAACTCGACCCTCGCCGTCACCATCCCGCCGTTTCGGCGCAGGTAGCGCCGCAGGATCGGCCTGAAGCAGAAGCAAACCAACGCCAGCACCCCGAGCGCGGGCGCGACCAGGTACACGACCGGGTCTTGACTGCGCGCCCACACGAGCAATCCGGCCAGGACGGCGAACACGACGCCGAGGAAGACCATGCACCCCACGGCCGCCCTCAGCTCGGACGGCGGGTTGTGGATCGGCAGCCGGACGCGCACCACGGCCGTTTCCGGCTCGCCCGGAGTCGTCGACACCACGGTGGCTAGATCGACCCGGAGATGCGCTGGGTGCCCTGCTGCTGGAAGACCGGCTCGGCGGCCGCGGGTTTCTTCTCGTTGTAGTGGTTCTCGCGGTACTCCTTGTCAGCCTCGTCGTAGGCGCCCGCGGTCTTCTTGCCCGCTTCCTTCCCGGCCTCTTCACCGAGTGCCTTGGGCAATTCCTTGAGCCCGTCCTTGAAGATGCCCGGCGCCGCGTGAGCCGCGTCCCGCAGTGCCGCGAGCAGCTTCTGGCCGACGGTCTTGAAGAGCCCGCTGAGGTGGTTGAACTGGCTGATGCCCTTCTGGAAGGCCCGCATGAGCTTCTGCAGCCACTCCGACATCCGCGAGCCGCACTGGACGATCTCGGCCGTACCTTCGCCGGCCAGGCCGGCCGGCGCGGCGGGCCCCGGATACCGCGCGAGGATGCTGATCAGCTTGCCGATGCATTCCGTGAGCAGGTCCCGCAGCACGCTGCGCACGACGTTCAGGATGCTTTTGCAGACGTCGATCAGCACGGAGACGGCCTTCGCGCCGCCGGCGACCCCGGAATACATGTCGCCGAGCTCGGCGGTGAACGCGCGGTAGGCGTTCGCGCCTTCGCCCGTCCACTCCGCGCTGTCCGCCTTCACCGTCTCCAGGAGGTCCTTCGCGACCGCGTCGATCTCGTCGCTGATGTTGCCCCAGGTCTCCTGCATGATGTCGAGCTGTTCCTGGTTCCCCGTCACCCAGTCGAGCGGCGCGCGCAGGAACTCGACGTGTTCGATCAGCCAGCCGAGCCCCATGCTGGCCAGGCCCGCGATCGGGTCCCGGAGGAAATCCATCACGCCGGCGGCACCGAAGCCGAGGTTGAGCAGGCCTTCAGTCCAGTCGCCGTCGGCGGCCTTGGTCGCCGCGTCCCAGAAGTCCTGCGCCATCCCGGCACCTTCGAGCGCCGAAGAACCTTCGTCGACCTTCTTCTTGGCGTCCGTCACCAGAGCGTTCTCAGTCAAGGTGGATACCGTCCAAACTGTCCTTGACGTCCTGCTCGCGCCACTCGACGTGCTGGGACCAGGTGCGGACGCGGTCGATCTGCTCCTGGGCCACGTTCTTCGCGTGGCCGATGGAGTCGCTCCCCAAAGTCTGGGCGACGCCGCACAGCGCGCCGAGACCGCAGGCCTGGCCGATAAGCCCGAAGGCCATCGGGTCGACGACCTGGGCCGCCGCGTCCAGCGTCTTCGCGAACCGGTCGACGAACGGTTCGAGCTTCTTCGCGTGCTCCAGCAGCTGTTCCGGCTTGATCCGGATGTCCGCCTGCGGGCTGTTCATCGTCTTCCCCTCCCTCGTTCCCCTGGTCAGCGCAGGTAGTCGCCGTCGCTGAAGTAGTCGTCGTCGGTGCCCGCTCCGGGCTCGCGACGCGCGGGGCGCGGCGGGGCCGGGTTCGGTGTGACCGGTGGGGGTGGCTCTTCCTCCGCGATGAAACGAGACCCGTCGGTGGCGGGGGCCGCGTGGCCGCCGTCCACGAACCCTTGCGGCTCGGGCTCCGGGTACTCACGGTGGAGCTGGCCGACCAGCTCGTTCATGGTCTCGGTGCCGGCGATCGACGGCATCCCGGTCTGGACGGCATCCGCCAGCTTGCTCTGCGCGCGCTGGACGGTCCGCAGGATCTCGTCGGCGAGGTTCGCCTTCTCCCGCACACCGTGCCCGATCTCCAGGCCGACGAGGTTGCCGAGGTGGTTGACCTTGACCGCGATCTGGCCGTCCTGGCTGCGCTCGGACACCGAGACCGTGGCCATCTCGGCCTGCATGCGGTCGCCGCGTTGCTTGGCCTCGGCGATCTTGGCGTCGAAGCCCGCGATCAGTTGCTCAGGGTTCGTCACGCGAACCTCCCCGTTCACGTCAGTAGCCGTACGGCGACCGAGTGTGGCATATGGCACCGACAGTCGCGGCTGGTTCCGCTCTATGTGACGAAGACCCCGGGGATTTCCCCACCCGTCCGGGCGGTCAACCGGATGTCGGCGCTGCTCAGCGGCTCATAGCGTGACTTTCATGAACATCTCCGACTGGAAACGGACGATCTACGCACTCCTCGCCCTGCCCGCCTATCCGGCGGGACCGGCGGCACGGCGGCGGCTGGCGCTGCGCTGGCTCGGCGGCGAGCCACCGCGCGGGGGTTTCCTCGCGAGTGTCGCGGCTTTCCCGATCGCCTTGCTGGTCTGGTACCTCGTCGGCCGGATCGCGACCTTCGGGTTCTTCTGGACCGAGGCGGGCGCGGCCGGGTCGTGGGGCGGGCCGTCGCTCGTCGGGGCCTGGGTCGTGCACTTCTTCTGCGCGCTCGGGATGACCGTCGTGTGCATGGGGGTGCTGCGGCCGCTGACGCGAACGCCTGACCTGGTCAATTCTTCGCACGCCGAGTAACCGGTGCGGTATCGTCCGTGACGCAAGAGGGGAGATCGAACGCGAGGGGAGCGCGGTTCGGTGGGGTTGTTCGGTGACATGCTCGACGCTGCCCAGCACGTCGGGTCGGAGATCGCGCACGCCGTCCAGTCGGGTGGTGAGGGGCTCGGCAAGGTCCTGACCGGTGCGGGCGTCGGCCTGCTCGCGGGCGGGCCGGTCGGCGCGGTCGCGGGTGCTTACGTCGGTTCGCGGACCGGCAGCGGGGCGGACAACCCGCAGGCCGCGGGGTTGTCGCCGGGTCAGCTGGTGAAGGCCGTGTTGAGCGGGCCGGGCACCGGGTCGCTGCAGAAGGTGCACCAGGCGGGCGTCGACCAGTCGACTTATCAACGCCAGCTCGAGCAGGGCACGCGCGAGCTGACTTCCGGCCTCGAGTCCGCGTGGACCGGCGGTGCCTCGGACGCGGCCCGAGAACGTCTTCAGCCCTTGACGGCGTCGGCGGTGTCGGCGTCCACGACCCTGGACCGCAACGCGACGCTGTCCCAGGCTCAGATCGACCAGTTCCACCAGATGAAGAACTCGCTGCACCCGGACGTCACCGACCAGCCGCCGACGCGGAGCGCCTGGGACGTCGCGACGCCCTGGGACACCGACACCGAAGACAAGATCAACCAGTACAACCGGAAGGCCGCGGAGAACGTCGAGCGGTACAGCTCGTACGCGCAGCAATCCAGCTCGAACACCGCGGCCCGGACGATCGACTACGGCCAGCTCCGCGAGTACACCGGCGGCGACTTCACGGTGCGGGACCCGAAGAAGCCCGTCGAGCCGCCGCCCCGGAAGCGGACTCCCGGCGGTGACGACGACCGCGACCGGTCGATCGGCGCGCAGGTGCAGCCGCCGCCGGCGGTCCATCCACCGGTCGTTCCGCCGCCGCCTCCTGGGGAGGTCACGCCGCCAGGGCAGGTCACGCCGCCGGGCTCGCACACGGTCGGCGTGGACGACGGCGTTCGCGCGCAGAGTTACGTGCCCCCGGCGACGCAGTACCCGCCGGGCTACCAACCGCCGGGCACGGGACCAGGCGGCTTCGGTCCTGGCTCGGGTTCCGGAGGCGGGTTCGGCCCCGGCTTTGGGTCCGGTTTCGGTCCTGGCAGTGGCGGCTTTGGGCCGGGCTCGTCGTCCGGCGCGAGCGGCGCGGGTGCCCGCGGTCCGGGCGCGGCGACCGGAGCCGGCGTCCCGGGCGAAGGACGTCCCGGCGCGGCCGGCGGGGTCCGAGGCGGCGCGGCGGGCAAGCCCGGCTCGCCGGGAATGGGCGGCATGGGCCACGGCGCCAAGGGCGGCAAGGGTGAGGAGGACGCGGAGCACCAGCGCGCGTCGTACCTGGTGGAGGCGGATCCGGAGAGCGTCTTCGGCGGCTCCGACGAGCGGACGGTGCCCCCGGTGATCGGGCTGTGATCTTCCTGCCCAAGGCCGCCCTGCTCACCGCGTGGGAGTGGGAACGGCACGGCCCGCCGCCCGCGGTCCTCGGCGCCGACAACCTCTGGCTCGGCGACGAGACCCGCAAGCGGCTCGAAGAGAAGGTCCTCGACGTCCTGACGTCGCTCCGGCTCGCGACGGGCGGCACGTTGACGCGCGAGTTCCGCGACGTCCTGCGCATCCTGGCGAAGGGCGCCCACCAGTTCACGGCGTGGCTGGGTGACGTCGAAGCGGATGAGTCGGGCGCGGTCCTCGTCTCGGCCGACGGCCCGAAGGCACTCCGGCTGATCCGGAAGGACGACACGATCCGGATCGACGACGTGGAGCCGTCGAGGATCGCGGAGTCGCTGGTCGACGTGCTGCCGCCGGTGCCGCCGGCAAGGATTTCGCCGGTGTCGATCCCGGAAGCGCGGTTTTCGGGCCGGGAGGAGTCGTACGACCTCGACGACCCGACTGCCGACCGCGGCCGGGACCCGCTGCCTTGGGCGCGCCGGCTGATGGCGGCGCGGCGGACGGGGCTGCACCAGTGCTACGCCGTGAATCAGGGTTCCCGCAGCGCGCCGATCACCGCGGTGGACGTCGCCGGGACCGGGCGGGTGCTGACGTACGTGTACCCGGGGCGCGAGCGGATGGTCAGTTTCCAGCCGGGGACCCGGGCTGCGCTGACGGAAGTCCTGTACGCGACCCTGAACGGGTTAGGGGGAGGACGATGACGGGCTCGTTTTTCAGCGGGGTCGACTTCTGGGCGACGGACATGCCGAGCGGGGCTTCGAGACCTGCTGGTGGGCAGGGGTTCGCGATGAGCAGCTCGGAAATGCGGGCGATGCTCAAGAAGGCCGAAGACCAACTCAACACCGTCAGCGAGCAGATCCGTGAGGCCGACATCCTCAGCCGGGCGGAGCCACCGGCGGAAGAGCCGGTCAGCCAAGCGGCGGTCAACGGCCGGAACGGCATCAACGAGACTGGCCGCTATTACCAGGGCCATCTGCAGTACCAACTCGATTACTACACGGAGCTGACTCGCCGGATGAGGCAAGCACTCGGCATCACGGAAGCGGCAGACCAGCAGGCTGCGGATTCGACGAAGAAGATCAAGGGGTCGCTCGAATGATCCGACGGATTCTCGCCGCTACGGCCGCCGCGATCACCGGAATGGCAGTACTGGCCTCCTGCACAGGCGACCGCCAGACATCCGGGACGCCCACCCCAGCTCCGTCGAGCAGTGCGGAACTGCCGAACAGCGGAGCACCGAAGGTGGACAACCCGTTGCCGGCGAAGGTTATGGACGGCAGCCCGTGTGATTCGGCCCTGACCGAGCAGGAGCTGACGGACTACCTCGGCCAACCCGGCGCCGCGAAACCGAAGGACTCGGAGCTGGGTCCGATGTGCGACTGGGCCAGCACCTCGGGAAGCGGCGCCGGGATCCTGGTCGCGTATGAGACGAAGACCGGGCAAGGACTCAGCCTCACCTACAAGGTGGAAAAGCCGAAGGCCGGCCGTTGGGTCGACGATCTGGCGCCGGTCCAGGGTTATCCGGCCGTCGGGTACGTCGACGTGGGCGCCAGCGGTCAACGCAGCTGCGTGATCGTTGTCGGTGTCGCGGACGACTTGGCCTATTCGGTCTCTTTGGTCCTGGGCAGTGACTCGGGCAAGGACGCCTGCCAGCTCGGGCGGGGGGTCGCCGACACCGTGCTGACCAACCTCAAGGCGCGGGCCTGAGCTGCACCTTTTCGTTACGGCGCAGTTCGCGTTAATGCAAGACTTGTCGTAGTAAGCACCTAGACTGTTCGGATGAGCCACCCCACCCGCAGGGGTCGCGCGCGTGCGGCTACCGAACAGGACATCCGGCGGACCGCCCGGAAGCTGCTCGTCGAGCAGGGGCCGGAGGCGGTCACCCTGCGCGCCATCGCGCGGGAGCTGGGGATCACCGCGCCTGCGCTCTACCGGTACTACGAGTCGCGGGATGACCTCGTCGAGAACCTGCGGCTGGACGTCTGCGCCGATCTGGCCGACGAGCTTGCGCAGGACATCGCCGAGCTGCCGGACGACGGGATCATGCAGCTGTTCGCCATCTGCAAGGGCTTCCGGCGGTGGGCGCTCACCCACACGAAGGAATTCACGCTGGTCTTCGCGTCGCCGACCGGCGGGGTCGGGTCCGCCGCGGGCTCCGCGCTGAGCCGGGTCGACGAGCCTTTCGGGCGCATCTTCCTGGCCGCCGCCGGGCGGGTGCTCGCGCGGACCGACATCGTGCTGCCGCCCGCCAGTGGGGTGCCCGACGAGCTGCGGGACGACTTCAAGACGTTCCAAGAGTCGCTGGTCACCGTGCTCGCCGAGTCCGACCGGGCGGTGCCGGTGGAGAAGATCGACCTCGGCGTGACGTACCTGATGATCCAGTTCTGGGCCCGGCTCTACGGGCACGTCACGCTCGAGGTCTTCGGCAACTACCCGATCCCGATGTCCAAGCCGGACGTCCTGTTCGAGGCGATGCTCATCGACCTCGCCCGGGAGATCGGGCTCTACTCCGGCTAGGCCGCGTGGCCGCCGTCCACGGACAGCGTCGCCGCCGTCACGTAAGCGCTGGCCGGCGAAGCCAGGTAGGAAACCGCAGCAGCCACTTCGGAAGGCGACCCGTAGCGGTCGAACGCCGTCAGAGCCCGCTGATCCGCCGCGTACGGGCCGTCGGCCGGGTTCATGTCCGTGTCCGTCGGGCCCGGGTGGACCAGGTTCACCGTGATGCCGCGCGGGCCGAGCTCCCGCGCCAGTGCCTTGGTCAGGCCGACCATCGCCGCCTTGCTCGTCGCGTACAGCGCCATGCCCGGGCCCGGCACGCGGTCCGTCACGCAGCTGCCGATCGTGATCACGCGGCCGCCCTCACCCAGGACGCCGGCCGCGGCCTGCGTGGCCGCGAACACGCCGCGGACGTTCACCGCGAGGACGCGGTCGACGTCTTCGAGCGCGGTCTCGGTGAAGGCGCCGACGAAGCCGACGCCCGCGTTGTTCACCAGCACGTCCAGCCGGCCGAACTCCGCGACAGCCGCCGAAACCGCCGCCGACACCGCGGCGGCGTCGGCCGAATCCGCCTGGATCGCCAGCGCGCGACGACCGAGGTTCTTGATCTGCTCGACCACCTCGGCCGCCCGCGCGCCGTTGTGCTGGTACGTCAGCGCGACGTCCGCGCCGTCCTCGGCGAGCCGCAGTGCCGTGGCCGCGCCGATCCCGCGGCTGCCGCCCGTCACCAGTGCCACCTTGCCGTCGAGGGTCATCCCCGGTTCTCCTTCGATCGAACGGATTTTCTTGACCGTTCAATCAAATCGAGAACGCGGGAGAAGCACCGGCGGCTTTCCGACAGCGCGCTACAAGACGATGTTGACCAGCCGACCCGGCACCACGATCACCTTGCGCGGCGAGCCGTCGCCGACCAGCGCCGCGACCTTCTCGTCCGCCAGTGCCGCCGCCTGGACCTGCTCCGACGACGCGGACGCCGCGACCGTCACCCGGGAGCGGACCTTGCCGTTGACCTGGATCGGGTACTCGACGGAGTCCTCCACCAGGTACTTCTCGTCCACGACCGGGAACGGGCCCTGCACCAGCGAGTCCACGTGGCCCAGCCGGTGCCACAGCTCCTCCGCCAGGTGCGGCGCCAGCGGCGCCAGCATCAGCACCAGCGGCTCGGCCAGCTCGCGCGGCGTCGACGCGGCCGCGCCGTACACCTTGGTGACGTGGTTGTTCAGCTCGATCAGCTTCGCGCCGGCCGTGTTGAAGCGCATCTCCGCGTAGTCCTCGCGGACGCCGGCGATGGTCTTGTGCAGCACCTTCCGGTCGGCCTCGGTGGCGTCCTCAGTGGACACTCGCAGCTCGCCGGTCGTCTCGTCGACGACCAGGCGCCACAGCCGCTGCAGGAACCGGTGCGCGCCCACGACGTCCTTGGTCGCCCACGGGCGCGACATGGACAGCGGGCCCATCGCCATCTCGTAGAACCGGAACGTGTCGGCGCCGTAGTTCTCGGCCATTTCGTCCGGCGTGACGACGTTCTTCAGGCTCTTGCCCATCTTGCCGTACTCCCGGGTGACTTCTTCGTCGTTGAAGAAGTACTTCCCGTCGCGCTCCTCGACCTGCTCGGCCGGGACGTAGACGCCGCGCGCGTCCGTGTACGCGTACGCCTCGATGTAGCCCTGGTTGAACAGCTTCCGGTACGGCTCCTTGGACGTCACGTGGCCCAGGTCGAACAGCACCTTGTGCCAGAACCGCGAGTACAGCAGGTGCAGCACCGCGTGCTCGACGCCGCCGATGTACAGGTCGACGCCGCCGGTGTCGTCCGCGCCGTGCTCGCCGGGCCGCGGGCCCATCCAGTACGCCTCGTTCTCCGGCGCGCAGAACGTCTCGCTGTTCGTCGGGTCCAGGTAGCGCAGCTGGTACCAGCACGAACCCGCCCAGTTCGGCATCGTGTTGATGTCGCGGCGGTACTTCTTCGGACCGTCGCCCAGGTCCAGCTCGACCTCGACCCAGTCCGTCGCGCGGGCCAGCGGGGACGACGGCATCGAGTCGCGGTCCTCCGGGTCGAACGTCACCGGCGAGTAGTCGGCGACCTCGGGCAGCTCGATCGGCAGCATCGACTCGGGGACGGCGTGGACTTCGCCGGCCTCGTCGTAAACCACCGGGAACGGCTCGCCCCAGTAGCGCTGGCGCGAGAACAGCCAGTCGCGCAGCTTGTACTGCACGGTCCCGGTGCCGGCGCCCTTCTCGGCCAGCCAGTCGATGATCGTCTTCTTGGCCTCGGCGACGTCCATGCCGTCCAGGAAGCCCGAGTTGATCGCGGGGCCGTCACCCGTGAACGCCTTGCCGTCGAAGCCCTCCGAGGGCTGCACGGTCCGGATGATGTCCAGCCCGAACTTCTCGGCGAACTCCCAGTCGCGGACGTCCTGGCCGGGGACGGCCATGATCGCGCCGGTGCCGTAACCCATCAGCACGTAGTCGGCGACGAAGATCGGGATCTGCTTGTCGTTCACCGGGTTCGTCGCGTACGCGCCGGTGAAGACGCCGGTCTTCTCCTTGTTCTCCTGCCGGTCCAGCTCGGACTTCCGCGACGCTGCGACGCGGTATTCCTTGATGGCCTCGGCGGGCGTCGCCGCGCCGGCGGTCCAGCGCTCGTCGACGCCTTCGGCCCACGCGGCCGCGGTCAGCTTGTCGACCAGCGGGTGTTCCGGCGCCAGCACCATGTACGTGGCGCCGAACAGGGTGTCGGGCCGGGTCGTGAAGACCTCGATCGCGTCGTCACCGGACTTGAAGGTGACGCGGGCGCCGTGCGAGCGGCCGATCCAGTTCCGCTGCATGGACTTGACCTTCTCCGGCCAGTCCAGCAGGTCCAGGTCGTCGACCAGGCGATCGGCGTACGCGGTGATCCGCATCATCCACTGCCGCAGGTTGCGGCGGAAGACGGGGAAGTTGCCGCGCTCGCTGCGGCCGTCGGCGGTGACCTCTTCGTTCGACAGCACGGTGCCCAGGCCCGGGCACCAGTTGACCGGCGCTTCGGAGATGTACACCAGCCGGTGGTCGTCGATCACCTTCTTCCGCTCGGACGCGCTCAGCGCCGCCCAGTCACGGCCGTCCGGGGTGGGCCGCGAGCCGTCGGCGAACGCGGCCTCCAGCTCGGCGATCGGGCGCGCCTTACCCGCGTCGGTGTCGTACCAGGAGTTGAAGATCCGCAGGAAGATCCACTGCGTCCAGCGGTAGTACTCGGGGTCGATCGTGGAGATGCGACGGCGTTCGTCGTGGCCCAGGCCCAGTCGCCGGATCTGGCGCAGGTAGGTCCGGATGTTCTCCTCGGTGGTCTTGCGCGGGTGCTGCCCGGTCTGGACCGCGTACTGCTCGGCCGGCAGGCCGAACGCGTCGAAGCCCATCGTGTGCAGCACGTTGCGCCCGATCATCCGGTGGTACCGGGCGAAGACGTCGGTGCTGATGAAGCCCAGCGGGTGCCCGACGTGCAGGCCGGAGCCCGACGGGTACGGGAACATGTCCTGGACGAACAGCTTGTCGCTGGGGACCGGCTGCCCCTCGACCGAGAGCGGCCCGACGGGGTTGGGCGCGTGGAAGGTGCCCTGGTCGGCCCAGTGGTCCTGCCAGCGCTGCTCGATCTGACCCGCCAGCGCGGCCGTGTAGCGGTGCGCCGGGACGTCGGTCCCTGTCGCCTCAGTCATGACGTCTTCCTTCGTTTCGAGCCGCTCCAGAAACAACTCGACCCCTCAGCCACCAGGGCATGAGGGGTCGCCGCGCCGGCCGGGCCGGGCCCGGTCAGCGCGGCAGGCTAAGGAGCAGCCGAGCCGTGTTCATGGGTTCATCGTAACTTGCTGGTCAAAGCCGTTCCGAGGGGACCGCCAGTGCGACGAACTGGGTGACCTGCGTGGCCGAGAAGTTGTTGTCGCTGACGATGATCAAGCTGCGCTCGGCGTTCGGGAGCTTCGGGCCCCAGGTCATGCCTTCGATGTTGTCCACAGTGGACAGGCCGAGGTCGGCGGCGTCGAAGAGGAACCGCTTCTTGACCGGCTTGACGTGCTTCGCGTCGGCCAGGGACTTGACGTTCAGGACGTTCGTCGCACCCTTCGTGTCGATTTCGTAGACGCGCACCTTGTTGCCGACGCCGGTGCTGAACGAGCGCTCCATCATGAGGAACTTCGTCGGGTCGGCCTGGTCGACGGCCAGCATCGAGGAAACGCCGGTGGTGGCGAACGCCGTCGGCGGCACCGGCGCGGCGAAGAGCGGCTCCTGCGGGTACGCGTACTGCGCCAGGATCGGGCCGAAGCGCGACTGGAGGGTGATCCGCGAGAGCGCGCCGGCGGTCGTCGTCGGCTCGGGGCCGTCCTGCAGCAGCGGGCCCTCGACCTCACTGGCCAGCAGCGAGCCGAACCCGGTGAAGGTGATGCCCTCGAGGACGAGGTTCTGCCGGGGGCCGGCTGTCGGCGTCATCTTCTCGTTCGCGGGGATCGGCAGGTCGCGGACGTATTTTCCGTCGCGGCGGGCTTCGCGGATCGACGGGTCGATCAACGTCGTCGCGGTGCGCTCGCCCTCCTGCGACCAGTAGTAGTCCCCGGTCCACGGGTCGACGCGCAGCTCCTCGGGGTCGATCGTCTGCTCGTTCTGCGGCTTCGCGGGATCGTTCTGCGCGAGCGGCGGGTACGGCGTGCCGTCCGGGCGCAGCAGCGGCTTCGTGCCGGTGAAGGTGACCGGGCCGACGCCGTTCGCCGATACCGGGAAGGTCGCCGTGTAGAAGCGGGCGGGGTTGATCGCCGACCGGTCGTCGCAGATCAGCGCGTAGCCGCCGGTCCGGGGGTCGTAGTCGATGCTGGACAGGCCGCCGACCACCGTGCCCTGGAACAGCAGGGAGTTGGGGACGATCTGCTCGCCGAGCAGCCGGACCGGCCGCTGGTGACTTTCGGTGGCGCTCGCCGGCGTCGCGGCGAGAATTCCCCCGATCAGGGCAGTGGCCAGCACTGTGGGCAGTACGCGTGGTGACATGGCCTGTAGCACAGTCGGTCAGGGTATCCGCCAGGTTGCCGGGACGTCACGCTTATCCTTGAGCTCGTGTTCGCTATCGCGCTGGTTCCGGTCGTGCTGGGTCTGCTCGTCGGCTTTGGTGGGTATCTCGGGTTCCGTGAGCGCTTGACGCGCGAAGGCGGCACCGGCGTGCGCACGCAGGCCGCGTTGCGCAGCGAAGAAGCGTTCAAGCTGGCCAACCGCGTCGCGGCGCTGCCGACCATGGCCGGCGGCGCGATCTCCGTGCTCACCGGGCTGGCCGGGCTCGCGATGCCGACGACCGCCGGCCTGGTCTCCGCCGCGCTCGCCGGCGTGCTCGCGATGCTCGTGCTGGTCATGGGCGGCGGGGTGCTCGGCAACCGGGCCGCGCTGACCGTGCCCGCGCCGGCTCCGGCCGCGCCCGCGGGGTGCAGCGGCTGCGCGTGCGGCGCCGGCGGCTGCGGGGTCTTCAAGAAGGAAGAAGCCTAATTCCGCTGTAGGTCGCCCGGATGGGTGGCCAGCAGGGCCAGCGGGATGCCCTGGCGGCGCAGCACCTGGCTCCACAGGTCGCCGCTCGGTGACGCCAGGATGTCGCTCGGGAGCGCGGGCACGATGACCCAGTCGTCCCGCTCGATCTCGCCGGCCAGTTGCCCGGAGTCCCAGCCCGCGTACCCGGCGAACACGCGCACGCCGCGGACCTTCGGCACCAGCACCTCGGGGTCGGTGTCCAGGTCGACCAGCGCGACCGGGCCGCGGACCGCGATCACGCCCGGCACGCTCGCCGCGGTCTCGCCGGTGCGCAGCGCGGCCAGGCACAGCGCGGTCTTCTTCTCGACCGGCCCGCCGACGAACACCGCCTGCGGCTCGGCGACGTGCCCGCCCCAGTTGGGCAGGACATCGTGCACGGCGACGTCACTCGGCCGGTTCAGGACCACGCCGAGCGTGCCTTCGTCGCGATGATCGATCACGAACACGACGGTCCGCTTGAAGTTCGGGTCGACCATCGTGGGGGCGGCGACCAGGAGCGTTCCCGGCTCAACCTCGGCGTCCGCTGGCACGCGACCCATGATCTCACCTCTGGCCCGGCGAAATACTTCGGCTCGGGAACAATCGCCTCAGCAGCCTCGTTTGAAACAGTGGTCGGCGCACTCCGTGTCCCCCGGGCTCACTGAAGAACCGCCTTTGTGGAATACCGTCCGGCAGGAGCCACACTGCGCATAGCCGCCGAGAGGCGACCTCAGTGCGTCGGCCACCTACTACTCTGGCTTCGTGACGATCAGCGCTCGGACGGCGACACGACGCAGAGGGCCGCGGGAGCTGTTCAAAGATCCCGACTTCCGCCGCCTGCTCTTCACCCGGTTCGCCGCGAGCTGGGGTGACGGCGTCTTCCGCGCCGGCCTGGCTGGTGCCGTGCTGTTCAACCCCGAGCGCGCCGCCGATCCGCTGGCCATCGCCGGCGGGTTCGCCGCGCTGCTGCTGCCGTACTCCGTCGTCGGTCCGTTCGCCGGCGCCCTGCTGGACCGCTGGGACCGCCGGAAAGTCCTGATCTTCGCGAACCTCCTGCGCGGCCTCGCGATCGTCTCGGCGTCCGCCGCCGTCGGCTTCGGGTTCGGCGGGATCGGCCTGTTTTCGCTGGCACTGGCCGCGGAAGGCATCTCGCGCTTCATCGGCTCCGGGCTTTCGGCGTCGCTGCCGCACGTCGTGGAGGAAGAGAGCGTCGTGACGGCGAACGCCTTCGCCACGACTCTCGGTTCCGTGGTCGCCGTCATCGGCGGCGGCTGCGCGATCGGCCTTCGCGCGCTCTTCGGCAGCAACGATCTCGGCTCGGCCGAGACGACGGCGTTCGCCGTCCTCGGCACGCTGGTCTCGGCGTTCATCGCGCGCGGCTTCGCCCGCGGTGTGCTCGGGCCGTCGGTGGTCGACGAGCCGCCGAACCCCCTGCTGGCCGTCGCGCGAGGGCTGGCTGATGGCGCGAAGCACGCCTGGCGCGCGCCGAGCGTCACGGCGGGGTTCCTCGCACTGTTCGCGCACCGGGCGTCGTTCGGGGTGTCACTTCTGGTCACCGTGCTGCTGATGCGGAACTACTTCACCGACCACGGGATCTTCCGCGCCGGTTTGCCCGGGCTCGGGCAGATGGCCGCGCTCGCCGGGGCCGGCATCCTCATCGCCGGGTTGCTGACCGCACGGCTGATCCGGAAGCTCGGCCGCCTGCGCGCGGTGCTCGGTTCGCTGGTTCTCGCGGCGATCGCGCAGTCCGCGCTGGGCCTGCCGATGGTGTTGCCGCTGGCGCTGCTCGCGTCGTTCGTCATCACCGGCGCCGGGCAGGTGCTCAAGCTCTGCGTCGACTCGTCGATCCAGCTCGACGTCGCCGACGAAGCCCGCGGCCGCGTGTTCGCGCTGTACGACACGCTCTTCAACATCACGCAGGTCGCGGCGGTTTCGCTGGCCGCGCTGGTCGTGCCGGACGACGGCCACTCGCCGGGCCTGCTCATCGCCGCGACCGTCTGCTACCTCGTCGGCGGAGCCGGGTACGCACTGGCGCGGCGGCGCGCGATTCGCTGAGGCAAACACCCGAACCGGTCACGGCCACTGCTCCATTGGCATTAGGGTGACGGCAAGTCATTAGTAGGTTCGAGGGACACCGGGGGCACCTGTGACCACCGCGGGCGACGACCGTGCACGGCTCGAAGCACGCAACGCCGCGATGAAGGACCAGATGGACACCCTCCTGGAGAACTTCGAACGGCAGACTGCCCAGCTGCGGGACGCCCAGGCCGCGGCGGCCGAGACCACCGCCCAGGTGAGTTCCCCCGACGGCCTGGTCCGCGCCACGATCGACGCCGGCGGCAACCTCGCGAAGCTCGAGTTCGCGCCAAACGCGTTCGAACGCACGACGCCCGCGCAGCTCGCGAACACCGTCCAGACGGTGGTGCGTCAGGGATCGCTGCAGGTCAAGCAGAAGATCGCGGACCTCATGGCGCCGATCACCGAGGGACTGCCCGACCTCGCGGACCTCGTCGAGGGTGCGCCGTCGCTGGCCGGGCTGGTGCCGCAGATCCCCGAGTTCGTCGAGGAAGAAGCTCCGGCGCCGCAGCCCTCCTACGAGGAGGGTGGCTCGATCCTGCGCAACGAGGCCGTGCCGCCGCCGATGCCCGCGCCCAAGCCCGCTCCGAAGCGCGTCCGCCCGCCGCGTGACGAGGACGAGGAGCCACCGTCGTCCTGGATGACGAGGGGCGACTGATGCCCGGAGGGGGCTCCGGGTTCACCGCGGAACCCGACGCCGTCCTGCGCGCGTCGAACGGCCTGGTCACGGCGGCGGACGGGCTGGACAGCGCGCTGAAGACGTTGCAGGGTGCCCTCGACGCGCAGGGCGCGTGCTGGGGTGACGACGACTCCGGCAAGGAGTTCGCGAAGGACTACGTGCCCGGTTCACAGGGCGCCGTCGAAGGCTTCGCCAACCTCGTGCAGGGGTTGCGCGGGATGCAGCAGAACGTCGCCAAGTCGATGAAGGCACTTTCGGGCGCCGACGAAGACGTGACTTCGCAGCTCGGCAAGGGGCAATGACCCGTGGGTATGGAGATGCCCGACGCGGTCAAGTGGCTGCTGCCGATCGTCGTCGGCGAGAGCTGGCCCGAGGGCGACGAGACCAAGCTGCGCGCCCTGCGCGACGCGTGGCACACGGCGTCTTCGGCGATCGCCCCGGCATCGGAGGCCGGTAACCAGGCGGCGTCCGGCATCCGCGACAACTGGACCGGCGACGGCGCCGACGCGTTCGTGGAGCAGTGGAAGAAGTTCGTCGAGGGCGACGAGGCGTACTTCAAGCAGCTGGCCGACGCGACGAAGGCCCTCGGGGATTCGTGCGACCAGACGGCACTGGACGTCGAGTACACGAAGTACATGATCATCATCTCGCTGATCGTGCTGGCGGCACAGATCGCGGCGATGATCGCGGCGGCGGCGGTGACGTTCGGCGGCTCGACGGCGGGCATCGCGCCGGCCCAGATCGCGACGCGGATGACCGTGCAGATGCTGTTCCGGCAGCTGCTCGAGAAGCTGGCGCAGCAGGGGTTCAAGCAGGTCGCGAAGGAGCTGCTGGAGAAGCTGCTCAAGCAGGGTCTCAAGAAGATCGGCATGGAGGTCCTCAAGAACGAGGCCATCAACCTGGGGATGGACGCGGGCATCCAGGGTCTGCAGATGGCGAAGGGCGATCGCCAGAGCTGGGACTGGTCGAAGACCTCGGACGCGGCGATTTCGGGTGCGGTCGGCGGCGTGGTCGGCGCGGCTTCCGGGTCGATTGGCCGTGGGGCTACGGAGGGGCTTTCGCACTCCGCCGGTGGTCAGGTCGCGGACGCGGCCATGCGGGCCGGGGCTCGGGGGGCGGTCGAGGGGGTCGCGCAGACCGTCGGGCAGGCGGCGGTCACCGGGGATTTGGGGTCGTTGACGCCGGAGCAGTTGCTGACCGGGGCTTCCAGTGGGGCGGTGGGGGGTGCGGTCGGGGGCGCCAAGGAGCAGATGCACTCGGTTCACCAGGCGAACATTCCGGGGGATGCTGGTGGGTCCGGTCATGGGGGCTCCGGTGAGCCTGAGTCGCGGGGTGAGAGTCCTTCGCGGGAGCCATCGTCTGAGCCCGGGTCGCGGAGCGAGCCTGAGTCACAGGGTGAGCGCGAGTCGCGGCGGGAGGCGTCGTCTGAGCCTGAGTCGCGTGGCGAGGAGCCGTCGTCGGGACCCGAGTCGCGTGGGGAAGAGCCGCGGCAAGAGGCGTCGTCCGAGCCGGAGGCCCGCCGTGAGCCAGAGCAACGCGTGGACAGTGCATCGGAACGTCAGACCGTCGAGCCTCGGCACACGGGGAACGAGCCTCAGCAGTCCGATGGGCCGCGTCCGAGTGCTGACCACGCCCAGCAGGCAGAACGTCCGCAGCAGCCCGAGGTAAGGGCGGCGGCCGACAGTTCGGCGCCTCAGCAGCAGGCCGAAGCACGGACCGCGGACGGTCCGGCACCTCAGCAGCAGGCCGCGGCCCCGGCGCCGAGCCAGCCGGTGGGCGGAGCCGCGCCTTCGGCGGGTGGGGTGCCGCCGTCCTCGGGCGGGTCGGCGCCGTCCGTAGGGGGGTCAGCGCCGTCATCGGGCGGATCGGCACCGGCCGCGGGTGGGTCAGCGCCGTCATCGGGCGGGTCAGCGCCGTCACCAGGTGGTTCGGCGCCGGCGCCCGTCTCGTCGCACGGCGGGTCGCCGAGTTCGGCGGGGACACCGTCGAACGGCGGCTACGGCATGGCCCCACCGGGAGCCGGCCCGGAACCGGGGCGTCAGGCCGGCGGCCGCCCCCAGGACAACGTCGGAGCGGCCGGCTTCACCGGCGGCACGAACCAGCCGTTCGCGGCCGACGGGGGGACGGCGCCGTTCCAGCAGGGACCGTCGCCGCAGCAGGTCCCGTCCCAAGGCGGATTCACGCCACCCCCACCGGGCGGAATGCCGGCCGGTGGCGGTCCGGCCCATGCGGGCGGCCCAGGTTCGCGCCCAGGCGGCCCGGCACCACAGGGCCCGCCGCCTCCGCGCGGCGGTCAGCTACCGCACGAGCAGCAGCGACGGATGCCACCGCAGGACCCGCGCAGGGTGCCCCCGGGCCAGCCGATGCGCGGGCAACCGCCGGTGCCGTTGAGTGGGCGGCCGCCACAAGGTGGCCAGCCACAGGGCGGACAACCACGCGACGGCCAAGCACCCCACGGCGGGCAACCCCTGGGCACTCATGCGCCGCACGGCGGACAAACGCAGGGCAGCCAGGCACCGCAGGGCGGCCAGCCGCACGGCGGACACCCTCAAAACGGCCAGGCACCGCACGGCGGGCAACCGCACGGTGGACAACCACACGGCGGCCAGGCACAGGGTGGACAACCGCACGGCGGACAACCCTCGAGCGCTCAGGCGCCGCACGGTGGACAGCCGCTTCCCGGTGGCCAGCGGCCGCCGGGAAGCCAGGCCCCGTTGAGCGGGCAGCCGCCGCAGGGTGGACCGCTGACACCTGGTGGGCAGCAGCCACATGGCGGCCAGCCGACGCGCGGTGGGCCGCCGCACAGCGGTGGGCCACAGGGTGGGCAGCCGCACGGTGGGCCGCCGCAGCGTGGTGGGCAGCCACCGCAGGGTGGGCAGCCGCCGATGTCCTCGCACCGGGGGCAGCCGCAGGGTGGGCCGCCGCCGAACGATCCGCGACGGATGCCGCCGCGGCCACCGGTGGGGCCGCAGGGTGGCCCGCCGCATCCAGGGATGCCTGGCGGGCAGCGTCCCGCGGGGTATCCGAACCAGCCGCGCGGACCGCAGGGCCCCGGGCCGCATCCGGGCGGACGGCCACCGATGCCGCCGAGTGGCCGGCCGCCGATGCCGCCGCACGATCCGCGGCTGGGTCCGCCGCGCCCGATGGGGCCGCCGCAGGTTCCGCCGCCACGGTTCGGTCCGCCGCAGGAGCACCTGCCCCGTGGTCCGCAGGGTCCCTTCGACCAGCCGCGGACTCCCGAGCCGCCTGCCGCGAGGCCGGCGGAGCCGAACGTGCCCGTGGCCGACCACGCCCCGGTCCAGGAGCGGCCGGGCGAACAGCGGCTACCCGCGACCGGGCAGCCGCAGAACCGGCCGGCCGGCGAGCAAGCGCGCCCGGCGGAGCAACCGCCCACAAGCGGGCAGGCTGCCGCGCACGAGCGGCCAGCCGAGCTCGGCGCACCCCCAACCCAACAGCCTCCCACCGCGGAACGGCCGGTCGGGCGGGATGCACCTGGTGCTGAACAGCCTGCTGAGCAGGCAATGCCGCACGAACGGCCGACAGAACCAGCCAGCGAGCAAGCGCGCCCGGCGGAGCAATCGTCCGAGAGCGGGCAAGCTGCCGAGCACGAGAGGCCGAGCGGGCGGGATGCGCCTGTTGCCGAGCAGCCTGCTGAACAGGCAATGCCGCACGAACGGCCGACGGAACCGGCCGGCGAGCAAGAGCGCCCGGCGGAGCAACCGCCCACGGGCGGGCAGGCTGCCGAGCACGAGCGGCCAGCCGAGCACCGGGTGACCGCAGCCGAGTTCGACGCACCCCCAACCCAACAGCCTCCCATCGCGGAACGGCCGGCAGGGCGGGATGCGCCTGGTGCCGAACAACCTGCCGAGCAGGCAATGCCGCACGAACGGCCGACGGAACCGGCCGGCGAGCAAGCGCGCCCGGCGGAGCAACCGCCCACAAGCGGGCAAGCTGCCGAGCACGAGAGGCCGGTCGAGCAGCAAGCGCACGCCGCGGAGCGCCCAAGCGGACAGCACACACCCGCCGAGCAGCAGGCCACCGCGGAACGGCCGGGCGAGCACGAGCCGACCGCGGCCGAACGGTCTGCAGAGCACGCGCAGGGACGGTCGGAACAACAACCCGGTGCCGAGCAAACCCCCGAGCCGCAGCACCCGGCTCCGGAGCAAGCCGACGGCACGCCGCACACCGAGCAGCCGCCGTCCCGCTCCGATGACCATCAGACCGACGAGCCCTACCTCGACGATCCGGCATTCCGCACCCAAGACCCCGCCGGGATCGCGCGGATCGAGGACACCTTCCTGGACTCCGGGCGGCAAAGCCCGTCGACCGGTGAATGGCGGCACGAACAGGTTCACCGCGAGGCCCTCGCGAAGCGGGACCAGTTCCACCCCGGCATGTCCGACGACGGTGCCTTCGCCGTGCACGCCTACACGCGGCAGGAGATGGTCGGGCCGCTCAACCGGGCTCTCCGGTTCGGCGGTCCCGAACTCGTCGACCTCGCCCCGCAAGCCGGGGCGCTCGTCTCCGGGCTCAACGAGCTGCCTCCGCACGTCGGCACCGTCTCCCGGCGGGTCGACTTCCACGGCGATCCCTCGCGGCTCCAGGCCTTCCTCGGACGCTTCCACGAGGGCGCGCACATCACCGAGCCCTCCTTCCTCAGCTCGTCGAAGGTCGACGCGGAGCATCCGCGCAGCACCTTCGCCGGTGAGGTCGAGATGCGAATCGAGTCGAAGACCGGCCGGGACGTCGAGTCCATGGCCAGCATCGGGCGCGAGCGTGAGGTGCTCTTCAAGGCCGGGTCGCAGTTCGAGATCACCGGGGTCGAGATGGGCCCGGGGCACCCTCAGCACCCCGACTTCGAGAACCGTCCCGGCGCCCGGGACCAGCCGCAGTGGATCGTGCACGCCGAAGAAATCGCGCCGGGGGACCCGCGGTACCGCACTGACACGCGGGAGGCGATCGACGAACGTCGGGCCGCCGAGCGTGCCGACGAAGAGCGCTTCGAGCGGGAAGAGGCCGAGAAGGACGCGCAGTTCTACGCCGAGTACCCGCACCTCAAGCCGTCCGGGGACCTGTTCAAGCTGCTCGGTGGAGACGAACCGGCGCCGCCGCCCGCCGAGAAGCGCGTGCCCGCCACGAACGCACCCGAAGGTGGCTGGTCCCGGCTCGCCGAGCCCTTGACGCCGGGTGGCCCGCCCGTACTCCACGCCGGGTCCGTCGAGACGCCGCAGCAGCACGCGCGGCTCGTGCGCGACGCCGTTCCCGAACTCGCCGCCGTCAACACCCGCAACCACTACGGCCCGAGCGAGCACGGCTACCGGACCAACGCCGCCGAGTCGATGACCGCTTTCGACCGGCGGATGAACGGCGAGGACGTCGTTGCCGGGCCCGCCCGGGGCGAAACCCTAAGCGGGCCGTGGAGCGGCCGCGGCAGCTTCGACGACGTCGCGCGCGATCTCGGGGAACGTCCCGTCGGCGCGCGGTCCGCCGTCGCCTTCGAGCACGCCGGCGACGAACGGCTGGTCGCCGCCGTGCACACCGAGCACGGGGTCCTGTTCGCCGACCCCGTCACCGGACGGCTCGCCGAGCTGCCGCACGACGCCACCGGGATCCGCGAACTGCCCCTCGGCCGGCACGAAACCCAGCACGAAACCCCGACCATCGCCGACCGCCTCAGCCCGCCGGCCGAACGGCTCCCGCACGACGAGGGCTACCTCTTCGACGACGACCACCGCGGGACGCCGGCCGACCACGAGAGCATCCGCCGCGCGGTCGGCGACGAGCGCATCTACCAGGAGATCCACGACCGCGCGCTCGCCCGCCGGGACGCCGCCGGGCTGCCCCTGACCGACGACGCCGCCGTCGCGGTCCACGGCTACACCCGCGGCGAGTACGCCTACGACGTCAACGAGGCCCTGCGCCGCGGCCCGGGCCACCCCGGCTTCGACCTCGCCCAGGCGAACGCCCGCGCCATCACCGACGGCCTCAGCCAGGTCCCGCGCACGTCCGGCGAGACCATCCGCGCCTACGACGTCGGCGGTGATCCGCGGCTGGCCGAGCTCGTCGCCGGGCCGTACGAGCCGGGCGCGGTGGTCGTCGAGCCGTCCTTCTCCAGTGCGTCCATCAAGACCAGCGAGTTCTCGACCAGCAAGTTCGGCGACGACGTCGAGCTGCACGTCCGCTCGGACAACCTCCGCGACATCTCGAAGCTCGCCGAAAACCCGTCCGAGCGCGAGTCGCTGTCGCCGCCCGGCACGCAGCTGCTGGTGCACGAGCGACGGCTGGAGATCACGCCCGAGGGCCGCCGGAAGTGGGTCATCGAGGCCGAGGAGATCGGCCCGGGCCACCCGCGCTACCTCGACCCCGAGGCCGCGCAGCAGAAGATGGCCGAGCGCCGCGCCGAGAACGACCACAACGCGGCCGAGTTCGAACGGCGCAAGCAGGCCGCCCTGATGGAACGCCTCGGCGGCTTCGGCGAGCCCGAACAGTTCCACCAGGAGCCGTCGAAGGTCAGCGACGTCCTCGATGGGCCGGCCGAAGCGCCGCACGTCCCCGAATCGCTGGCGGACTACTCGAACCTGGCGCGCGCGACGAACCCGCCGGCCGAGCCGGCCATCCACGCCGGCGCGGCGACGCCGGCGGAGCGCGCGGCCTACGTCCAGGACCGGCACCCGCACCTGCGCGAGGTCAACCCCGGCTTCCACCAGCCGGGTGCGCTGGAGAACGGGTACATGTCCAACTGCACGCGCGCGCCCGAGGCGTACATGGACCGGCTGCGCGGCGGGGACATGACGGCCGAGCCGGTCCTCTTCCACGAGATGGGCACGCGCGGCACGCTCGAGCACCTCGAGGGCCGGTTCGGCGAGACGTTCGCCGAGCGCGGCAGCTACGACGACGTCATCCGCGAGATGCGGGACCAGCCGCTCGACCACCACGCCGTGGTCGCGGTGAAGTACGAAGGCCCGAACGGCGTCGAGTACGGGCACGTCGCGATGGTCGTGCACACCCGCGACGGCGTCGCGTTCATCGACCCGCAGTCCGGCGACCTAATGCACCTGCCGCAGCCGCCGAAGGGCATCAAGCTGATGCACGTCGGCACGCCGGACGAGGCACACGTGCAGACCGGGCACGACGCGCCGCCGGAGCACGGCGGCTACGGCGGCGCCCCGCGGTCCCGGCTCGACGACCTCCTCGCCGAGCCGCGCGTCGCCGAAGCCCTGGCCGGCGCCACCACCGACCTCGTCGTCAAGGACCACGAGGGGAACCCGCAGAACCTCGGGCCGGTCGGCGAGTTCGTCCGGACGCGGCTGGCCGAGCACCCGGAGCTGGTCGAACTCCTCCACGACCCGGCCAACGAGTTCCTGACGCGGTCGCTGCTGCGCAAGCCGGAGACGATCGCGAGCCTGCTGGTGCACGACGAGGCCATCCCGATCCTCGCCGACGCCGTGCACGAGGTGCACCACCCGGACCCGGACGCCGAGCCGGTGCGCCCGGACGCCGACCCGACCCCGCTCACCCCGGACCAGGCCGAGGTGTCGCGAGAGGTGATCGACCAGGCGGCGGAGCACCCGAACGCGCACCGCAAACAGGCGCCGTTCGACCAGAGCAGGCTCGGGGACGAGGCATACACGCGGGAGTACCTGGCCGAGCGCTATCGGGAAGCGGCTCAGGCCGATCTCAAGCTGAAGGAGATCCTGCCGCCGCTGGCCGACGAGACCGGCGGCCACGCCGGGTTCCGTCCCGGGCCGAAGTCCGAAGGCCGCGCGATGGACAAGATCAACACGAACTACAACGGAGACGCGTCACGGCTGGTCGACCTCGCGGGCGCGATGATCCAGTTCGAGCGCGTGCAGGACGCCTACGCCGCGTTGGCGCGGATCGCGGAGCACCCGGACCTGGAGATCGTCGCCTTCGACGACCGCTTCGCGAACCCGGCGCCGGCGGGCTACCGCGACCTGCAGATGAGCGTGCGCATCGACGGGCACGTCGCCGAGCTGCGCCTCCACCTCAAGGCGCTGGACGATGTCTCGGCGTACGAGCACTCGCTGTACGAGGTGCGACGTGACCTCAAAGCGCTCAAGAAGGCCGAAGACCGGCCACACACCGACGAGGAACAGGCCCTGATCGACGGGCTGATCAAGCGCGAGCGGGAGCTGTTCTGGGACGCGCTGCAGGGGAGTCTTTAGATGGTCCAGACGCCGTCCTACTTCGAGTACTACGACCACGCGTTCGTGGTCGACAGCACGCCCGACGGCGGGCTTACCGGCCGGATCCTCAACTGGAAGACCGGCCGGTTCGACGAAGACAACGAGCACGTCGTCGACGTGCTGTTCGACCACGGGCCGGACATCCGGAGCCTGGACCGGGAGCGGTTCGTGCGCCGGACCGAGGAGGAGCGGCACAACTACCTCCGCGGGGACGGGCCGATCTTCGCGCTCTACCAGACGATCGACGCGATCTGGGCCGCGGTGGAAGAGGAGAACCGCAAGATCACCAAGGAGGAACGCGCCTTGATCGCATCGCTGTACCGGCGCACCTTCAAGATGTGGGAGGACGAGTTCGCCCGCCGCGACGCCGGCGAGCCGCCGACCTTCACCTTCACCTCGGTGCTGGCGCGATGATTCACGTGGAACATCGACTTTCGCCCGAAGACCAGCGCACCCTGTTGGTGCAGCTGGGAAAGCTCGTCCGCGAGCTCCGGATCGACCCCGCCGGGCCGGCCGCCGTCGACTTCCGGCAGGTCGGGACGCACTCGGAGGTCCAGGGCCACAACGCGACGACGTCCGACGCCGTCGCCGATCTGTTCGCCGAACTCCGCAAGGGGATGTACACCGAGGACCGCGGCACCTGGCTGCAGGCGCGGTTCACGCTCACCCCGGACGGCACCTTCGACTTCGACTTCGCGCTCGACGACGATCCGGTGTGGACGGACGCGCCGCCGTCGGCCGCCTACCCGGAGGAGCTCGCCGCGTTCCCGCGCGCCGACGAGCACATCCCCGACTGGTGGCGGCTGCGCGCCCAGCTGCCGCTCGGGGTGGTGTTCCGGCACGCCGACGCCGGCGGCCCGGACGTCGAGCGGCCGCCGCTGACCGACACCGAGGTGCCGCTCGTGCTGCAGTACCTCGAGCGCGAAGCCGTCGTCCACGAAGACGGTGACGAGCGCTTCCACACCGACGGCGCCTGGATCTGGCCGTCGTCGGTGGCCGACCGGCTGGCGGAGCAGGGCATCCCGCCCGAACCGGACCTGGTCGCGCACATCCGCCGCCACCACTACCAGCCGCCGTACGTCGAGCCGCTGGTGCGCCGGACCGCCGAGGCCGACCTGCTGGGCGAGCCGCGGCCGAAGCCGAGCCGCGCGGACGTCAAGAAGACGAGCGGTGACGTCGCCGCGGAGCTGGAGACCACGCCCGACCCCCGGCTCGGCGACGAGGAGCTGCTGATCGTGCTGGTCCAGCGCCTCGGCGAGCACGGCGTCTGGCCGGAGGCGTACCGCGTCGGCGGCCGGGCGGACGGCACGTGGTGCCTCAACTTCACTCCCGAAGGCTGGGAAGTCGCGGCTTACGCCGGTGGGGAACCCCGCGAGCCGAAGTACTTCGAACGGCTCGAGGACGCCGCCCAGCAGCTGCTCGGGGCGTTGCTGCTGCACCCCGCCCGGATGACCGCCGGGCACGAAACGCCCTTGGAAACCGCCAAGGAGCTCGACGACTGGCCGGTCCACCCGGCTCCGGGTGAGCCTCCCCTCACCCTGCTCCGCAACAAGCGCATCACCCGGCTGGTGGCGGGTACGGTCGTCCTGCGCTTCGGCGAGGAACCCGGCAATCTCGTTCACCACGGCGAGGTACGGTTCGCCACGACGTCGCTGCCGCTGGAACGTGAGCGGCAACGGCGGAGCTACCGGCTGAGACGCCCTCTGCACGTGATCACCGGCATCACGGTTCTGTGGGCGAACCTGCCGGGTGGCGCGGTGGCCTTCGTGCTGCCGAAGACGATCGCCGAGCACGAGTCCGACGGAAGCCTGGAGAGGATCGAGTAGGTGGAAGCGGCGGAAGCGATTGCCAAGGTCGGCCAGTGGCTGCGCGCGGTGCACGGGCCGGACGTCTCCGGTCCCGCCGGGCTCCGGGTGGACACCGGGAAGGTGCTGCGCATCCCCGAGGGCTGGTCGGTGCCCTACAACACCATCGCGTTCCTCGACGAGGGACGGCCGGAGAAGGAGATCTTCCCGCCGCCGTCGGTCGTGGTCCGCGAACCGGACGGCGAGCTGCGGCAGGCGCACCCGCACCCCGGCGGGCTGTCGGTGCCGGTGGCGTTCCCCGGCCAGGAGAACTGGCGCGAGGTCGTCGACCCCGAGTACGTGAAGGCCGGGCTCGGTGAGCTGGGCGTGCCGCTGCAGGCCGTCGCGGGCTGGGTGAAGGTCGACGCCGACGGCAACCAGACCGGCGAAGAGCGCGAGAACCCCGAGTACAAGGCGGGCCCGATCCGCCGCGGTTACCCGAAGCCGGAGAACACCCTCGAGACGCTGCTGTCGTTCGCCAGCGTCGGCTGGCTGACGCGGGAGCTGCTGCTCATCGGCCTGATCCGGTGCGAGGTGTTCATCCCGCTCGACCTGGAGACCGGCAAGACCGACCGGTTCTACTTCGCCGAGGAGCGCAACGAGCTCAAGGTGTTCAGCTCGACGCGGAACCTGCCCTCGCGCGAGCACGGCTGGTGGAAGGTCGACGTCGCGACGCTGGCCGAGTTCGAGCACCCGCCGAACCTGGTGATCAACGGCGGCCCGACGACCATCGAGGACGTCTCCAGCGGCGAGCTCGCCGGGATCGTCCAGCGCTTCCCGCGCCACGAGCCGCGTATCGACGTGCACGGCCGCTGCCCGGAGGCCGAGGAGGACCTGATCCGCGTCGCCGCCGACACGGCGGCGCGGATGGGCCTGCCGGACCCGGTCAAGCCGCCGCTGGCCGCGGCCGAGAAGGCCCGGCGGCGCGGGTACGAGCTGACCGCCGAGGAGTGCGCGAAGACCGTGCTCGGCGAGTCGTGGCTGAAGCGGCTGCAGATGCCCGAGCCGCCGCGCAGCAAGCCCAACGACCTGCGCGCGAACGGCCTGGCGCCGACGTACGACAACGCCGGCCGCGCGACGCCGCGGCTGGACACGTTCGGCAAGTACTTCGAGCGCGACCTCGACGGCTTCCGCTACGGCTGGCAGCGCGTCACGGGCGCGTACGTCGGCTTCGCGCTCGGCGAGGCCCTCGGCGCGGCCGTCGACCGGATGATGCTCCACGACATCCACGCGAAGTTCGGCATCGAGGGCGTCACCGACCTGGTGCCGGCGTTCGACCAGCCGGGCCGGATCGGCTCGCTGACACAGCGGCTGCTCTTCTACACCGAGGCCGCGATCCGCAGCCCGCACCGCGAGCAGCCGGAGTCCCGCGACGCCGAGCAGCTCTTCCCCGGGGTCGTCCGCGGCGCGCTGCAGCGCTGGCTGCGCACGCAGGGCGCGCCGATGGAGAACGCGGACGGCTGGCTCGTCCAGGTCGCCGACCTGCACGCCCGCCGCGACGCCGACGACGTCGAGCTGAACTCCTACCACCAGCTCGCGACCGAGGCGGGGGGCGCGCCGCCCATGACCGGCCCGGCCGCGCTGATCCCGGCGCTGCCCGCCGCGCTGACCATGGCCGGGCCCGGCAGCGGGTTGAGCGGCGGTGCGCGCCAGGCGGTGCGCGACCTGGCCGGCGTCACGCACCCGACCGAGCCCGACCTGGCCGCCGCGACCTACCTGACCTGGCTGTTCGAGCACGCGCTGACCAAGGACGCGTTCAGCTTCCCGATCTGGAACCTCAGCCGCGAGGTGCTCAACCCGGACAACCAGTACCAGCAGGGTGCGGAGTGGACGGCGATCAAGGACATGGTCGCCGAGTCGGTGCCGTTCTTCGGTGAGCACGGGCTGCCCGACCTGCGGATGCCCGAGCTGATCGGCGACGGCAAGACGACGCTCTCGGTCCTCGGACGCGCCTTCGCCGCGTTGTCCGGCTTCGAGAACTACCCGGAGCAGGCGCTGCTGCGGGCCATCAACCACTCCGGCCGCAGCGCCCTCACCGGCGCGATCGCCGGCGCCCTGCTCGGCGCGCGCACCGGCATCCCCGGCCTGCCGCAGAAGTGGGTCGACCAGCTGGAGCTGCGCTACCTCGTCGAGAACGTCGCTTCGGACGCCTACTGGCACTTCGACCGGCACTCGGCGCTGAGCGCGCTCGGCGACGAGTGGATCGAGCGGTACCCGCGGCATTGACGCGAGGATGGGGAGAATGACAGAAGCGGAAGCCATCGACGACGGCTTCGTCGAATGGCGGCCCGACGTCGATCCGGAGTTCGACGAAAAGGCGTTTCCCGATCTCGGCATCCCGGTGCGCGCCATCCGCGGCTGGGGGCAGTACACGCTGTTCGGGGAGCCGACGGGCCCGCGCCGCGCCAATGAGCAGTACCGTCCGGGCCCGGTCTGGCTCGGCTTTCCGCCGGCGACGACCGACGCCGGGAAACTCTTGAACTACCTCGGCGCGAACTGGATCAGCCGCGCCGAGTTCGTGACGGCGCTGCTCGACTGCGAGGTCCTCGTGCCGACGCCGGACGGCGAACCGCTCGTGCGTCAGGTGCCCGGCAACGGGCAGGAAGTCATCGCCTACAGCTCGTCGGCGAAGGTGCCCGGGCGGTATCCGCGGCGCCGGCGGGTCGTCGTCCGCGACCTGCTGGCCGGCCGGCCGCCGACCGGGCTGACCCTCGACCCCGGCACCGGGCTCGTCCGGAGCCTGATCGCCGCCGAGCTGGCCGGCGCCGGTCCCGGCGAGCCGCGGCCGCAGTTCGACGAGCCCGCGCCCGAAGCCGGGCCCGAGGTCGTCGAGGCGCTGCCCGCGCTGGTCGCGGAGTTCGGCGTCGAGCCGTCCGACCTGCTGGAACGGCACCTGCGGTACGCCGTCGACCACGCCCGCGACCACCACTTCGAGCTGGCCCCCGAGGACTGCGTCCGGTACCTGCGCGGGTTCGCCTGGCAGTACCGCAACGGCGTGCGGCGGCGGGCGGGCCAGGACCCGGAATGGCCCGCCGACCTGCCCGCGAACGGCTTGATCGCGCACGTCGACGAGGACGCGCGCCCGCGGCCGGTGCCGTGGACGTTCGGGAAGTTCTCCGCCTTCGGCACGCCGGCCGCGCGCTTCGCGTGGCACCGGATCGTCGGCGCGTACGTCGGCTTCGCGATCGGAGATGCGCTGGGCGGCGGCGCCACCAGCCCCTTGTCGCTGGGTGGCCTGACGCGCCACCTGCTGTTCCACACCGACAGCGTGCTGCGCGGCCTGCCGCCGGTGCCCACCGGCGAGGTGCCGGCCACGCTGCCCGATCCGGACCCGGTCGGCTGGCTGGCGGTCGCGACTCGGCGCGCGGGTCCCGCACCCGACGATCTCTCGACGTTGCTGGCCACGGCGCTGGCCGCGACGCCGGCGGGCGCGGTCGCCATCGACGGTGTCGACGGTGTCGACGGCGAGCAGTACGCGAAGGACGTCGCGCGCGCGTTGACCGGCGACGTCGGCGCGGAAGTCACCGAAGGCGCCGAACTGCTGATCGCGCTCTTCCAGGCGTTGCTCACCCGCGACACGTTCGCGCTGCCCGTCCACCTGCGCCTGCGGGAAATCGGCGGCGACCTGGCGACTTCGACGCTGGCGTTGCGCGAAGACCGCGACGCCGACGACGTCATGCAACTGGAGAGCATCGGCGACGGCCGGAGCGTCCGGTCGGTGCTCGGCCGGGCGCTGTTCGCCGCGGCCAAGCACGGCCACGACCCGGAAGCGGCGATCACGCTCGCCGCGCGGTCCGGCCCGGTCGCGGGTGCCATCACGGGCGCGCTCGTGGGCGCAAGGGTCGGCGTGCCCGGCCTGCCCGCCGCGTGGGTCGCGGCGCTGCCCGAGCTCGGCCTGCTCGACGACGTCGCCGGCGACGTCTTCTGGTACTTCAACCGCAACGGCCTCCAGACGGAGACCGCGGAACACCCACGCTGGGAGCGCCGCTACCCGAGCGGCCGCTTCACCCCGAAACCGAAGGGACCGGACTTGCGCTCACGACTCCGGGGGAGCCTGCTGGCCGGGGCGATCGGCGACGCGCTGGGCGCGAAGACCGAGTTCGACTCGATCGACCGGATCCGCGAGATCGCCGGGCCGGCCGGCATCACCGACTTCATCCCCGCGTACGGCGGCGTCGGCCGGATCACCGACGACACGCAGATGACGCTCTTCACGCTCGAAGCGCTGATCCGCGCGCACGCCCAGCGGCGGCGGACCGGCTCGGCGGACGTCGTGCACTCCCTGCAGATGGCCTACCAGCGCTGGCTGCACACCCAGGGCGTCACCTGGGACCGCGCGCGTGGCCCGCAGTCCGACGTCGAGGCGCCGGACGGCTGGCTGATCACGCACCAGGAGCTGTTCAGCCGCCGCGCACCGGGCCTGACCTGCTTCGGCGAGCTGGAGGCGTACGGCCGCTCGGGCGTCCGGGGCACCATCGAACGCCCGGTGAACAACTCGAAGGGCTGCGGCGGCGTGATGCGCGTGGCGCCGATCGCGCTGTGGTCCGACGACCTCGCCGAGGTGTTCCGGCTGGGCGCCGAGAGCGCGGCGCTGACTCACGGTCACCCGAGCGGGTATTTGTCCTCGGGCTGCTTCGCGGTGCTCGTCCACGGCTTGCTGCACGGGAAACCACTGCTCGAGGCCCTCGCGGCCGCGCGGGACGAACTCGTGAAGCACTCGGGTCACGAAGAGCAGAGCGCGGCGCTCGACGCGGCTCTGGCGCTGGCGGAACAGGGGCCACCGACGCCGGAGAAGCTGGAATCGCTCGGGCAGGGCAACGTCGGCGAGACCGCGTTGTCGATGTCCGTGTACGTCGCGCTGACCACCACCGACGCCGACACGGCGTTGCTCGCGGCGGTCAACCACAGCGGGGACAGCGACTCGACCGGTTCGGTCTGCGGCAATCTCGTCGGCGCGATGTACGGCGAAGAGGCCCTGCGGCCGAGCTGGCTGGAGCGGCTGGAGCTCCGCGATGTCATCGTCGGCCTGGTGGACGACGCGCTCACCGAGTTCGGCCCGGGTGCGCCGGGTGACGACGGGTGGTTCGCTCGGTACCCGGTCGACTAAGTTTCCGATGTCACTGGGGTCAGGGGAGGACAAACGTGCGTTACCGGGTTGAGGTGGCCGAACGCCCGGACGGCCTGTACGCGGCGTGGGGCGAGGGGACGTTCCGCGCGCAACGGTCGACCACGGACGGCACGGTGCTGCTGTCCGTGCTGCCGGAAGACGAGGCGCCGGAGGGCTTCGACAAGGAGTTCGAGGGCCGGCCGGCGCGGGTCGTGCCGGCGAGTGAGGTGCCGGCGACGTTCACGCTGCGCACCTTCGGCGAGTACGACGGCGAAGTCTTCGAGGTCGCGCCGGGCGCGCGACCGGAGCTGACGCTGCGCTGGGTCCGCGACGACGCCGCCCGCGCGGCGCAGCTGGGCCTGACCGACTTCTCGGTCACAGTGCCGGCGAAGCAGGTGACGGCGCTGTGGCAGACGCGGCTGGACTTCACCGAGACGCCGGAGGCGCGCCCGCAGCCGGGCACCGGCGACCAGAACGCGCTGCTGCGCGCCATCGGCCGGACGCTGCTGCACACGGTGCCCGGCGGCTGGGCCCGCGTCGGCGCGCAGTTCCGGCAGGTCGGCGACTACTCCGAGATCGAGGTCCGCGCGGTCGGCGACGAGGACGGCCCCGTGTCGGTCTCGCTGCCCGCGGTGCCGCGGCTCGGCGGGCTCTTCGCGCGGCTGCGGGCCGCGATGTTCCAGCCCGAGGTGGGCACCTGGTTCCAGGGCACGTTCACGCTCGACGCGGAATCGCAGTTCGACTTCGACTTCGACGCCGACCGCGAGCCGGACTGGCGGGTGCCGCCCAACGAGGGCGGCCGCCCGTCGACCGCCGCCTACGAGCTGGAGCTGGCGAACTTCCCGCGGTCGCCGAAGCACGTGCCGGGGTGGCTGACCGCGAAGGCCGGCCTGCCTCTGGACATCACGTTCCGGCTCGCCCGGGCCGCCGACTCGCACGCTGAAGGCGAACGCCCGGTGGTCAACCGGCCGCCGGTGCCGCCGGACCAGGTCCGCGGCGTGCTCGACTACCTGTTCCGGGCGCCGGTCGCGCTGCACCGGCCGACGCCGCTGCCGGACATCTTCGGCGTGCCGGGCGCGAAGCCGGACGTGCCGAACGCGTTCCACACCGACGGCACCTGGATCTGGCCCGCCGCCGTGCCGCACTACCTGCGCAAGTACGGGGTGCCGCCGGAGCCGGAGCTGGTCGAGCACATCCGGGCGGCCGGGTTCCGCCCGCCGTTCGTCGGCGACCTCGTCCGCGCGACGGCGGAGGCCGAGGTCCTCGGCCGGCCGCGGCCGCCGCAGACGGCCGCGGACCTGCCGGACGAGCGTGCGCTCGTGCGCGTCGCCCGCGGTGAAGAGGTGCGTGACCTGCGAGGCGCGGAGACGCTGGAGCTGCTCCAGCAGCGGCTCGCCGAGCACGGCGTGCCGGCCGCGGCCTACCGGATCGGCGCCAAGGAGATCCCGGCCGAGGGCGTCTGGACGCTGCGGCGGGCCGAGAACGGCTGGGAGGTCTCGCGGCCGCCGTCCGACGAGCCGGTGGCGTTCGGCTCGCTCGGTGACGCGGCCCGGTTCCTCCTCGGTGTGCTGCTGATGCAGCCGCCGCGGCCCGCGGAGGAGTCCGACCTGCCCGCCGACTGGCCGATCCTGCCGATGCGCGGCGAACCGCCGTTGAACTTCTACCGGGGCAAGCGCCTGATCGTGCTCGCGCCGGGCACGACGGTCGTCCGGTTCGGCCCCGAGACCGGCAACCTGGTGCATGCGGAGGGCACGCGCTTCGTCGAGACGTCGCTGGCGTTCGAACGCGAACGCGACAGGCGGCTCTACCGGGTGCAGCGCTCGGTGCGGGTGCTGACCGGCGTGACGGCGCCGTGGAGCGGGATGCCGGGCGGTGCGGTCGCCTACCTGCTCCCGCGGCCGCTCGCCCAGCACCTCGAGACGGGCTCGCTCAGCAGGCAGTGATCAGGACGGCGGGCGACCACCAGTAGTCGGCGAGCGGTTCGACGCCGACGTCGGTGAAGCCCGCCGTCTCCAGCTGCGCGACCCAGTCCGCGGCCGGGTGCTCCCAGTTCGTCCGCTCGTGCCCGTCGACGATCCCGAGCAGGACCGGCAGCAGGAAGCCCTGCGCGACGAGCGAAGCGTCTTCGCCGTACTCGGCGACTCCCTGTTCGTAGCGCTCGACGAGCGAGCGAAGGTGCTCCGGCGATCCTTCGACGTACTCCGGGACGTCGAACTCGGCGAGCACCAGCTTCCCGGTACGCAACTGGAGCGTGCGAAGCACCTCCGCGCGCTGGTCCGGCTCGATCGACTGCAGCGCGAACGTCGACTGGACGAAGTCCCAGCCGAGGTCGTCACGAGCCAGGAACTCCTGGGCGGTCGACTGCCAGCACTGGGCCGACGGCACCCGCTCGTGGACGCCCTCGAGCAGCGCGGCCGACGGTTCGACCAGATCGATCCGGCTGGGCACGTGTGTGGCCTGCTCCAGCGCGGGCACGACGGCCAAGCCGTCGCCGCACCCCAGGTCGAGCAGGGATTCCGGCTTCGCTTCGTCGTAGCGGGCGGCGAGCGCGGTGCTCAGCGCCCGGTACAGCCCGACGTTGCCGCCGCCGCGGATGAACGCCGTGAAGGCGCTCGGCTGGTCGTACACGGAGGCCGAGCCGTCCCCGGCGAGGTAGGTGTGCAGTTCGCCGGCCAGCGAGGACCCGGCGCGGCCGGCCCGGGCGGCGAGGTCGGCGGCCTGGTCGCGGTCACCGGCGCGGTGGGCGGCGAGGGCGTCGGCGAGCAGCTCGATCGAGGTCATCCTCAGGAGATATCAGAACGGGACCCACAACGTCACCCGTGTGCCGCCTCCGGCGAGTCCCGACTCGACCAGGGAGGTTCCGCCGACTTCGGCCAGCCGGGCGGTGATCGACTCGCTGATGCCGAACCCGGCCGGGTGATCGGCCGCGCTGAAGCCGGCGCCGTGGTCGCGGGTGATCACCGCGATCCCGCCTTCGCGCTCCTCGACGCGCACCACGACCCGGTCGGTGCCGGAGTGCTTCATCGTGTTCCGCATGGCCTCGCGCACGGCGTCGCGGATGGCGATCTGCCGGACCTCCGACAGCGTGTCGTCGTCCAGCTCGGCCACCACGAGCTGGGCGCGCAGCCCGTCGCGCGCCATCTCGGCGGCGAGGGCGGCGAGCTTCTCACCGAGCGGCCGGGCGCCGTCCTCGGCCCGCTCGGACGCCGCCGACTCGATCGTCTGCCGGATCTCCATCGCCTGCGCCCGCGCGAGCCGCTGGATCTCGACCAGCCGTTCTTCGGCGTTCGACGTGCCGGACAGCGCCATCGCCTCGAGCGTCTGCAGCACGGTGTCGTGCAGCATCCGGTGCTGCTGGGCGCGCTCGGCCAGCCGGCCGTTGCGGGTGCCGTACGCCAGGGCCAGCCGGGTGCCGAGCCCGGTCAGCACCAGCGCGGCGGCCGCCAGGAACAGCTCGGCGAGCAGCGCCGAGAAGGTCGAGAACGCCGCGCCGACGTGGAACTGACCCGTGTGGAGCCAGTTCGCGAGCATCCGCAGCGGGAAGCTCGCGAGACCGAACACCAGCCCGCTGGGTACGCCGAGCGCGAGCGTCAGCAGCCCGGCCTCGCCCAGGAGGTGGACGCTGCTGACCGCGAGCGCGTCGAAGTAGACCGCGGTGGGGACGGTCAGCGCGAGGACCAGCGGCGAAAGCGTGGTGAAGACGAGATCGACCGCGAGCAGCTTGCCCGCGTCCCGGCCGCGGAACGGCGCCGAGCGGAACATCCAGCGGAAGCCGATCACGTTCAGCGCGACCGAGAGCAAGGTGAACACCCCGACCGGCAGCAGCCCGCTCGCGCCGTTCCGGATGGCGTAGACGCCGAACTGCCCGGGGACGGCGAGCAGCCGGAAGGCCAGCGGGATGAGCACGACGTACCGCGTGGCGCGCAGCAGCAGGCCGTCGCGCCGGCTCGGGTCGATCGAACCGGCGATCTTCGAGATCCGCTTCAGCGCGTGGATCGGCGTCGGGTCGGCGATCTCGTCCGAGAGCTCGCTGGTGGCCGTCGCGATCGCGGGTGCGCCCTGCCGCAGCAGTGCCACGAAGAAGCTGCCGCCGGTCGCCGGCTTCGGCGGGTCGGGCGCTTCGGTGGACATCGCGCGGACAACCCCCTGGTCACGTCGGTGAACCGAGGTTAGGGAGTATCACCGATCCGCGAGGCTCAGGTCCAGGGTTCCACGGAATTCACAGTGAGTTGGTCAGGAATTTCCGATTCCCTGCTCGGCGGCCCACTTTTTCAACTCGGCCACGGCGTCGTCGTGCGCCAGCGGCCCGCGGTCCAGGCGCAGCTCCTTGAGGAACTTCCACGCCTTGCCGACGTCCGGCCCCGGCTTGATGCCCAGCAGCTCCATGATCTCCTCGCCGTTGAGGTCCGGCCGCACGCGGTCGAGGTCCTCCTTGGCCTTGAGCGCGGCGATGCGGGCCTCGAGGTCGTCGTAGGTCGCCTGCAGCGCCGCCGCCTTCCGGCGGTTGCGCGTGGTGCAGTCGGCGCGGACGAGCTTGTGCAGCCGGGTCAGCAGCGGACCGGCGTCGGTGACGTACCGGCGGACCGCCGAGTCCGTCCACTCGCCCTTGCCGTAGCCGTGGAACCGCAGGTGGAGGAACACGAGCTGGGAGACGTCGTCGATGATCTCCTTGGAGAACTTCAGTGCCCGCAAACGTTTGCGGGCCATCCGCGCCCCGACCACTTCGTGGTGGTGGAAGCTCACGCCGCCGCCGGGCTGGAACTCCCGCGTCGCCGGCTTGCCGGCGTCGTGCAGCAGCGCCGCCAGCCGCAGGATCAGGTCCGGCTCCGACGTCGGCTCGTGCGACTTCTCCAGGTCGATCGCCTGGGCCAGCACGGTCAGCGAGTGCTGGTAGACGTCCTTGTGCTGGTGGTGCTCGTCGATCGCCAGCCGCATCCCGGGCACCTCGGGGAGCACGCGGTCGGCGAGGCCGGTGTCGACCAGCAGCTCGATGCCGGGCCGGGGATCCTCGGCGAGCAGCAGCTTCGACAGCTCGGCCTGCACGCGCTCGGCGGTGATCCGGTCGATCTCGTTCGCCATCGACGCCATCGCGTCGACCACGCGCGGCGCGGCGGTGAAGCCGAGCTGCGCGGCGAAGCGGGCGGCGCGCAGCATCCGCAGGGGATCGTCGGCGAACGACTCCTGCGGCGTCGCCGGCGTGTCGAGGACCTTCTCCCGCAGCGCGCTCAGGCCGTCGTGCGGGTCGATGAACGTCTTCGTCGCCAGCTCGACGGCCATCGCGTTGACCGTGAAGTCGCGGCGGAGCAGGTCGCCTTCGATGCTGTCGCCGAAGGTGACCTCGGGGTTGCGGCCGACGCGGTCGTAGCTGTCCGCGCGGAACGTCGTGATCTCGAGCTGCATGCCCTTCTTCGTCACGCCGACCGTGCCGAACGCGATCCCGACGTCCCAGACCGCGTCGCCCCACTCGCTGACGATCTTCAGCACCCGGTCCGGGCGCGCGTCGGTGGTGAAGTCGAGGTCGCCGGAGCGCCGGCCGAGCAGCGCGTCGCGCACGCTCCCGCCGACGAGGTACAGGCGGTGCCCGGCCCGGGCGAACCTCTCGGCCAGCTCGTCCGCCAGGGGGGAGAGCCGCATCAGCTCCACCACCGCGTTCTCCTTGGCGACCACGTCGTTCACGAAAATCCCACTGGGTTCGGGTGCGATTACTACAGGCACCACCGGACAGGACACGGAGAGCCAGCCTACCGGGGCAACCGTTTGCTCTAGCATCGCAGCATGTCTGGATCAGCCGGCCGCCCCGGCGCCTCGAAGCCGCGGAGGCGGCGCAGGCGTCAGCGCGGCAGGCGCCTGACCACGGTCGACGAGACGTCGGCCGGGGGCCTCGTGGTGGACGCCGAGCGTGAACAGGCGGTGCTGATCGGCCGGCTCGACCGGCACGGCAGACTGCTGTGGTCGCTGCCCAAGGGCCACATCGAGGACGGTGAGACGGTGGAACAGACGGCCGTGCGCGAGGTCAAGGAGGAAACCGGCATCTCCGCGCGCGTGCTGCAGCCGCTGGGCACCATCGACTACTGGTTCGTGGCCGAGAAGCGGCGGATCCACAAGACCGTCCACCACTTCCTGCTCGAATCGCTCGGCGGCGAGCTCTCCGACGAAGACGTCGAGGTCACCGAGGTGGCCTGGGTCCCGCTGGCCGAGCTCGAGACCAAGCTCGCCTACTCCGACGAGCGCAAGCTCGTCCGGAAGGCCAGTCAGATGCTCAAGGAACTTTTCGCGCGCCCGGACGTCCACGGACGAGACGAGCACGCCCCTGAGGGAGCCCCCGAGTGAAGCGGTTCGCCGCAGCCTTCCTTTCCGTCCTCTTCCTGGCCGTCCCCGCCCTCACCGGAGCCACGGTGGCCCAGGCGGAGCAGGGCGCCCGCCTGCGGGTCGACCTGGCCGAGCTGAACCCGCGCGTGATCACCGGCTCGACGACGACGCTGACCGTCGCCGGCACGGTGACCAACACCGGCGACCGGAAGGTCGCCCGGCCGCAGGTCCGCCTGCAGGCCGGCGAGCGGGTGACGACCTCGCGGGGGGTCAACGACGTGCTGTCGGGCGCCGTCATCAAGGACGCCCCGCTGACCGACTTCACCTCGGTCGCGGATGTGCTGGAGCCCGGGCAGAGCGCGCCGCTGAACATCACGGTGAACCTGACCGGCTCGAAGGCGGCGCAGTTCGGCCGCCCCGGCGTCTACCCGCTGCTGGTGAACGTCAACGGCACTCCGGAGTTCGGCGGGGCCGCCCGGCTGGGCGCGGTCAGCATGCTGATGCCGGTGCTGGCGGGGCCGGGCAAGTCGGCCGGGCACTCCTCGGCGGGCGCGCCGAGCATGACCCTGCTCTGGCCGCTGACCAGTGGCGTACCGCCGGTCTACGCGGCGCCGTACGGCCAGCCGCTGGTGCTGCGCGACGACCGGCTGGCCGACGAGATCGGCCCCGACGGCCGGCTGAACGCGCTGGTCACGGCCGCGTCCACGGCCGTGCGCGGCGACGCGGACCTCGCGAAGTCGATGTGCTTCGCGCTCGACCCGGATCTGCTGGCCACCGTCGACTCGATGAGCCGCGGCTACCAGGTGCACACCGACAACGGGAATGTCGACGGCAAGGGCGTCCAGACCGCGAAGACGTGGCTGACCTCGCTGCGCTCCCTGCTGACCGGCCGGTGCGCGGTGGCGCTGCCCTTCGCCGACGCCGACCTCAACACCGTCTCCCGGATCCGTCCCGGCGACCCCATCCTGGTCGCCCAGGCGGCCGCGGCCGCCGCCACGATCCAGCAGGTGGCCGGGGTCACGCCGCAGACCGGCGTGCTGTGGCCGGACGGCACCCTCAACGAGGCGGTGCTCACCGCGCTGACCCAGGCCGGCGTCAAGACCGTGCTCACGGACGCGGCGAAGCTCGCCCCCGCCGGCGTGGGCGGCGGCGTCACCGTGCAGGGCAGCGCGGTCCGGGCCCAGCCGACCGACTCGCTCATCTCCGCGGCCATGACCGGCGTGCCGAGCGTGCCCGATTCGGTCACCGTCGCCGCGAACACCGAGCGGGCGATCTCCAGCCAGAACGGGCTCGGCGCGCTCGCCTTCCGGGCCGGGCTCGGCCTGCCGGCCGGTCAGGAGCGCCCGGAGCACCTGCTCGTCGCCCCGCCGCGGCGCTGGGACGCCCCGGCGGCCGAGCTCACGGCGTACCTGCAGCAGGCCGGCAACTTCCTCGACGCCGGGGTGGTCACGGCCGAGTCGCTCCCGTCGCTGCTGTCCGCGGACCCGGCGGGCTCCGGCGCGGTCGGCGACGGCGGCCAGGACCCCGGGGCGGCCATCGACCCGGCCGTCGTCTCGACGCTGTCGAAGCTCGACGACCAGGCCACCGGGGTGTCCTCCGCGATGCAGCTGGACCCCACCAAGCGGGTGAAGCCGGAGGACGTCGTCGCGTCGGTGCGGCTGGCCGAGCTGCGCGGTGCCTCCACCGGCTGGCGGGGCCTGCCCGCCGACGCGGCCACCGCGAACGCGCGGGCCGAGATCGGGGCCATCAGCGACCGGGTGAGCGTCCGGCAGCCGCAGCAGATCATCGCGCTGGCGTCCGGCAACTCCCCGCTGCCGGTGTACGTGGTGAACGACCTGCCGGTCGGGATCAACGCGAGGTTCTCGCTCAACAACAACACCGGCCTCCGCGCGGACGAAGGCAAGGAAGTGTCGTTCCCCGCGGGCGGCGGCCGCCAGTACTTCCTCCCCGTGGAGGCGCTGCGGGCCGGCCGGTTCAGCGTCGATGTGTCGTTGAGCACGCCCACCGGTACCCCGCTCGGGTCATCCGCGCGGTTCGAACTGACGTCGACGGAGTACGGCGCGATCACCATCATCGCGACCGTCGCCGCAGGTGTGGCCCTGCTTCTGCTGGCTTCGCGGCGCATCTACCGGCGGCTGAAGGACGCCCGCGCGGGGCGCGACTTGGTGGACTGATCCTCCGGCCTTCGAGTGTTCCGGGCGGTTCCCGATTACTCTTGGTCCGCACGTACGCGGCACCGGGCCGCGGGCACCGGACCGAGCACCGAGGATTGGGCACGCGTTGGAGAGAGAGCCGGGCTTACCACCCGAGCGTGCGAGTCGTCCTCGGCGCGAAGGCGCTCCGCCCCCGCAACGGGGTGACGGACCGCCGCGCGCGTCGCAGCCGGTCCGCCGCCAGCCACCACCCCAGCAGCCACCGGCCCCGAAGCCGCCTCCTCCGGAGCGCGGCCGCCGCCAGCCGCCCCGCAACGGCCACACGCGCCAGATGCCGGCGCCGGACGACGCGCCTGTCCGCGACCAGCGCCCGCCCCGCGAGGACGGGGGACCTCGCCGGCCCGCCCGGGAGGACGCACCGCCCCGGCGGCCCGCTCGCGACGACGCCCCGCCCCGGCGACCGGCCCGCGAAGACGGCCGTCCCCGCCGTCCGGTCCGCGACGACGGCCCACCCGTGCGCGACGGACGGCCGCCGCGCGAGGACGCACCGCCGGCCCGCGACGGGCGCCCGGTCCGTGACGACGGCTTGATCCGCGAGCAGCGGCCCGTCCGCGACGACGCTCCCGTGCGCGACGGCCGGCCGGTGCGCGACGACGTACCCCCGCCCGACGCCTGGCCCGTCCACGACGAGGCGCCGCCGCGCGAACCGCGTCCGGCCCGGCGCGTCCCGCCGCCGCCGGGCCAGATCGGAAAGAGCGTCGTGTAGGG